>NZ_QUAL01000122.1 GCF_003579925.1 Jiangella rhizosphaerae | reverse complement strand
CGGCGCCCGCGGCGCCGGTGGTGGACGACGGCGAGGCGCTCGGCTGGGCACCGTCGTCGCCGCCCGCGTCGGCGCCGCCGGACCCGCCGGCGCCGGCGAAGGTGATCGGCAGCAGCACGTCGGCGCTGCGGTCCGCGGTGCGGGTGTGGTCGGCGCGGGTGCCGACGACGCAGCCGTTGGGCGCCTGGGCGGGGTCGAGGCAGTCGGTGAACTCGTCACTGGCGACGACGCTCAGCTGGACGTCGAACGAGCCCTTGCCGCCGACCTCCTCGAACGGCGTGGCCAGGCCCTCGCCGTAGGACGGCGGGTTCGACGAGATCCACGCCGAGGTGCCGCCGCCGCCCTCCATGTCGGCGCCGCCCAGGCACGGTGTGGGCTGCTGACCTGCGCCGTTGTTGACGCACACGACGACGTAGATGCCCTTGGTGAGGTCGTAGCCCTCGCCGTGGACGGTGATCGTCTCACCGGCCGGGTCGAGCCCGTCGACCTTGGAGACGGTGATCGTCTGGCCCTCGGGGCCGGTGGCGGACGCGGCCGCCGCGGTCTCGGCCAGGCCCAGCGAGCCCCCCGTCGCCAGGAGCACCCCCAGCGCCGTCACGAGTCGACGGCGACGCGAGCGCCGTCGGGAAACGTTCGACATGTCCCACCCTTCAACCTGATGTCGGGTTCTGCGGATATCGGGCACAGTATCGGTATAGGTAAGGCATACCTACATTGGGGTAGGCAAACCTAAGATGCAATACTTCTCGCATCCGCAGTGCCGACCCGGAGGAGACATCCGTGCCGACCACCCGAACGCCGGCCGAGGCCGAGCCCCGAACGTTCTCCCAGGCCCTGCGCGAGCGCAGCTGGCCCCTGCACGACGTCGCCAACGGCGCGGACTTCATCAACGCGCTGATGGAGGGCCGCATCAGCCGCGAGGGCTACACGGCGCTCGTCACCCAGCACCTGTTCGTCTACGAGGCGCTGGAGTCGGTGGCCGCCGGCATGCGCGACGACCCGCTCGCCGGGCCGTTCGTCACCGACGACCTCACCCGGGTGCCGTCGCTGCGGCGCGACCTCGCCTTCCTGCTCGGCAGCGCCGACGCCGTCGACGACCTCGAGCCGCTGCCGGCGACCCGCCGCTACGCCGATCGCATCCGTGAGACGGCGCAGTGGCCCGGCGGCTTCGTCGCGCATCACTACACCCGCTACCTGGGCGACCTGTCCGGCGGGCTGGCCGTCGGGACGATCGTGTCGCGCACGTACGGCTTCGAGCTGGGCGGCGACGGCGTGCGGTTCTACCACTTCGCGCGGATCCCGAAGCCGCGGCCGTTCAAGGACGCCTACCGCGCGCGCCTCGACGCGGCGCCGTGGAACCCGGACGAGCGTGAGCGGGTCATCGACGAGGTGATCGCCGCCTATGGGATGAACACCGAGATCTTCGCCGAGCTCGGCGCGGCGCACCCCGCGACGCCCGCAGCGGCCGGCTGACGTGGCGTGGGTGGGACGCGGGCTGGTCGTGGCGGCCGGCCTGCTGCTGGGGGTGACGGCGTGCGTGGCGCCGGAGGACGACCCGGCCGGCGAGGGAACCGACGCACGGCCGGCCGCTCAGAGCGCCACCGCGGAGCCGCCGGCCGAGCCCGTCGAGGCGTGCCAGGAGCCGGTGCCCGGGTTCGGGGTGACGGTCGACGCGGACGGTGAGCCACTGCCGGCCCGCGAGTCCGCGTCCGCCGAGGCGCCCGATCCGGCCGCGGACCCGCGGGCGATCCTCGGGCCGTCCACCGCCATCGTCGATCAGACGGTGACGCCGGTCGCCGACGGCGTGACACCGGCACTGCCGGTGACCGTGCACTCGTGCGACGGCGAGACGGTCGTCGTCGAGGACGCCAGCCGGATCCTCGCCGTCGACCTCTACGGGACGCTCGCCGAGATCGTGTTCAGCCTCGGCCTCGGCGACCACGTCGTCGGCCGCGACGCGTCCACCGGGTTCCCGCAGGCCGCCGGCCTCCCGCTGGTCACGCCCGGCGGGCACGACCTCAACGCCGAGGCGGTCCTCGGGCTGGACCCGACCGTCGTGCTCACCGACGCCAGCGTCGGCCCGCCGGAGGTGCAGCAGCAGCTGCGCGACGCCGGCATCCCGGTGATCTTCTTCGACGACGCCCGCGACCTCGACCGCATCCCGGGCCAGATCCGCGCGGTCGCCGGCGCACTGGGCGTCCCGGAGGCCGGCGAGCAGCTGGTCGAGCGCACCTCCGGCGAGATCGCCGGCGCGCTGGCCCTCGCCCCGGCCGGCGCCGACCCGCTGCGCATCGCCTTCCTCTACACCCGCGGCGGCATGGTGCAGCTGCTGGCCGGGCCGGGCTCCGGCGCCGACGCGATGATCCGCGCGATCGGCGCGGTCGACGTCGGCACGGACATCGGGCTGGACCGCCCGTTCACGCAGATCACCTCCGAGGCGCTGATCGAGGCCGCGCCCGACGTGATCATCATGATGACCAAGGGGCTGGAGTCCATCGGCGGCGTCGACGGCATGCTGCGGCTGCCCGGTGTCGCGCAGACACCGGCCGGCGAGAAGCTCCGCGTCGTCGACATGGCCGACTCCGTGCTGCTCAGCTTCGGGCCGCGCACCGGGCGCACCATCGAGGCCCTCGCTCACGCCGTCTACCAGCCATGACGGCGACGGTGTCGGCTCCGCCCGAGTCGCCGTCCGTCGGCGCCGCGCCGCCGCGGAGAGCGCGGCGCGGGCGCGGCGGGCTGCTGATCGGCGGGCTGTCGGTCGCGCTGGTCGTCATGACGATCGTGTCGGCCGGCCGCGGCCAGCTGCAGATCCCGCCGTCGGAGGTCGTCGGGTCGATCCTGCACCGGCTGGACGCGAACCTGGAGTGGGTGCTGCGGCAGGCCGGCGTGTCCGTCGACCTGCCGCTCGACGCCGGGCCGCGGCCCGCGCACGTGCAGGGCGAGAACACGCTGTGGCTGGTCCGGTTCCCGCGGGTCGTGCTGGCGCTGCTGGTCGGCGCCGCGCTCGCGGCGGCGGGCGCGCTCATGCAGGGCGTGTTCGGCAACCCGCTGGCCGAGCCGGCCGTCGTCGGCGTCTCGCCGGGGGCGGCGGTCGGAGCCAGCCTGGTGTTCGTCACCGGCGCGAACTTCCTCGGCGAGTGGACGGTGGCGGTGGCGGCCTTCGCGACCGGCCTGGTGACGACGCTGCTGGTCTATGCGTTGTCGCGGTCCGGCGGCCGGACGGAGGTGGTGACGCTCGTCCTCACCGGCGTCGCCGTCACCGCCGTCGCGTTCGCGATCGTGGCGTTCGCGACGTTCGTCGCCACGCCGGAGGCGCGCGAGCAGATCGTGTTCTGGCAGCTCGGCAGTCTCAACGGCGCACGCTGGCAGGCGGTCGTCGCGGTGCTGCCGTTCGTCGCGGCCGGGCTGGCGCTGGCGATCGCCATGGCGCGGTCGCTGGACCTGCTGGCGCTCGGCGAGCGGTCCGCCCGGCACCTCGGCGTCCGGGTGGAGCGGCTGCGGCTGGTCGCGATCGTCGCGGTCGCCATGCTGGTCGGCTCGGGCGTCGCCTTCGCGGGCGTCATCGGGTTCGTCGGGCTGGTCGTGCCGCACCTGGTCCGGATGATCGCCGGGCCGGGGCATCGCGTGCTGCTGCCGGCCAGCGCGCTGGGCGGGGCGCTGCTGCTGGTGTCGGCGGACCTGGTCGCGCGGACCGCCATCGAGTACGCCGACCTCCCGCTCGGCATGCTGACGGCGCTGGTCGGCGGGCCGCTGTTCTTCTGGCTGCTGCGCCGTACGCGGACCAGCCAGGGCGGCTGGGCATGAGGCTCACCCGCGCCCACCGGCTGCCCGAGCCACCCGTCGCCGGGTCGGTCGTCACCGCGGCCGCGGGCGTGTCGGTCACGCTCGGCGGGACGCGGGTGCTGGACGACGTGAGCATCGAGGTCCGCGCGGGCGAGGTGCTGGCGCTGGTCGGGCCCAACGGCGCCGGCAAGTCGACGCTGCTGTCCGCGCTCACCGGCGACGTCGCCGTGTCCTCGGGGTCCGTGACGCTGTGCGGTCGACCGCTGAGCGCCTGGTCGGCGACCGAGGCCGCCATGCGCCGTGCCGTCCTGCTCCAGCAGGTGCGCCTGTCCTTCCCGTTCACCGTCGCCGAGGTCGTCTGGATGGGGCGGGCACCCTGGGCCGGGACGCCGCTGGAGGCCGCCGACGAGGAGGCCGTCCGCGCGGCCGCCGCGGACGCCGACGTCGCGCAGTTCGCCGGCCGCCGGTTCACGTCGCTGTCCGGCGGCGAGCAGGCGCGGGTCGCGTTGGCGCGGGTGCTGGCGCAGCGGACCGGCGTGCTGCTGCTCGACGAGCCGACCGCCGCCCTCGACCTGCGCCACCAGGAGCTCGTCCTCGGCGTCGCTCGCAGCCGCGCCGCCGCCGGTGTCGCCGTCGTCGTCGTGCTGCACGACCTCAACCTCGCCGCGGCGCACGCCGACCGGGTCGCCGTCCTCGCGGGCGGGCGGGTCGTCGCGACCGGAACCCCCGCCGAGGTGCTCGGCGGCGACCTCCTCAGCGACGTCTACGAGCACGACGTCGAGGTGATCGCGCACCCTCGCACGGGCACGCCGGTGATCCTCCCGCGTCGGTGATCGCGGCGCCTTCCCCGGCCCCGGGCGGACGGGCCGCGACCGGGAAAGGCGCCGAGCTCAGCGAGCCGGCCGGGTGCGGCGAACCGTCACCAGGACCGGGCGACGAACATCGATCTGAACCGCTGGCGCAGACCCGGCCGGTGGGCGCGCGCTCGATGCGCTCCGGCGCCGCGACTCAACACCGTCAGGTATCGCGGACCCACCCCGAGCTGGGCGTGTGCGGCCCGGTACTTGCGCCTGCGTTCTGCCATGGATGCATCGCCCCCTCCAACTGGCGGCCTCACCCCTGAAGAGCCGCCACGTCGGCACCACAGCACGAATCATAAACGTGATCTCGATCACAGCAAGGGGCCCAGTTGCCCAGATTGAACAGGTTTCGTCAGTTTTGAGTCGTCCATTTCCGGGCATTTCCGGACCACGTACGTGTTTACCGAATGCACGAATGCGGACATCCCCGACGCCAGAGCGCCCTGGTCACAGCGAGTGTTTCAGCATGATCAAGGGGTGGGATCATGAAGAGTCGACCATTTTGCTCGATCGCGCGTCTCGTGGGGACGACGCCGCGTTCGGCACTCTCTACCGCAGGGTGTCCCCCATGGCCCGCCGTGCCGCGCACAGCATCGTGCGCGACACCCACGCCGCCGACGACCTCGTCCAGGAGACGTTCTATCTCGTGCTGCGTGCGGTCCGGTCCGGCCGCGGCCCGCGCGACTCCTTCACAGGCTACATCCTGGCGACGGTGAAGCATCTGGCCTACCGGTACTGCAAGGCCGAGAGCCGCACCGTCGCCAACGACGATCCGGACATGTGGGAGCGGCACGCCGACTCCGTTCAGCCGCCGGCGCAGGCGGAGCGGGTCACCGCCGCGTGGGCCTCGCTGCCGCCGCGGTGGCGCAGCATCCTGTGGCTGGTCGAGGTCGACCGCTACTCGCCGGCCGAGCTCGCGGCCGGCATGTCGCTGACGCCGAACGCGGTCTCCAGCCTCGCGTCACGGGCGCGGCAGGCGCTGCGGACGGCGTACCTGGCGGCCGACTGACGGCGGGCGCGGCCCGCCTCGCCGGTGGCGAGGTCGCCGCGGAGCGCATGTCAGGAGACGCTGCGGAGCCAGCGGCGCTGCCAGGGCGTCTCGACGGCCTTGGGGTGGTAGTGCGTACGGATCCAGCCGACCGCCTCCGCCGCCGGGACGCCGTCGAGGATCGCCAGCGCGGCCAGCGCCGTGCCCGTCCGGCCGCGGCCGCCACGGCAGGCGACCTCCACCCGCTCGCCGTCACGCGCCCGCTTGTGCGCCTCGTGCAGCGCGTCGAGGGCGTCGGCGCGGTCGAGCGGGATCCAGAAGTCCGGCCAGCGGATCCGCCGATGCGGCCACGCCGGCATCGTCCCGTCCGTCAGGACCAGCGCGAAGTCCGCCGGGCTGGCCGCCGCCCCGAGCGCCCGGCCGCGCACTATCGCGCCGCCGGGCAGGGTCACCAGGCCGTGATCGTCGAGCCATTCCGCCATGTGTCGATTCTCCAGCGGGACCGGCCCACGGCGGCGCGGTTCGCCTACGCCCGCCGCGAACACCCCGCCCTCCGCCGCTGCCACCCCGCTGTTGATCTTGGAGTTCTTCGGCCATCTATCGGACATTTCACCCCACGATCGCCGAACAACTCCAAGATCAACTTTCTGAAGGGCGCGCGACAGCGGCGACCGGGTCGGACGGGAGCGCCACGGCCGTCGGACGGCGCAGGCCGAGCGCGATGCCGGCACCGCAGAGCAGCGAGCCGGCCAGGCCCACCGGCGACCAGGCGGACGTCCCGGCGGCGACCCCGACGACCAGGCCGGCGATCGGCATGACGCCCGCGAACAGCCCGGCCCGGTCCGCGCCGAGCCGGACGACGCCGCCGTACCACAGCAGGAACGCGATCGCCGTCGTGCACACCGCCAGGAATGCGAGCGTCGCCGCCTCGGACGCCGTCGGGACGACGAGGTCGGCGCCCGGCTCCAGCAGCGCCAACGCGGCCAGCAGCGGGACCGCCACCAGGCACACCGCGCCGGACACCTGCAGCGGGCTGAACTCCTTGAGGAGCGGCACGGCGAGCAGCGTGAACGCCACCTCGCAGAGCAGGAAGCCGACGGCGTACGGCAGCGCGCCGAGCGGGGCGGTCGTCGCGCCCTGCACGACCAGGATCCCGGCGACGACGACCGTGCTGCCGGCGACCGTCCGGACGCGCACCCGTCCGCCGTCGAACAGCGGACCGGCCAGCGCCAGCACCAGCGGCACCGCGCCGAGCACGGCCGCGAAGAACGCCGGGTCCGACCGCTGCGTGCCCTCGATGAGCAGCCAGTTGAACGCGGCCAGCCCGGTGCCGGCCAGGAGCACGAGCCGGCCGAACTGGCGCGGCCGCGGCCGCGGGACGGGGACCCGGCGCATCCGCATGACGGCGAGCAGCACGAGCCCGGCGAGCAGGTACCGCCACGCCTGCCCCGCGAGGACCGGGTAGTCGGCGAGCAGCGGGCCGAAGGCGACCGAGGCGCCCACGACGGTCATGCCGGCGGTGCACGCCAGCGCGCCGGCCACGGTGGGCGAGGTGAATCGGGTCATGACATCGATGCTCGTGCGACATCTGGCCCATGGACAGGGCCAGATGCCACATGGTCCACTAGGCCAGTGACGTCCGATGCCACCGCCGAGCTCACCGCGTCCTGGGGTCCGCCGCCGCCGAACGGCAAGGCGGCCTGGCTGCGCGGCCGGCTGATCGACGCGATCCTCGGCGGCCGGCTGCTGCCCGGGACGGCGCTGCCCGGCGCCCGCGACCTCGCCCGGGCGGTCGNGCGGTCGGCCTCGCCCGCGGCACGGCCGACGCGGTCTACGCGCAACTGCAGGACGAGGGGTTCATCCGCTCCGAGCCGCGGCGCCGGCCGGTCGTCACAGGCGGTCCCGGTCCGGGCGCGCCGGCACTGGCGCCGCCCAGCTCGGCCGCTCCGCCGCCGTCGCCGGGCGTGCCCGACCCGGCGCTGTTCCCCCATAGGGCCTGGGCCGCCGCGACGCGCGCCGCGTTGGCCGGCATCTCCGAGCGCGACCTCGGCTATCCGGATCCGGCCGGGCATCCCCGGCTGCGCGCGGTGCTGGCCGACTGGCTCGCCCGCACCCGCGGCGTCTCGGCCGAACCGGACCAGATCCACGTCACCGGCGGCGTCTCTCACGCGATGTGGATGCTGGCGACGGTGCTCGGCGTGGGCACCTGGGCGGTCGAGCGGCCCTGCTCACCCGGCACCACGCATCACCTGGTCCGGCGGCGCGTCGAGGTCGTGGAGGTGCCGATCGACGCCGACGGCCTCGATCCGGCGCTGCTGCCGGACGCTCGGGCCGGCGGTAGCGGCCCGGCTCCGGCCGACGGCGGACCGGCTCCGGCCGGAGCCGCGTCGGGCGCCGGCGCGGTGATGATCACGGCGAGCCACCAGTACCCGACCGGCGTGCAGCTGTCCGCGCCGCGGCGACGGTCGCTCGTCGACGCGTGCCGCGCCGCCGGCCGCTGGATCGTCGAGGACGACTACGACTCGCACCTCGCCGCCCCGGGCGTCGTGCCGGCGGCGGTCCAGGCGCTGGCGCCGGACCTGGTCGTGTTCACCGGGTCCCTGTCCAAGCTGCTCGCGCCGGGGCTGCGGCTGGGCTGGATCGTCGCGCCCCCGTCCGTGGCCGACCGTCTCCGCGAGCAGCGCGAGGACTCCGACCTGGGGGTGTCGGCGGTGCTGCAGCTGACCGTCGCCGCTCTGATCGAGTCCGGCGGCCTGGACCGGCATCTGCGCCGAGCCCGTCGCGTCTACGACGAACGCCGGTCACGACTGGCAACGAGGCTCGCGCCCCGATTCGAGCTGAGCGGCGCGCCGGTCGGGGTGCATGCGTTCGCCCCGACGACGGCCGCGGCGGCGCTGGTGGGCGAGCTGCGGTCGTCCGGCGTACCGGCGGCCACCGTCGACGACACCCGTCATCCTGGCGCCGTCATCTCGGTTGCCGCCGTCCGCTGAGGCGGCCAGGCAACCCGCCGTCGCTGACACCGTGGCCGGCATCGTCACGTTGGGCCGTCCCCCTGCTGCCCGATCGTCTTGGCCGCGTGCAGCTATCAGGGGGACGGGGGAAGAGCGGCGACGACACCCGCGGCGTTGGTTCCGTTACGGTGTGGCGTTGGTGTCGTTGAGCGTCCACTTGGTGAGATTTCACCGTGATTCGGGGGCCATCACGAGGATTACCCCAGCGTCAACACCCCTACAGTCATGTTGATGCTCACGTAATCCTCGTGATGTAGGCGATCGGAGGCGTGCCCACATCCTCGGGCAGCGAGTACCCCGCGGCGGACATGGAACGGCGGCCGTCCCCCGAAGGGAACGGCCGCCGTACGCTCGACGATCAGGACAGCGACGAGGGCGGTGCCACCGGCGACGGCCCCGTGACGATCCGCCTGCTCGCGGTCAGACCGCCGCGCCCTCCCGAGCCGGCTGCTCGTCGCCGATGACGGCAGAGCGGCGCTTGGAGAACCAGACCGCGCCGATGATGATCGCGACCGCGACCAGCGCGATCGTGTAGCGCAGCCCGTCGTTGGCGTCCGCACCCACCGTCATGGAGACGATGGCCGGCGCGATCAGCACGGAGACCAGGTTCATGACCTTGATCAGCGGGTTGATGGCCGGGCCGGCGGTGTCCTTGAACGGGTCGCCGACGGTGTCGCCGATGACGGTGGCCGCGTGGGCCTCGGAGCCCTTGCCGCCGTGGTTGCCGTCCTCGACCAGCTTCTTCGAGTTGTCCCAGGCGCCACCGGAGTTGGCCAGGAACACCGCCATCAGCACACCGGTCGCGATGGCGCCGGCCAGGTAGCCGGCCAGCGGGCCGACGCCGAGGCCGAAGCCGACCGCGATGGGGGCCATCGCCGCCAGCAGACCCGGCGTCGCGAGCTCACGCAGCGAGTCCTTGGTGACGATGTCGACGACGCGGCCGTACGCCGGAGTCGACGTGCCGGCCATGATGCCCGGGTCGTCGCGGAACTGGCGGCGCACCTCGAACACGACCGCACCGGCGGCGCGGCCGACGGCGTTGATGGCCAGGCCCGAGAACATGAACACGACCGAGGCACCGATGACCACGCCGATGAGGACGTTCGGCGAGACGATCTCGAGGATGAACGAGGTCTCGCCGGCGATGTCGCCGCCGACGTTGACCAGCTCGCGCGAGATGGCGTCCATGTAGGAGCCGAACAGCGCCGTCGCCGCCAGGACCGCCGTCGCGATGGCGATGCCCTTGGTGATGGCCTTCGTGGTGTTGCCGACCGCGTCCAGCTCGGTGAGGATCTGCGCGCCCTCGCCGTCGACGTCGCCGGACATCTCGGCGATGCCCTGGGCGTTGTCGCTGACCGGGCCGAAGGTGTCCATCGCGACGATGACGCCGACGGTGGTCAGCAGGCCGGTGCCGGCCAGCGCGATGAGGAACAGCGACAGCTCGACCGAGCCGTCACCCAGCAGGAACGTGCCGTACACCGCACCACCGATGACGATCGCGGTGTAGACGGCCGACTCGAGGCCCAGTGCGATACCCGACAGGACGACCGTGGCCGGGCCGGTGAGCGACGTCTTGGCGACGTCCTCGGTCGGCTTCTTGTCGGTGCCGGTGAAGTAGCCGGTCAGCCACAGGATGACGCCGGCCAGCACGATGCCGAGGAACACGGCGACGGTCGCGAGGATCCGCGGGTCGCCGTCGTGGTCGCCGAGGCCGCCGTCGAGCTGGGCGAAGCTGTCGGGCAGGTACGCGAACGCCGCGATGGCGCACAGCACCGCCGATACCACCGCGGAGATGTAGAACGCCCGGTTGATCGTGGTGAGGCCGTTCTCGCCGGCCCGCGGCCGGGTCAGGTAGATGCCGAGCACCGCGGTGAGCGCACCGAGCGCCGGGACGATCAGCGGGAAGACCAGGCCCTCCTGGCCGAAGGCCACCTGGCCCAGGATCAGCGCGGCGACCAGCGTCACGGCGTAGGACTCGAACAGGTCCGCCGCCATGCCGGCGCAGTCGCCGACGTTGTCGCCCACGTTGTCCGCGATGGTCGCGGCGTTGCGCGGGTCGTCCTCCGGGATGCCCTGCTCGACCTTGCCGACCAGGTCGGCGCCGACGTCGGCGGCCTTGGTGAAGATGCCGCCGCCGACACGCATGAACATGGCGAGCAGCGCGGCGCCGAAGCCGAAGCCCTCGAGCACCGTCGGCGCGTCCTCCTGGTAGGTGAGGACGACGATGGCCGCACCCAGGAGGCCGAGACCGACGGTGGCCATGCCGACGACGCCGCCCGTGCGGAACGCGACCTTCATCGCCGGGTCGCGGCCCTCGTCACGAGCGGCGGCGGCGACGCGGACGTTCGCCCGCGTGGCCAGCCACATGCCCAGGTAGCCGATGGCGGCGGAGAAGGCCGCACCGACCAGGAAGAACAACGACCGGCCGAACCGGACACCGGCATCGCCGGGAAGCAGGAAGAGCAGGCCGAACACCAGCACCACGAAGATGCCGAGCGTCCGGAACTGCCGGTTGAGGTAGGCCGCGGCGCCCTCCTGCACGGCGCGCGCGATCGTCTTCATGTTCTCGGTGCCCTCACTGGCACTGAGAACCTCTCGGCGAAACAGCGCCGCCATCGCCAGGGCTGCCACCGCGATCAACGCGACGACAACCACATAGGAGAGGTTGAGCCCGGTCATTCGTCCTCCTTGACGTCGCCCTCGGGCAGGGCGTTGAAACAGCTGTCCGCGCCCGGTCCGCTGGACCGACCGCTGACAGGAATCGGCTCGTTCTGTGCCGCTGGCCCGCGAGGTAGGCAGGATCCAGCCGACCTGCGGAGTCTAGAGTGCAATGGACCCAAAGTTCACGCCGGTCCCATGCCGGGCCTCGTTACGGTCGTGTGAAAGTACCCACACGACGCCGTCTCAAAGGGCCGGCTCGAGCCCCGGCCGGCCGCGAGGATCGGGAGCGGGGCGCGACGTCCGCGAGCGGCGGCGAGGTCTCAGCCCGGGACGGGAACTAAGGCGTCTCCGTGGCGGCCACGGCCTCCTCGAGCGTCTCGTGGATCGGGAACACCTTCGTCAGGCCGGTGATCCGGAAGATCTTCAGGATCCGCTCCTGGTTGCAGACGAGCCGGAGGGAACCGTCGTGCTGGCCGACCCGCTTGAGGCCGCCGACCAGGACACCGAGCCCGGTCGAGTCGAGGAACTCTACCTCACGCATGTCGACGACGATGTGGTAGTGACCCGAGTCGACGAGCTCGACCAGCTGGTCGCGCAGTCTCGGCGCCGTGTAGACGTCGATCTCACCACCGACCGCGACCACGCTGCGGCCGCTCTCGGTACGGGTCGACAACGACAGGTCCACGCAGATCCTCCATGCCTCCATCGGTCAACACACAGCGCTCACCGCGTGCCGGGCTCATCCGCATTCAACCATGATGCGAGACTCACGAGGTGCCTCGCCCGAACGACCTGCTCGATGTACTGCTGACCGGTCCGCACCGGACCGGACGTGTCACGCACATCGAATCGATACCCGCCCGGGCCGCCAAGCCCGGCGCGTGGCCGCCCTGGGTGGATCCCGTCGTGCGCGATCGCTTCATGACCGCAGGCATCGTAGCGCCCTGGGATCACCAGGCCCAGGCCGCTTCGCTGGCCTGGGCGGGGCGGCACGTCGTCATCGCCACCGGTACGGCGTCGGGCAAGTCGCTGGCGTATCAGCTCCCGGCCCTGACGGCGGCCCGCACGGGGCGCCGCCTGGGCGGCACGACGCTGTACATCTCGCCGACCAAGGCGCTGGCCGCTGACCAGCTGCGCTCGCTCGACGAACTGGGCGTCCCCGGCGTCATGGCCACCACCTACGACGGCGACACGCCCGTGGAGCTGCGCGACGTCGCCCGGTCGCACGCCACCTACCTGCTGACGAACCCGGACATGCTGCACCACGCCATGCTGCCGGCGCACCACCGCTGGGCCGGCTTCCTGCGGTCGCTGCGATTCGTCGTGGTCGACGAATGCCACGGCTACCGCGGCGTCTTCGGCTCCCACGTCGCTCAGGTGCTACGGCGGTTGCGGCGCGTCTGCACGATGTACGGCTCGTCGCCGACGTTCGTCCTCGCCTCGGCGACGACGGCGAATCCGGCCCGCACCGCCGAGCTGCTCATCGGGATGCTGCCCATCGAGGCCGTGACGGAGGACGGTTCGCCGCGCGGCGCGAAGACCTTCCTGCTGTGGGAGCCGCCCCTGCTCGGCGAGGGCGCCGGCCGGGAGCCGCGCGGCGCCAGCGCCGATACCCGCGTACCGGCCCGTGGTGTCGGCGCCGACGACGCCCCGGGCGTGACCGCCGCCTCGGGCGTGACCGCCGCCTCGGGCGTGACCGCCGGCTCGGGCGGAGCCGCCGGCGCGGGCGG
>NZ_QUAL01000113.1 GCF_003579925.1 Jiangella rhizosphaerae | reverse complement strand
TCGACAAGCCACACCCCACCCGGGGGCTCTCACCCGTTCAACCCGACACGCCGTCACCAACCTCATGGCCGAGTACACCTAGGCGGCGGTGGAGTCCGTGCCGCCGACCCGGTCGCGCAACTGGCCGAGGATGCGGGCCAGCAGCCGCGAGACCTGCATCTGCGTGACACCGAGCTCCTTGGCGATCTCCTGCTGCGTCCAGCCCTTGAAGAAGCGCAAGTAGAGGATGCGGCGGTCGCGCGGCTTGAGCTCACGGCAGGCCGGTGCGAGCGCGACCACGGCCTCGGCCCGGGCGAAGCCGTCGTCGTCGCCGCCGAGAGTCTCCGCGAGCGGGGTCTCGTCGCCGCCGGTGCCGCGGTAGTCGATGGAGGCCACCGTGAAGCATTCGTGCGAGGCGCTGGCCTCGAGGACGTCGTCGATCTCGACGCCGAGATGCTCGGCCAGCTCGGCCGGTGTCGGTGCCGCCCCCTTGGCCTGGGCGATCTCCGCCGTCGCGGCGGTCACCCGGGCGTGGAGCTCCTGGACCCGGCGCGGCGGGCGAACCGTCCAGCCGTGGTCCCGGAAGTAGCGCTTGACCTCGCCGGTGATGGTGGGGACGGCGAAGGACACGAAGTCCTTGCCGCGGTCGGGATCGAACCGCTGGGCGGCGTTGACCAGGCCGAGATGGGCGACCTGCAGGAGGTCGTCACGCTCGATGCCCCGCCCGTAGTAGCGCCTGGCGATCGACTCGGCCAGCCGCATATGAAGAAGAACGACCTCGTCGATGAGGCGCTGGCGCTGCTGGCCGGTGCTGCTGGCCGCCCGGCGGAGCAGGTCGTTGGTGACTTCGTGACGGTCGGTGTTCTGGTGCTGGTGCTGCTGGTCGTCCGTCGTCGCGAGAACGTGGGTCTGCACGGCCTACACCTCTCCAGAATGAAGTGGAAGTGGCGATTGCTTGACCACGTGGCAATACCGAATCACAGTTACCCGGCCGTTATCAAGCCCCTTCTGAACAGAACGGTCCGTCTACCCCTCGGCCGGAGGCTCCGGCACGCGCTTCCAGCAGCGGAAACGGCTCGCGGAAGGCGGTCCGGACCAGAGTGGAAATCGGTCCGGACGCGCCGCTGCCCCCGTCCCTGCGGGAGGGACGGGGGCAGCGATGTGACAGGTTGATCAGACCGGACGAACCGCGTCAGCCTGCGGGCCCTTCGGACCCTGGGTGATCTCGAACTCCACGCGCTGGTTCTCGTCCAGCGTGCGGTAGCCGTCGGCCTGAATCGCCGAGTAGTGCACGAAGACGTCCGGCTCGCCGTTGTCCTGCGCGATGAAGCCGAAGCCCTTCTCAGCGTTGAACCACTTGACGGTTCCCTGTGCCATGTGCCGTGTCCTCCTACGGGACGGTGACGGAAGCCGCACCGTGCGACCTCCGGGTTGCTGCCGCCGTCTCCCGCTACCACAGTGCTGGAGGCACAGAGAAGCGAAAAACGCCCGCGATAACATCCCACGGGCGTTCAAGGACGTGCGAGGAACTGTTACTGCAACCGCGGAAACAGTACCACCTTGGGCCCGCGCCGGGAAGCATACGATGATCGAACGCCAGTTGCACAAGTGTGTATCCCACTTTGTGAACGCGGCGTCTCAGGGGAGCTTCCAGTCGACCGGCGCGACGCCGAGCCCCTCGAGAAGCTCGTTTGCCCTACTGAACGGCCGTGAACCGAAGAAGCCGTTGCGGGCGGACATGGGGCTCGGGTGGGCCGACTCAATACATGGAACGTTACCAAGTAGTGGCCGGAGATTTCTCGCATCGCGACCCCACAAGATGGCCACGAATGGCGTTCCACGTCCGACGAGCGCCCGGATGGCTTGCTCGGTGACTTCTTCCCAGCCCTTTCCCCGGTGTGCGCCGGGATTTCTCGGCGCGACCGTGAGAGCCCGGTTGAGCAGCAGCACGCCGTGTTCGGCCCAAGGGGTGAGATCGCCCGTGCTGGGCGGCGGATACCCGAGGTCGGCGCAGTACTCCTGGAAGATGTTGACCAGGCTCGGCGGCAGCGGCCGGACGTCGGGCGCCACCGAGAAGCTCAGCCCGACCGCGTGCCCGGGCGTCGGGTAGGGGTCCTGGCCCACGATCAGCACCCGGACGTCGTCGAACGGCTGGGTGAAGGCCCTCAGGACGTGCTGCCCGGCCGGCAGGTAGCTGCGTCCGGCGGCCAGCTCGGCGCGCAGGAACTCGCCCATGGCGGCGATGCGTGGCGCCACGGGTTCGAGCGCGCGCGCCCAGCCGGGATCGACGAGTTCGGAGAGCGGCCGAGCGGTCATCGACACTCCTCACGTCTCGGGCCGTGCATGCGGCCTCCTTCGCTCCGGTCGTCTCACGGTCCGGACTGACGACTCGTGGGAGCCTCCGGCCCCCAGTCGCCGCCAGTATGCGCGGCCGTCCACTACGGCCGTCAGTGTAGAGAAGGCGGCCGCGCGCGTCAGTCGGCTCCGGCGACGAGCGGTTCGAGCGCGACGTCGGGGTGCCGGCGCTGCACCGACGCCAGCCGCCACTTGTCGGGGAACAGCGCCAGCAGGGCGCCGTCGCGCCGCTCGGCCACCTCGACGCCGGCCTCCGCGTTCAGCACCGGGACGCCGGCGGCGTCGGTGCGCCGGGCCAGGCCGTAGGGCAGGGAGTCGAGGGCGACCGGCACACCGAACTCCTGGCCGAGCCGGGCCGTGGCGACCTCGAACTGCAGCGGCCCGACGGCGGCCAGGATCGGTGCACCGTCGCCGCGCCGGTTCGAGGTGAGGATCTGGACGACGCCCTCCTCGGCCAGCTGCTCGATACCGCGGCGGAACTGCTTGGCCTTGCTGGTGTCGGTGGTGCGCGCGGTGACGAAATGCTCGGGCGCGAACGACGGCATCGGCGGGAACGCGACGGGAGAGCCCTCGGCGTGCAGGGTGTCGCCGACGGTCAGCGCGTTGGCGTTGACGAGGCCGACGATGTCGCCGGGGTAGGCGATGTCGATGGTCTCGCGCTCGCGGCCGAGCATGGTGCGGGCGTACTTGGTGGCGAACGGGCGGCCGGTGGCGGCGTGCGTGACGACGGCGCCGCGCTCGAACCGTCCGGAGCAGACCCGGACGAAGGCCAGGCGGTCGCGGTGGGCCTTGTCCATGCCGGCCTGCACCTTGAACACCAGCCCGGAGAACGGCGCGTCGACCGGCCGCGGCGTGCCGTCGACGTCGGGCCGGGCGTTCGGCGGCGGAGCCAGGGCCACCAGCGCGTCGAGCAGCTGACGCACGCCGACGTTGACCACCGCGGCGCCGAACAGCATGGGCGTCGACGTGCCGGCGAGGAACGTCTCGGTGTCGAGGGTGTCGAGCAGCGACGCCTCGTCCAGCGCGGTGCCCCAGGCGTCGGCGTGCCGTTCCTTGGCCTCGGCCGCGCTCAGGACCTGCTCCTCGGCGATGCGCGCGCCGCCGGGCGCCCGCTCGAACGTCGTCATGGTCTCGTCGTCGCGGTTGAGCAGGCCGTGGAACGTGCCGGCCTCGCCGACCGGCCAGTTCAACGGAGTGGCCGTGAGCCCGATGCGCTGGTCGAGCTCGTCGACGAGGTCGAGCGCGTGCATGCCCGGCCGGTCCCACTTGTTGACGAACGTCACCACCGGGACGCCGCGGTGCCGGCAGACGTCGAACAGCTTCAGCGTCTGCGGCTCGAGGCCCTTCGCGGCGTCGAGCAGCATGACCGCGCAGTCGACGGCGGCCAGCACGCGGTAGGTGTCCTCGGAGAAGTCGGCGTGGCCGGGGGTGTCGAGCAGGTTGATCACGTGCCCCTGGTACTCGAACTGCAGGGCCGCGGACGTGACGGAGATGCCGCGGGCCTGCTCCATCTCCATCCAGTCGGAGATGGTGCCGCGCCGCCCCGACTTCCCGTGCACCGCGCCCGCCTCGCCGATGACCCGCGCGTGCAGCGCCAGCGCCTCGGTGAGCGTCGACTTACCCGCGTCGGGGTGGCTGATGACGGCGAACGTCCGGCGCCGCGCCGCCTCGGCGGCGACGCCGGAGGCAGCAGCCGGCGACGCGGCGGAGGCAGGGGGCATGCCACCGATTCTACGTGCGCCCTCCTCCTCCCCGCCTCCCCGAGTTGATCATGGAGAAATCGGCCTTCCCAGCGACCCGGAAGCCCGATATCTCCATGATCAACTCATGGGTGGGGTCGGGTTGTGGATGACTTTCGGGCCGTTCGCCGACGTCGGGTCATGATCAAGTGGTGCCACGTCGACCAGAGATCCCTGAGACGTTCGCCTCGCGGCCGTTCCGCGTCCGCGACGCCACGCTCGCGGGCGTTCCGGGGCGTGCGGATTCCGGCGTCGGTTCCGGACTCGCTGATCACGACGTGTCAGGCGGCGCGACTGGTCCTCCCCGGTGAGGTCGCGTTCAGCCACGAGACCGCCGCGCTGCTGTGCGACCTCCCGGTGCCGGACTGTCTCGCCGCCGCGGCGTCGTCCGGGCTCGCGACGCGCTGCGGCTGATCCGTCCCGGCGTCGACTCCCCGATGGAGACGCGCGTCCGGTTGCTCATCGTCGACGCCGGTCTGCCCAGCCCGGAGGTCGGCGTGAACGTCATCGACCACACCGGCACCTGGCTCGCCCGGCCCGACCACTCCGACCCCGATCTGAAGATCGCCATCGAGTACGACGGCGACCACCACCGCACCGACCAGCGGCAGTGGCAGCGTGACCGGTACTCCCGTCGATCGTCGAGAAATCGGTGTTCCAGGTGAGGCGGAAGCCCGATTCGTCCAGGATCAACGGGAATGGTGGCGTGCGGGTGGCCGGATGTCGCGGTAGGTCGGCGCGATCACGCCTGGGCGGCGGTCGCCCGGCGGCCGGACCATCGGTGACATGAGCAGAGCGCTACTCGTCATCGACGTCCAGGAGTCCTTCCGGCAGCGGCCGAGCTGGGAGCTGATCTCCGACCCGGACGTGGCCGGCAAGGCGGCCCGGCTGGTCGACCATGCCCGCGCGCAGGGCGACCTCGTCGTCTGGGTGCTGCACAGTGAGCCGGGCACCGGCACCGTCTTCGACCCGGAGCTGGGGCACGTGCGGCTGCAGCCCGGCCTCGACCCGCGGCCCGGCGAGCCGGTGCTGACCAAGACGTCGCACAACGCGTTCACGACCACCGGCCTGCAGCAGCTGCTGACCGAGCGCGGCGTGCGCGAGGTGGTGGTGAGCGGCATCCGCACCGAGCAGTGCTGCGAGACGACGGCTCGGCTGGCGTCGGATCTGGGCTACCGGGTGACGTTCGTCATCGACGCGACGGCGACGAACCCGATCGAGCACCCGGAGGCGCCGCCCGGGCGGAGCAACGCCGACATCCTGGCCGACCCGCGCACGCTCGGTGTGGAGGAGATCATGACGCGCACGGAGTACGCGCTGGCCGGCCGGTTCGCGACGGTGGTGCGGGTCGACGAGCTGACCGGCGCACCGGTGACCGCCTGACCGCGCCCGGATCGTGGCAGGCTGGGCGGATGGACAAGCCGGCGGTGCGGGCCTGGATCGAGGCCAACGAGCGGGCGTGGCGCAGCCCGGGCGTCGAGGCCCTGAACGACGTGTTCACCGAGGACGCGACCTACCTGCAGGCGCCGTACCGCGACCCGGTGGTCGGACTGCCCGCCATCGGCCGCATGTGGGAGGCCACGCGCGAGGGGCCCGACGAGGTCTTCCGGCTCTGGACGGAGATCGTCGCGGTCGACGGCGACACCGCGGTCGTGCGCGCCGAGGTCCACTATGGCGACCCGGTCACCCAGGAGTACCGCGACCTGTGGGTCGTCCGGCTCGACGACGACGGTCGCTGCCGCGCCTTCGAGGAGTGGCCCTTCGCGCCCGGACGATGACGCGCCGCCCGGACGGTGACGCCGCCTGGACGGCGGTCAGGCCGGCGACGACCCCGCCCGGAAGATCTCCCGCACGTCGCGCGGCTCGAACGTCTCGTGCGTGGGCTGAGCGGCGACGACGTGGTCGAGCTGGAACCAGCGGCCGGCGTCGGTCTCGCGGCTCCAGACCAGCACGAACCAGGCGCCGCGCGAATGCGCGAACCCGAGCGGCTCGACCTGCTCGGTCACCGTGCCGTCGGTGTCGGCGGCCGCGTGGTCGAGCAGGACGACGCGGTGGTCGCGGATGGCGTCGGCGAGCACGGTGCGCACGCCGTCGTCGCGGGCCGGCTCGGGCTCGCCGGGGCGGATCCAGATGCGCTCGGCCACGGCGGTGACGTCGGCGCGGCGGTCCGGCGCGACGGCCCGCAGCACCTTGGCGGCGGCGGACGACCCGGCCGCGGCGAACGGCTGGTCGGGCACCGCCTGCAGCCCGACGACGATGGCCAGCGCTTCGTCGGGGGTGAGGCTGAGGGTGCGCTGCCCGGACTGGTCGATGACGTAGCCGCCCTGCGGGCCGCTGGACGCCCGGATCGGGACGCCGGCCTGCTGCAGCGCGATGACGTCGCGCTTCACCGTCCGGGCGGAGACGCCGAGCCGCTCGGCCAGCCACGACGACGTGCGGCCCTGGCGCCCGGCGGCGTGCAGTTCGCGGGCCAGGCTGTCCAGCCGGGTGCTGCGGCTGGCCCGGCCGGTGGCGTCGCCGGCCGCCGGTCGCGCGCCTCCCGGGGCCGGGCGGGTC
>NZ_QUAL01000112.1 GCF_003579925.1 Jiangella rhizosphaerae | reverse complement strand
GGCCGAGCAGCAGGCGGCCCGCGCCGCGGCGACGACGGCGGGGGCCGACGGCGACGGCGGCGGCTCGGGCGGGGCCGCCGACGCCCACGGCGAACGCGACGCCGCCATGTTCGAGCAGATCTCGGTGCTCCGGCGGGAACTGAACGGGCTGGTCGGCGCCTGGCACCACCGCACCGGCAAGCCGCACGGCGTCATCCACACCGAGCTGCGCAAGGCCTGCGGCGGCCCGCCCGCGGCGCTGGCGACGGCGGCGGAGATCCAGGAGCGCATCGACACCATCCGCGCCTGGGCCATCGCCCGCGGCTGACCGCCCGCCCCGCTCTCGTTGATCTTGGAGAAATGCCGCCAATGCTGGGCGAAATGTCCGGTGGATACCGGCATTTCTCCAAGATCAACTCGGGTGGGGGGTGCTGAGGGGGGGCGGGCGGCCGCGTCGGCGACCGTGGGGCGCCGGGGTGCCCCGTCCGGGACGGGCTCAGCGGGAGATGCGGACGGCGTCGGCCTCGATGGAGCCGGCCGTCGACGTCCAGCGGCTGACGCCGACCACCTGGCGGCTGCCCGCCGCCAGCGAGAACGTGCCGAGGCTGACCCACCGGCCGCCGTTGCTGCGCTGGTCGACGTAGACGGTCTGGTTGCCGCTGGCGGTGGCGACGATGTACGGCGTCCGCGAGTTGTTGGCGGGGTCCTGCGGATACCAGACCTCGACCCGGTAGGTGCCGGCCGCCGGGATGGTCGCACTGAACCAGGCCGGGTCGCTGGCCAGCACCGGCTGGGCGTGGCGGTGGTTGCTGCCGTACTGGCCGGGCGCCGACGCCGTCACCCAGTTGGCGCTGGCCGTGAACGCGCCGCCGTTGTCGACGACGACGCTCCACGAGGGCTCGCCGCCACCGCCGTTGACGTAGCCCATGTACCGGTTCCAGTCCCAGTTCGGGCCGGGGTCGGTGTGCGTCGCTCCGGGCGCCTCGCTGTGCGCGATGATGTGCGTCCGGTCACGCGGGATGCCGTACCGGTCGCAGACGTGCCGGGTCAGCGCGGCCGACGAGCGGTACATGGCCTCGGTGTACCAGGCGGGGTCGGTCACCCAGCCCTCGTGCTCGATGCCGATGGAGCGGTTGTTGGTGGTGCCGACGTGCCAGGCGACGTCCTTGTCGCGCACCATCTGCGTCACCTCGCCGTCGGAGGAGCGGATGACGTAATGGGCTGACACGTTGGCGCTGGGATTCTGGAACCACGAGATGCAGCCGGCGTACGATCCCTGGACCGTGTGGATGACTACGCGATCGATGGCGTAGTCATTCGGGCGGTTGGCGACGCGGTAGTTGCCGGAGTTGGCCGCCACCCAGCGGGCCGGCGGGTAGTCGTCGGTCATGACGGCGAACCGCTGGTCCAGCGTGGGGACGCCGGCGAACGCGCCGTACCGCGGGGCCACTGGGCGTGCGGCGACCGTGAACGTCTCGCCGCCGGCCTGCAGCGCCAGGCCGCGCTCCAGGGTCTCGTAGACGGTGTCGGCCTCCAGCCGGGCGACCGAGGCGTCGGCGTAGCCGGAGTAGCGGGCGACCGGCTCGTACCAGGCGTCGATCCGGCCGCGGTCGGCGGCGGACAGCCCGGAGTCGTCGGCCAGCGAGCGCAGAAGTGCGGCGGCGCCGTCGATGTTCGCCGCGACGTCGGTCTTCAGCTCGTCGACCCCGCGGCCGGTGAGCGCGGCGGCCGTGCCCAGCGTGTTGGTGGCCGGGTTGCTGATCAGGTGCATGACGCCGTAGCCGCCGGCCTGGCTGGGCCGGCCGGCGTGGTCGTCGATGCGGGTGACGGTGTAGGAGAGCGCGACCAGCAGGTCGCGCGGGACACCGTGCCGGCGGGCCGCCGCGGCGAACGCGGCACTGAGCCGGGTGACCGGCCGGACGGGGTCGCCGGCGGCGTTGGCGGCGGTCGTGACCACGGGGGTCACGACGATGGCGGCGCCGAGCGCGAGGACGGCGCGTCGGCTGGGTTGACTCGTCACTGCGGATCCCCTCTGTCGCCCGGAGCCGGTGGATCGCACCGGCCGAGTAACAGCAGAACCTACCGACAGTTTGTGAGTCTGTCACCAGATTCCGGAGGAATGTCCGGTTAAGCGCTTCCAGCTTCGGAGTGTCGCTCCAGGAAGGTGTAGACATCGGTGTCGTCGACCCCGGGGAACGTACCCGGAGGCAATGCTGCCAGCAGGTGCGAGTGGACCCGCGCACTGGGCCAGGCGCGGCTGGCCCAGCGGCCGGCCAGCTCGGCCGGCGGGCGGCGGCAGCAGGACGGGTCGGGGCAGCCCGACGTGGCCCGGACGGTGGTCTCGCGGCCCTGGAACCACTTCGAGTGGGCGTACGGCACGCCGATGTCGATGGCGAAGTCGCCCTCCGGCGTGCTCTCGACGTGCGTCGTGCACCAGTACGTGCCGCGGCCCATGTCGGTGTACTGGTGGTGGGTGGCGTACCGGTCCGGCGCGGCGAACACCGCGCGAGCGGCCCAGAACCGGCAGACCAGCTGGCCCTCGATGGCGCCGGTGACGTCGGCGGGGAACGTGACGTCGTCGTTCTCGTACGCCTTGTAGATGACGCCGTCCTCGCCGACCCGCATGAAGTGCACCGGCAGCCCGAGGTGGTGCGTGGCGAGGTTGGTGAACCGATGCGCCGCCGTCTCGTACGAGACGGCGAACACGTCGCGCAGGTCGTCGATGGCCAGCTCGCGCCGGGCCTTGGCGCGCTGCAGGAAGCTCACCGCCGCCGTCTCGGGCATGAGCAGCGCCGCGGCGAAGTAGTTGGTCTCGACCCGCTGGCGCAGGAAGTCGGCGTAGTCGGCCGGCTCGCGGTGGCCCAGCGCGAAGTGGCCCAGCGTCTGCAGCACGATGGTCCGTGGGTCGTGCCCGCCGCGGCCGGTCGCGGGCAGGTAGATGCGGCGGTCCTCGAGGTCGGTGATCGAGCGGGTGGCGCGCGGCAGGTCGGCGACCCGATGCAGGGTGAAGCCCAGGTGCGTCGTCAGCTCGCCGACGCCGCGCTCGGTGAGCGGTCCGCCGTCGTGCCCGACGGCGCGGGAGATGCCGGCCGCGACCTGCTCGATCTCGGCGAAGTAGTTGCCGCGGTCGCGCATCTGCCGGCGCAGCTCGGCGTTGGCCCGGCGGGCCTCCTCGGGGGTCGCGGCCTGCTCGGTGGCCCGCCTCCGCAGCTCGCGATGCAGCCCGACCAGCGACTCGAGCACGTCCGTCGGCAGGGCGCTGCCGGCCGTCACGTGCGGCAGTCCCAGGGACGAGTAGAGCGGGTCGGCCTGCGCGTGCTCGAGCGCGATCTCCAGCGCCGCCCGGTGCGACGGCGGTTCCGGCTTCATCAGGTCGGCGACGTCGGCGCCGAGCGCCGTCGCGATGGCCTGCAGCAGCGTCAGCCGCGGCTCCCGCCGTCCGTTCTCGATCTGCGAGAGCAGCGACGGTGCGCGGTCGACGGCGGACGCGAGTGCGCCGAGCGTGAGCCCGGCGGCCTTCCGGGCGTGCCGGATGCGGCGCCCCAGGGTGACGAGGTCGAGATCGGCCATGACTTCCCTGCTAGTGAAATTCGGCGAATCTTCACCCAGCTTAGCGGTGGATCGGGCGCCTACGTCGCCAGCACGGTGGAAGACGTCAGCAATTCACCGAACCGGGAGTGAGCATGACGACGACACTCGACCCCGACCCCCGCACCGGCGCCACGCCGGCGGACCGTCAGGCCGCCGAGGCCGCCGCCCTCGCCGAGCAGTGGGCGACCGACCCCCGCTGGTCCGGCGTGCGCCGCACCTACACCGCCGAGGACGTCGTGCGGCTGCGCGGGAGCGTCCGCGAGGAGCACACGCTCGCCCGCCGCGGCGCCGAGCGGCTGTGGGAGCTGCTGCACCAGCCCGAGCACGTGGCCGCGCTGGGCGCGATCACCGGCAACCAGGCCGTGCAGATGGTCCGGGCCGGGCTCAAGGCGATCTACCTGTCCGGCTGGCAGGTGGCGGCCGACGGCAACACCTCCGGCAACACCTACCCGGACCAGAGCCTCTATCCGGTCAACTCGGTGCCGACCGTCGTCCGCCGCATCAACAACGCGCTGCTGCGCGCCGACGAGATCACCTACGCCGAGGGCGCCGACCCCGGGTTCGACTGGCTGGCCCCGATCGTCGCCGACGCCGAGGCCGGGTTCGGCGGCCCGCTGAACGCGTACGAGCTGGCCAAGGCGCTGATCGCGGCCGGCGCGGCGGGCGTGCACTACGAGGACCAGCTGGCCTCGGAGAAGAAGTGCGGCCACCTCGGCGGCAAGGTGCTGGTGCCGACGTCGCAGCACATCCGCACGCTCAACGCCGCCCGGCTGGCCGCCGACGTCGCCGGCGTCCCGACCATCATCGTCGCCCGCACCGACGCCCTGGCCGCCGAGCTGATCACCAGCGACGTCGATCCGATCGACCAGCCGTTCCTCACCGGCGAGCGGACGCCGGAGGGGTTCTACCGGACGCGCTCCGGTGTCGAGCCGGTGCTGGCCCGGGCGCTGGCCTACGCGCCGTACGCCGACCTGCTGTGGGTCGAGACCGGCACCCCGGACCTCGCGCTGGCCCGCAAGGTCGCCGAGACGGTGCGCGAGCAGTACCCGGACAAGCTGCTGGCCTACAACTGCTCGCCGTCGTTCAACTGGAAGGCGCACCTCGACGACGCCGAGATCGAGACCTTCCAGCGCGACCTCGCCGAGCTGGGCTACCGGTTCCAGTTCATCACCCTCGCGGGGTTCCACCAGCTCAACTACGGCATGTTCGACCTCGCCCGCCGGTACGCCGAGAGCGCGATGACGGCGTACGTCGACCTGCAGCAGCGTGAGTTCGCCGCCGAGCGGCTCGGCTACACCGCGACCCGGCACCAGCGCGAGGTCGGCACCGGCTACTTCGACCTGGTCGCGACCGCGCTGAACCCGTCGAGCGACACCCTGGCCCTCAAAGGGTCGACGGAGGAGGAGCAGTTCTGAGGCGGATGGCTGCGGGTGGATCACCGGGGTTCTGGGTCGCCGGTGATCCACCCGCCGTCTGTGTGCGTTACAGCTCGCTCTGGGCGCGGGCGGCGGCGACGAGGATCGCCTGGCGCTGCTGGCGGTTGTGCCGGCCGGCGTCGGCCCACTCCTTCGATACCGCCTCGACGCGCCGGACGAACGTCCCGTGGTCGGCGAACGGGGCCGCCTCCCACACCCGGTCGAGGAACGTCTCGCCCTCGGCGTCGCGGATGGCGTCGTTGGGGACGCCGGTGCGCTGCGACCGGAACACCACCTCCGGCTCGACGCGCTTCACGTACGGGTGGAACGCGTTGAACTCGCCGGGCACCGGGTCGGCGACGTAGTACGGCGCCAGCAGGAAGCCGTGCGTCGTGAAGTGCATCGACGCGTCGGTCGGCTGGATCGCCGCGGCGAGGTCACCGTCCAGCCCGACGTGCGGGAAGAAGGTGAACTCGCGGTAGCTCGGGGTCGCGTCGCGGACGACCATCAGCGTCGGCCCGTACATGATCGACTGCACGGACTTGTCGTTGATCGCCTTGTCGACGTGGAAACTCAGCGGCATCGAGACGTCGACGACGTCGCCCGCCTTCCAGCTGCGGCTGATCGTGACGTACGACGTCGGCGTCGCCTCGACCTCCTGGTCGACGCCGTTGACGGCCACCGCGTACCCCTGCCTCGCCCAGCCGGGGACGCGGAGCTTCAGGTCCAGGGCGCCGCTGCCGCTGACGAACCGCAGCCGCGTCGAGCCGACGGCCGGGAACGCCGTCTCCTGCGCGATGACGAAGCCGCGCTCCGGCCAGGTCAGCGTCGCCTGGATGAACAGGTTGAGGTACAGCGCCGACCCGTCGGCGGACCGGAAGAACACCGTCTCCTGGTACTTCGTGTGGCTCTCGACGCCGGTGCCGTTGCAGCAGCTGCCGTTGCCGCCGTACCGGCTGTACTCCACGGTGTTGCCGATGCGCCGCGACCGGCCCGGCCACATGTTCTGGTGGTACGTCACCTCGGTGGCGGTGACGCTGTCGACGTCGCGGCGCGAGCTGAGGATCTGGTTGTGCAGCGCCTTCTCGTAGAAGTCCATGAGCGCCGGCTCGGGCTCGTGGAAGAAGAGGTTCCGGGTGAGCCGGAGCATGTTGTAGGCGCAGCAGGTCTCGGCGTGCCGCGGGTCGCTGTTCGACGTGAACCCCGACGTGATGTCGCCGCGGCCCCGGAAATGCTCGCTGCGTCCGGCGCCGCCGTTGCTGAACGTGCGGTGGGGCACCACCATGCCCCAGAAGTTGCGGGCCGCCGTGTGGTACTGCTCCTCGCCGGTGTGCTCGAAGATGCGCAGGTAGCCGATGTTCGGCGCCATGTACTGGTTGGCGTGCCGGCCGTTGAGTTGGTCGACGTCGTTGATCGTGGCGGTGAACAGCGTGCTGAACGTGAACATCTTCGCGGCCTCGAGGAACCGCTCGCGCTGCGCGGCGTCGGTCGTGTGCGCGGCGAGCTCGGCCATGACCTCGTTCATCGACCCGGCCTCGCCGGCGCTGTAGGTGTTCCACATGCGATCACGGTCGGCGGGGGAGATGCGGCTGAG
This sequence comes from Jiangella rhizosphaerae, assembly GCF_003579925.1. Classification (GTDB taxonomy): domain Bacteria; phylum Actinomycetota; class Actinomycetes; order Jiangellales; family Jiangellaceae; genus Jiangella; species Jiangella rhizosphaerae. The sequence continues at coordinate 1,323 of NZ_QUAL01000112.1, read as the reverse complement.
CCGGTTGTACACCCACTCGCCCATGCGGAACAGGATCGGCAGCGCGTCCTCGTTGCCGGTGAGGTCGTAGGCGTTGAGCAGCCCGCGCATGATCTTGTGGTGGGTGTACCACACCGCCCAGACGGCATTCGGCCCGCTGTTGGGCTGCACCATCGGCGGCTCGATCCGGATGAACTGGCCCTCGGGGAACGCGGCCAGGTACCCGGGGTAGCCGGTGCCGACGATGGTGGCGTCGCGGCCGTGGCCCGAGGCGTCCGGCGCGGTCTCGCCCTCGTCGTCGAAGGTCCAGCGGGCCAGCAGGCCGCTGCCGTCGACGCCGCCGGTGGGGTCGGTCGTGGCGCCGGCCAGCGCTTGGATCTCCGCGGCGGTCAGGGCGCGGCCGTGCAGCTGGACGTCGTCGACGGCGGCGTTGAGCAGCGCGTGGTCGTTGCTGGTGGAGCGCCCGATCCAGTTGCTGACGGTGGCGCCGAGGGCCGCCGGGGTGATCGTCATGGCGGTGTTGACGCCGGCCTCGACGCCGTTGACGTAGAGCCGCCCGGTGCCGCCCTGGAGGGTGACGGCGACGTGCGACCAGGTGTTCAGCGGCAGCTGCGTGGCGGTGTCGATGCGCTGCTCGGCGTTGGGCCCGTCGACGGTGATCGCGAAGCGCGGGCCGACGTCGGCGGAGACGCGGGCGGTGAGGGCCAGGTAGGCGCGGGTGCTCGTCGCGAGGGTGAGGATGCGGGCGTTCGTCTGGCTGGCGCCCGGGTTCACCCAGGCGGCGAACGTGACATCGGTGACGTCGCCGGTGAGGCCGCCGGGGAGCGTGACGAACTGGTTCGGGTGCGGGTCGCTGAGCCTGACGGCCTTGCCGAACCTGCCGGGGACGCGGCCGAGGTTGCGCTGGTCGAGGGCGTCCTGGACCTTCGCCAGCTCCGCGACGATGTAGTCCAGCTTGGTCAGGAAGATCTCCTCGCCCGTGGCGGCCCAGCACTGCGCGAGCATCGTCATCCAGTGGCCGGAGAAGTGGCCGCGGAGCAGGTGGTTCGGGGTGTCCCAGCCGCCCGGCCAGGTGCCCGGCGCCGGCAGCCCCGCGTTGGCCCGGAACAGGTGCAGCATCCGGTCCGGCCCGGCCAGCACGTCGCCGGTGCCCGGGTAGTTGCGGGCGTAGTTGAGCATCCGGTCGCGCTTCTCCTTGTAGATGCCGTCGCCCAGGGTGACCTGGTTCAGCGCGAACGGCGCGACCTCCCACACGTCCGACGTCCAGCCCGGCCGCGGTGCGCCGCCCGGGATGGCGGCGGTCACCGGGCTGCCGGCGGCGCCGGCGGCCGGCGCGACCGCGGT
>NZ_QUAL01000109.1 GCF_003579925.1 Jiangella rhizosphaerae | reverse complement strand
CGCGGGCCCCGCGCCGGCCGACGGCGCGGCCGCGGCGCCGCCGGTCTCCGTGCCCGAGACGATCAGCGGCCTGCAGGCGCTCGGCGCCGCCCGCCGTCGCATCGGGCCGGTCGTGCGGGCGGCCGAACGCGAGGTGCTGACGCTGGACTCCGGGGTCACCTGGGAGCTGCTCGGTCAGGTGCCCGAGGTGCACACCGACTTCCTGCGCATCACCTACCAGCCGGGCGGCTCGTCGTCGTCCGGCGCCGGGCTGCTCATGCGGCACTCGGGCACGGAGTACGGGCACGTCCTCAGCGGCGAGCTGGTGCTGACGCTCGGCTTCGACGAGCACCACCTGCGTGCCGGCGACTCCGTCTCGTTCGACTCCACGACGCCGCACTCGTACCGCAACGACGGCGCCGAGCCGGCCGTCGGCATCTGGTTCGTCCTCGAACAGTGACACTGCACGCCGTCCACCTGTGATCGGCGTCGCTGCCTGCCGGGTCCGGCGTCGGTAAGGTGCAAGCGTGGGCAAGGTTCATGAATCGATCAGCGGCCGGCTCCGCGACTTCATCGAGGCGCAGCAGGTGTTCTTCGTCGCGACGGCGCCGAGCGGGCCGGGCGGCCACGTCAACGTCTCGCCGAAGGGCATCGGCGGGTCGTTCGTCGTGCTCGACGAGCACACGGTCGCCTACCTCGACTACACCGCCAGCGGTGCCGAGACCATCGCCCACCTGCGCGAGAACGGCCGCATCACGCTGATGTTCTGTGCGTTCTCCGGCCCGCCGAACGTCGTGCGGCTGCACGGGACCGGGCGCTTCGTCACCCTCTACGACGACGAGTTCGCCTCGCTCGTGGAGCTGTTCCCCGAGCGGCGCGGAGCGCGGGCCGTCATCGTCGTCGACGTGCACCGGGTGTCCGACTCCTGCGGCTACGGCGTCCCCTTGATGGAGTACGCCGGCGAGCGCGACCTGCTTCCGCCGCACATGGAGCGCAAGGGCGTCGAGGGGCGGCAGGAGTACCGGCGCAAGAAGAACCGCGTCAGCCTCGACGGCCTCCCCGCCTTCGACTACGACCCCGTGTGAGGTGACCCATGGGCGCCGGCGTGGACCACCAGAGACTGGATCTTCACGACGGCGTCGCCGCGGCCATCGCGTCGTTCGCGTCCATGCTGCTGGCGGTCGTCCTGGCCGTCGATCTGGACGCCGACGACGGCGCCTCGGTTTGGTCCGACCCCGACGGGCTGCTGACCGTCCTCGTCATCTACGCCGGAGCGGTCTGGTTGGCCGGCTTCGTCCTCATCGGACTTCCGGCGGCCGTCTGGATCGAGCGCCGGACCCGGATGGACGCCTCGTGGGGGCGCCGGCTCGTGCCGTATTCCGTCGCGGGCCTGGTGGCGGGCGGGCTGCTGTTCCTGGTGCATCCGATCTTCCTGCCGGCGACCTTCGCGTCGGCGCTCGGGGGCAAGGCCGGTGTCGAGCTCCGTCGTCGTTGCAAGGCCCGCCACATGGCGGTGGCCCAGTGACGGACCCGCGGCTCGGGTCCCGGGCTGCGCTGGCGGGCCTGGCCGGCTCGTACGTCACGCTGCTCCTCGCGCAGGTCGCGGTGGTCGTCGCACTGAACCTGCCCGGATTCCTGCTCCTGGCGATCGCCGTCGCCACGCCGATCTGGCTCATCGCGGTCCTTGTCGTCGGCCTGCCGGTCGCTGCCCGGGCCGAGCGGCGGCTGCCGGCCGATGCGTCGGTCGCTCGCCGGTACGGCGCCTACGCCCTGGCCGGCCTGGTGTCGGCCGGGCCCGTCGCCCTGGCTGCGCTGATCCTGCCTCTGGGGTGGGACGTCGCGATGGCGGTGATCGCCCTCGGCTGCGGCGTCGTCTGCGCCATCGGCGGCAAGGCTGGCGTCGAGCTCTGGCGCCGGCACGAGCGCGCCCGAGCCACCCGGACCGGCCACTGACTGCGGCGCTCGATCATGGCGAACACGAATACTCAGCCGTCGACGTCGCTTACTCGCGGCTGGCGAACGATGAGGGGATGTCTCTCTTCGTGTGGAGAACCCGCCACACATCGACGTAATCGTCGCGCTCGACGTAGAACACGAGGTACGGGAAGCCGCTGACCGGGACCGTCCGGGGGCCGCGGAGGTCCAGGTCGTGGCCGTAGCGCGTCGATCCCGCCCCGGGATGGCGGCCGACCAGGCCGTACGCGCGCTCGAGCGCGTCGATGAAGTCGAGAGCCCGCTCCCGAGCGTGCTCTTTCAGGAGGAACGAGATCGCGTCGTCGACGTCCTGGGCGGCCTGCTCGCGCAGGAGGACGGGCTTGCCGCTCACCCCTCGGGCGAGGGCCCGATACGGGAGCGGAGTCCCTCGAAGTAGGCGGCGTCGGCGACGCCGGCCGGTGTCGAGGTGGCGCCCTCGAGAATGAGCGCGCGCAGCTGCTGGCGGTCCTGGTCCCTGCGGATCAGCTCGCGCACGTACTCGCTGCTGGTGCCGTAGCCGCGCTCGGCGACCTGCTGTTCGACGAACGCCTTGAGTAATTCGGGGAGCGAGATGTTCATCGTGCTCACACCATGAGGCTAGCGCCGCATGGCAAGAATTGCCATGACGCGCTGAGGTCGCCGGGTCAGTGGTCGACGTCGCCGATGTGGATGTGGATGCGGCCGAGGGGGAGGGGCGGGGCGGCCTCGCCCAGGACCGAGCGGACCGTCTCGTGCGCTACCCGCCGGACGGACTCGGCGAGCGGATGGACCGGTTCCGGGTAGGTGACGGCGATGGTGACCCGCAACGAGGTCAGGACGTCGCCGTCGAGGTCCAGTCTGACGTGCGTGGCCTGTGCCCCGTCGACGCTGTCGACGGCGGCCTGGAGGTAGGTCGTGACCACCTGGTCGCTGACGTGGAAGTCGCCGGCCTCGTCGCGGGCACGCACCGGGCGCGACCGGCGGGTGGCGGAGAGGACGGTCTGCAGGATCCGTGGCGACGCCGTCGTCCAGCCGTGGTCGGTGTAGGCGCGCAGTGCGGACGCGGCGCGGTCGACGACGGCGGTCCCGGGCTCGTGCCCGTCGCCCGAACCCGAGCTCGAACCCGGACCGGAGCTCAGCGCCATGCGGCCAGCCTTTCCGCCAGGCGCCGCCGGGCCCGGTGCAGCAGGCCGCGGACGATGTCGCGTGAGGTGTGCATGATCTCGGCGATCTCCTCGTAGCTGAGTTGGTCGACCTCGCGGAGCAGCCAGGCCACCCGCTGCGGCTCGGGGAGGCCGGCCAGGGCACCGTCGAGCGCGGCCACCAGCTCGTTCTCGATGATGCCACGAGCCGGGTCGCCGGCGGCGTCGACGAGCGTCTCGTGCTCGCCGGCCTCCGTGGGAACGGGCCGGCGCTTGCGCCGCACGTTGTGGGCCTTGTTCAGGGTGAGCCGCAGGAGCCAGCTGCGCAGCGCCGCGTTGCCGCGGAAGTCGGCCAGATGCCGCCAGGCCGCCAGCAGCGCGTCCTGCACCGCCTCCTCGGCGTCACCGTCGTCGAGCAGCGCCCGGCGGGCGAGCCGGTACATGGCCGGGCCGTGCCGCCGCGCTATGACGCCGAAGGCCACCCGGTCGCCCAGCCCCGCGCGCCGGGCCAGCACGAGGTCGTCCAGGCCCTCCGGCGTCCCGGACCCATCGCTCACATCAGACAGGTGACCGGAATGTCGGGAAACATGCGTGACGTCCGGCCGGGTGCGGGTGTCTTACCACTGTCAGCCGCGCGAGCGGTCAGCGATCAGGGGGAGGGCCACGATGACCACGGACGGGCCGAACGTGTCGGCGACGGGGAGCGGTGGCGCGACGGCGCCGGCCGCGCGTGAGGCCGGGCAGGGTCCCTTGGTGACGGAGCTGGGCCGCACCACCATCGCCGACAGCGTCGTGTCGAAGATCGCCGGGATCGCCGCGCGCGAGGTGTCCGGCGTGCACGACCTCGGCGGCGGTGCCGCCCGGATGGTCGGCGCGATCCGCGAGCGGATCCCCGGTTCGCGCACGAACCTGCAGCAGGGCGTCTCCGTCGAGGTCGGGGAGCGTCAGGCCGCCATCGACATCGACATCGTGGCCGAGTACGGCGTGTCCGTCGTGGATCTGTCGACCGGCATCCGGCGCAACGTCATCGCCGCGGTCGAGCGGATGACCGGGCTCGAGGTCACCGAGGTCAACGTCACCGTCAACGACGTCTACCTCGAGGGCGAGGACGAGGGCGAGCAGCGCGAGAGCCGGGTCGAATGATCTCGATGGAGCCGGCCGGGACCGAGCCGGACCCGGCCGAGGTCGTCGCGGCGGCGGTCCGGGCGGTGCCGGGTGTGACCGGGCTCTACGCCGGACTGTTCGGCGAGGTCGCGACGCACCTGGCGGGCCGGCGGGTGCCCGGGGTCCGCATCGACGACCGCGGCAACGCCGAGGTGCACGTAGTGCTTCAGTGGGCGACTCCGGTGCCGGCCACCGCGTACGCCGTCCGGCGGGCCGTGGCGCGGCTGGTTCCCGGCGAGGTGCACGTGGTGGTCGACGACATCGCCGGCCCGGGCGAGCCCATGGATACCGGAGGTGGGACGTGAACACGGTGACCATCGGCCTGTTCACCGGCCTGCTGCTCGGCGTGGCCGCGGCGGCGGGCGGCTTCTGGGGCTTCGTCGTCGCGGTGCTGCTGGGCCTGCTGGGTGCCGCCGTCGCCGGTCAGGTGTCCGGCGAGATCGACGTGACGGCCGTGCTGCGCGGGCGGGACCGGGAGTGAGATGACGGCGGGGGCGAAGGCGGCGGGCGCCGGGTCCGAGATCGACGCCCGCGGCCGGCTCGTGATCCACGAGCGCGTGGTGCGGAAGATCGCCGAACGGGCCGCGGCGTCGGTGGCCGGCCGCGCGGAGCACGAGACGGTGTGGGCCCGACTCGGCGGCGGGCGGCTGCCGCACGCCGACGCGCGCGTGATCGGCCGGCACGCGCGGC
>NZ_QUAL01000131.1 GCF_003579925.1 Jiangella rhizosphaerae | reverse complement strand
GCGCGCGTGGCCGTCGGCACGATGCCGGCTCCATCGCGAACGCCAGCGACCTTCCCACCGGCACGACCAACGTCGGCTCACAGGTGTGCCCAGATCCTCCCCGTCCCCCTGATAGCTGCCCGTTCTTGGCCGCGGGCGCGCGGGTCAAGTCCAAGCGCCCCAACCCCAGCGAAGCCCCACAACAACCGCGCGCGGACTTGAGGCGCGCGCCCGTGGCCAAGACAATCAGGCAGCAGGGAGACGGGCCAACGCGGCAGGGACGACCCACGCGTCGGGTCGGCGCACCTCATGCAGTGGAGAGGACGGCGGCGACCGCGTCGGGCCGTTCCAGCGGCGAGAGGTGACCGGCGCCGTCGACGACGTGTACCGGGATGCCGCCGAGCGCCACGGCCATCGCGTCGGCCTCGTCGCGGCCGGTCAGCGTGTCCTCGGCGCCGACGATGACGCTGCTGACGTCGAGGCCGCGCGCGGCGGCGTCGCGCAGGGTGTCGAACGACGGCGGGCGTGCGGCCATCGCCCGCTGGGCCCAGGCGACGCCGTCCGGCGGGGCGGCGTCCAGCCAGCCCGTCACCCGTTCGACGAGGGCGGGCCGGTCGCGGCGGGTGGTCGCGCCGAGCAGGGTGTCGAGCATCGGCCGCAGCGCCCGGGCGCCGTTCCGCTCGACCGCGTCGGCCATGCGCAGCCGGTTCGCTCTCGCCTCGTCGGTGTCCGCGCTCGCCTTCGTGTCGATGAGCACGACGCCGGCGACGAGGTCGGGGTGGCGCCGCAGCAGCGCCATCGTCACGTACCCGCCCAGCGACAGCCCGCCGACGACCGCCCGGTCGACACCGTTCGCGGCCAGCTCGGCGGCGACGTCGTCGGCGTAGGTGTCGAGGGACGGCTCGCCCGCGTCGTCGAGCGCAGGGCCGCCGAAACCACGCAGCGCCGGCCGGAGCAGCGTCGTGTCCGGCAACTGGAGGGCGAGGTCGTCGAAGACCGCGGGCGTGAGCGGGAACGCGTGGATCAGGACGAGCGGCAGGCTCATCCCCCGACCCTAGCCGCCGGCCCGCGTTGATCTTGGAGTCGTTCGGCCATTGTGGGGCGTTTTGCCCGATAGATGGCCGAACAACTCCAAGATCAACTTCTGGCTGGGGTGGCGGGGAGGTCGACGCGGACCAGGAGGCCGCCGTCCGCGCGGGCGTGGGCGGTCGCGGTGCCGTCGTGGGCGTGCGCCACCGAGCGGACGATCGACAGCCCGAGGCCGATCCCGCCGCCGGCGCCGGTCGCCGCGGTCCGCCCGTTGCCCCGGCGGAACGGCTCGAACAGCCCCTCGACCTCGTACGGCGCGAACACCGGGCCGGTGTTCTCGACCTGCAGCGCGACGCCGTCGCCGGCCACGCCGGTCCACACCCGCAGCTGCGCGCCGTCGCCGCCGTGCCGGACGGCGTTCTGCACGAGGTTCGCGACCAGCCGCTCGAGCAGGACGGCGTTCCCCGTCGTGGGTGCGGGCTCCAGCGCCGCCGTCACCGTGACGCCGTGCGACGACGCCTCGTCCCGCTCCTGCTGCAGCACGTGGGCGGCGATCTCGGACAGGTCCACGGGCGTCGGCGACGTCACCGTCTGTTCCGAGCGGGCCAGCGTCAGCAGCCCCTCGACCAGCCGTTCGCTGCGCTCGTTGGTGGCCAGGATGGTGGGCGCCAGCCGCTTGAGGTCGTCGGAGACGTCCGGGTCACCGAGCGCCACCTCGAGCAGCGTCCGGTTGACGGCGAGCGGGGTGCGCAGCTCGTGCGAGGCGTTGGCGACGAACCGGCGCTGCGCGTCGAACGAGCGGTCCAGCCGTTCCAGCATGGCGTCGAACGTGTCGGCCAGCTCCTTCAGCTCGTCCCGCGGCCCGGACATGGCGATGCGCTCGTGCAGGTTGCGGTCGGCGACCCGGCGGGCGGTGTCGGTGACCCGCTGCAACGGCCGCAACGCCCGCCCGGCCACCAGCCAGCCGAGGCACACCGCCAGCACCAATGCGCCGGCCAGCGCGATCAGCGACCACAGCAGCAGCCGGTCGAGCACGTCCTCGCGGTAGGCGGCGATGGCCTCGCGGATCGCCTCGACGTCCAGCGGCCGGCCGAACCGGTCGCCGCTCAGATCGTCGGCACCAGGCGGGTTCGGGCGCACCAGCGACTCCGAGACCAGCACGTACGTCATCGTCACCAGCACCGCGCCGGCCACCGCGAACGCACCGGCGTAGAGCGCGGTGAGCCGGGCGCGGACCGGCCAGCGCGCCGGGTTCGCGCCGAGCCTCATGCCGCACCGCCCAGGCGGTAGCCGGCCGAGACGACCGTGTGCACGATGGGCGGGTCGCCGAGCTTGCGCCGCAGCGTCATCACCGTCACCCGGACCACGTTGGTGAACGGGTCGGCGTGCTCGTCCCACACCTTCTCCAGCAGCCGCTCGGCGCTGACGACGGCGCCGTCGGCGCGCAGGAGCTCCTCCAGCACGCCGAACTCCTTGCGGCCGAGCCGCACCGGACGGCCGTCGCGGGTCACCTCGAGCCGGGCGGGGTCGAGCACGACCCCGTCGCGCGACAGCACCGGCGGCGCGGCCTCGCGGCTGCGCCGGCCCAGCGCGCGCACCCGGGCGACCAGCTCGGCGAAGGCGAACGGCTTGCCCAGGTAGTCGTCGGCGCCCAGGCCCAGCCCGTCGACGCGGTCGGTGACGTCGGCGGCCGCGGTGAGCATGAGCACCCGGGTCGCCGGCCGGCTGGCCACGACCGAGCGGCACACGTCGTCGCCGTGCGTTCCCGGCAGGTCGCGGTCGAGCACGACGACGTCGTAGTCGTTGACAAGCAGCCGCTCCAGCCCGGCGGCGCCGTCGTAGGCGACGTCGACGGCCATCGCCTCGCGCCGCAGGCCGGTCGCGACCGCGTCGGCCAGCAGCGTCTCGTCCTCGACCACCAGCACCCGCACGTCGTGTCCCCCTCCTCGGCCGCCGTTCCACCCTGACGGCGCCGGCATAAGGCCAGCGTAAGAGCACGCCGTCACCTCACGCCGGTCTTATGCGCGGCCGCGTACCCCTGGGGCCATGACGATTTCGCGTACCACCGCCCTGCTGGGCATGGCCGCAGCGCTGCTGTTCGCCGGCTGCGGCGGCGACGACGGCGAGGCCGAGGTGGCCAGTGCCGGCGGGACGGCGGCCGCCGTCGCCGAGGCGACCGAGGACAGCGAGCTCAGCCAGGACGAGCAGGCCTTGGCCTTCGCCGAGTGCCTGCGCGAGAACGGACTCGACGTGCCGGACCCCGAACCCGGTCAACGCGGCGGATTCGGCGGCTTCGGCGGGTCCGGGGCGCTCGGCGACGATGTCGACGAGGAGACCTTCCAGGCCGCGATGGAGGCCTGCCGCGGCCTCGCGCCGACCTTCGACCGCGAGCGCGACCTGTCGCCGGAGCAGCAGGAACAGCTGCTCGAGCTGACCGAGTGCCTGCGCGACCAGGGCATCGACGTGCCCGACCCGGGCGCCGGCGGGTTCGGCGGCGGCACCGGGCTCGGCGACGTCGACCGCGACGAGCTGATGGCGGCCCGTGAGGCCTGCCGCGAGCAGCTCGACCTGCCCTCGCCGACCGCGCGGCCGGGGGCCGGCACGTGAGCCGCCGACCCGTCTGGACCACCGTCGGCGTCGTCGCGCTGGCCGCGGCCGGCGCCGGCGGTTGGCTGATCGGCCGCGACGACACCGGCCAGGCCGCCGGCGCGGAGAGCACCGGACCGGTCGCGACGGCCACCGTGGAGCTCGGCTCGTTGACGGCGACGGAGACGTGGAGCGCCACGCTCGGCCACGGAGACCCGGCGACGGTGTCCGCGCCGGCCGCCGGGGTGCTGACGCGCGTCGCCGCCTCCGGCGCCGCCGTCACGCGCGGCAGCGTGCTGTTCCACGTCGACGAACAGCCGGTGGTGCTGCTGCTCGGCGCGGTGCCGATGTACCGCGACCTCGGCGTCGGCGCCACCGGCGCGGACGTCGCCCAGCTGGAGGAGAACCTGGCGGCGCTCGGGTACACGGGGTTCACCGCCGACGACGAGTACACCTCCGCCACCGCGGACGCCGTCGAGGAGTGGCAGTCCGACCTCGGGGCGGCGGAGACGGGCGCCGTCGGGCGGTCGTCGGTCGTGTTCCTGCCGGAGGGCGGGCGGGTGGACGCGCTGCCGGCCGAGGTCGGCGACACGCTGCAGCCGGGGACCGCGGTGCTGGAGCTGACCGGGACGGCGCAGGTCGTGCGGCTCGAGGCCGACCCGGCGGACGGCGACCTGGTCGCCGCCGGCACCGCCGTCACCGTCGTGCTGCCGGNCGGACGGCGACCTGGTCGCCGCCGGCACCGCCGTCACCGTCGTGCTGCCGGACGGCACCGAGCTGGCCGGGACGGTGGCGTCGGTGACGGTCGAGGCGGCGGCCGCGAGCGCCGCCTCGGACGCCGCGGCGGCGCAGGGCGGCGAGTCCGAGGAGACGCTCGCGGTGGAGATCGCGCTCACCGACCCGGACGGGCTGGCCGCCGCCGAGCCGGCCGGCACGTCCGTCGACGTCGAGCTGGCCGTCGACTCGCGCAGCGACGTGCTCACCGTCCCGGTCAACGCGCTGCTCGCCCTGGCCGAGGGCGGCTACGGGCTGGAGCTGGTGGCCGACGATGGGACGACGTCGATCGTCGCGGTCGAGACCGGGCTGTTCGCCGACGGCCGGGTCGAGGTCAGCGGCGACGGGATCGCCGACGGCGTCGTGGTCGGGACGGCAGGCCGATGAGCCACGCAGTGGTCGAGCTGACCGGCGTCGTCCGCGAGTACCCAGGGTCTCCCCCGGTGCGCGCGCTGGACGGCGTCGACCTGCGGATCGAGGCCGGCGAGCTGGTCGCGATCGTCGGCCCGTCCGGGTCGGGGAAGTCGACGCTGCTGCACGTGCTCGGGACGCTGGACCGGGCCGACGCCGGCACCGTCCGGATCGACGGGCACGACGTCGGCGCGCTGTCGGACACGCAGCTGTCGGCGCTGCGGGCGCGGCGGATCGGCTTCGTGTTCCAGCAGTTCTTCCTCACGCCGGGCGTGAGCGCGCTGGACAACGTCGCCGACGGGCTGCTCTACACGGGGTTGTCGCTGCGCGAGCGCCGCGACCGGGCCGCCGCCGGGCTGGCCGCCGTCGGGTTGTCCGCTCGCGTGACGCACCAGGCGCACCAGCTCTCCGGCGGTGAGCGGCAGCGGGTGGCGGTCGCCCGGGCGCTGGCCGGGTCGCCGTCGCTGCTGCTGGCCGACGAGCCCACCGGCAACCTCGACACCGTCGCCGGCCGCGGCGTCGTCGAGCTGCTGCACGAGCTGCACCGGTCCGGCACCACCGTCGTCGTCATCACGCACGACCTCGACGTCGCCCGCAGCCTCCCCCGTCAGGTGCACCTGCGCGACGGCCGGATCGAACGCGACCGGGTGGCGGCAGCATGAGCAGCCGTGCGGGGAACGCCGTCGAGCCGTCGCGGCTGCGGCCGCCGGACGTGCTGCGGGTGGCCGGAGCGGGGCTGAGAGCACGGCCGCTGCGCGCGGTGCTCTCGGCGCTGGGCATTGCCGTCGGGATCGCCGCGATGGTCGCCGTCGTCGGCATCTCCGCGTCCAGCCGCGGGCAGGTGAACCAGCAGCTCGACGCCCTGGGGACGAACCTGCTGACCGTCGCTCCCGGGACGACGCTGCGCGGCGAGGCGGCGACGCTGCCGCCGTCCAGCGTCGGCATGGTGGCCCGGATCGGCCCGGTGACATCGGTGAGCGCGACCGGCGCGGTGCCCGACGCCGCGGTGTACCGGACCGACCGGATCGACCCCGGCCAGACGAACGGGCTGGCCGTGCTGACCGCCCGGCCGGACCTGCTCGCGACCGTGGGCGGGACCGTCGCCGCCGGCCGCTGGCTGGACGACGCGCTGGGCGCGTACCCGGCGGTCGTGCTCGGCTCGACGGCCGCCGAGCGGCTCGGGGTGGCGCGGACGGACGGTTCGGTCGCCGTGTGGCTCGGCGGCGAGCGGTTCACCGTCGTCGGCGTCCTCGACCCGGTGCCGCTGGCGCCTGAGCTGGACTCCGCCGCGCTGATCGGCTGGCCCGTCGCCTCGTCCCTGCTGGGCTTCGACGGCTCGCCGACGGTGATCTACGAGCGGTCGGCGGAGTCGCAGGTGGACGCCGTCCGGGCGGTGCTGCCCGCGACGGTGAACCCGGAGAACCCCGAGGAGGTCACGGTGAGCCGCCCGTCCGACGCGCTCGCCGCCCAGGCCGCGGCCGACGAGACGCTGACGACGCTGCTGCTGGCGCTCGGCGGCGTGGCGCTGCTGGTCGGCGGCATCGGCGTCGCCAACACCATGGTCATCGCCGTCCTGGAGCGGCGCTCGGAGATCGGGCTACGTCGGGCGCTGGGGGCGACCCGGGCGCACGTCCGGCGGCAGTTCCTCGGCGAGTCGGTGCTGCTCGCGGCGTTGGGCGGGGTCGGCGGCGCGCTGCTGGGCGCCGCCGTGACGGCCGCCTTCGCCACGTCGCGCGGCTGGCCGCTCGCGCTGCCGGCGTGGGTGCTGGCCGGCG
>NZ_QUAL01000111.1 GCF_003579925.1 Jiangella rhizosphaerae | reverse complement strand
CGCGCCGAGGTGGGCCAGCGCCGCCTCGCCCCAGCGGGCCGGCGGCACGGGCGCCGCACCCGCCGGCTCCAGCCGCAGCGCGTGGTTCAGCCAGGCCAGCCGGGCCTCGGCCGCGGCGTAGCGGTCGTAGTCGAGCTCGAGGTCACGCGGCCGGACGCCCGCGTCGCCGGTCACGACGTCCACGAGCGCGGCCAGCCCCGCGCCCGTCGCCGCCGAGTACTCCAGCACCAGCGCGTCCGGACACCGTCGCCGCAGGTCACCGGCGACCCGGTCGACGTCGGGCCGCGGCGTCGCGTCGATCTTGTTGAGCGCGACGACGTCGGCGTCGGCGAGCTGCCGGTCGTAGAGGTAGGCGAGGTCGTCCCGCTCGTCGCTCAGCCCCAGCGACCGGCCGAGCTCGGCGTGCCGGACCGGGTCGACGACGGCGACCAGCGGCGCCACCGTGAACCCGGCGCCGTAGCGCCGGCGCAGCGGCCGGACCACCGTCGCCTGCAGGTCCGTGCAGCTGCCCACCGCCTCGGCGAGGACGGTGCCGGCGCCGCGCTCGATCGCCGCGGTCACCACCGACTCGAGGTCCTCGAACCGGCAGCAGAAGCAGCCGCCCGTCACCTCGGCGACGTCGTCGCCGGCCGCCGCCGCGACCTGGGTGTCGACCAGCTGCTCGCCCTGGTCGTTGGTGACGACGGCGACCCGGTGGCCGCGCGCCTCCAGGGCGCGGGCCAGCGCCCCGAGCGTCGTCGTCTTGCCGGCGCCCAGGAACCCGCTCAGCGCGACGAAGCGCACGCTCATGCGACCGTCACCACCAACGTGTCGGCGGTGGTCAGCTCGACGTCACCGGCCAGCGTGACCAGCACCCGCTCGCCGTCGACGGCGACGCCGGCGACGTCCAGCCGGCGCCGCCGCCGGTCGGTGACCAGCTCGGCCACCACCTGCCGCCGTCCGGGCCGCTCCGGCACGGCGGTCGCGAACGTCCGCACCCGCAGCCGGCCGTAGCGCAGGTCGACCTCGCTGCGCTGCCGGTCGCCGGTGCGCCGCTGCCGGTACAGGCCCCAGCCCTCGGCGACGGTGAACGCGGCGGCGACGTCGTCGCGGTCGCCGAGCCGCGGCGCGAAGCCGAGGTGGCCGCGCGGGCCGTGGTACTCGTAGCCGGTGGCGGCCAGGTAGACGCCGTGGCTCATCATGGCGCGGGCGTAGTGGTCGGAGCACTCGATCTCGTTGTACGGGTTGCGCTTCTCGGCGCTGTAGCGGTCGTGCACGGCGCGGGTGACGGCCAGCGCCTCGTCGGCCATGCCCTCGGCGAACAGCAGCGCGGCGAGCTGGTACTCCTGGCCGGTCCAGACCTCGTTGAAGTAGGCGACCAGGCCCGGGTCGCCGTTGCCCGGCGCGGTGTCGGCGCCGCCGAACGGCCAGGTGCACATGACGGTGCCGGCCTCGCCCTGGGTGCTGTAGGTGCGGCCGCCGACGATGCCGGACTCGTCCTGGTAGGCCTGCGCGTCGGGCAGGTGGTTGTAGCGCACGAGGTTGGTCAGCGCCGTGCGGGTGTGCTGCCGTTCGAACACCCGCGGCAGTCCGAGCTGGTGGGCGTAGGTCTGCCCGTACAGCTGGTCGATGTGGCAGCCGCGGTTGGAGTTGGTGGCGTCGGCGTGGGCGGGGTCGACGACGTGCTCGTAGTAGCCGTACGTGTCGTTCCACAGCGCGCCGTCCAGGTGGGCGCTGCCGGCGTCGGCGAGGGTGCGGCAGCGGGCGGCGAACGCGGCGTCGCCGGCGTCGTCGGCCATCTCGGCGGCGGCCCGCAGCGCGGCGACGTACAGCCCGGTGATCCACGGGATCTCGCCGTACCACGAGGCGTCGAGGGTGTTGTACTGCTCGGCCTCGAGGACGCCGTCCGCGCGGCCGCCGTCGCCGCTGGCGTCGTGGTCGATGAGGTACTCGGTGGCCTTCTTCACCCGCGGCCAGATGCGGCCGAGGAAGGCGCCGTCGGCGGACATCTGGTGCTCGCGGTAGGTGCGCAGGATCGTGCCGCACTGTCCGTCGTGCGCCACCCGCCGGTGCGCCTCGCCGCGGTAGTCCATGGCGCCGGTGTCGGCGTGGAAGGCGATGCCGTAGTCGACCCGCTCGCGGGCGTCGCGCTCCAGCTCGGGGAAGAGCCGGCCGACCGACTGCGCGTAGTTCCACACGTGCGTGCAGGTGCCGTCGCAGCAGTAGATGCCCTCCCACGCGTAGAACCGGCCGTCGTGGAAGCGCAGGCAGGTGCCGGTGGCGACGGTCGAGGCCGGGATCAGCGTGCGCTCGAGGAACCACACCGGCAGCGTGGCGTCGTCGTACCACGTGGTCGCGAACAGGTGGGTGGCGGCGGCGAGGTCGTCGCCGCGCTCGGCCAGGTCGGCGACGACCGCGGCGGCGTCGGCGTAGGTCTCGGCGTAGTGCCGGCGCAGCGCCGCGGCGCCGGCGATGTAGCCGAACCGGGAGCCGATCTTCGGGAAGTGCCAGGTCAGTGCGTAGCGGACGGTCTGCTGCTCCCCCGGCGCGAGGATCACCGGGATCGCGACCGTGCCGGCGAGCGTGCCGCTGCCGCCGTCGACCTCCAGCGGCCCGTCGGCGGAGTCGAACCACGCGTCCGGGCCGGACCAGTCGGCGATGGACGGCCGCACGACGGCGTCGTCGCGGCCGAGGACGGCCAGGGCGAACGTGCCGGCGTCGGGCAGCTCGGCGAGCGGGCGCTCGTCGATCGGCACGTCGGACTGCCAGATGCGGTCGCAGTTGACGTGCGCCCACCCGCCGACGCCCTCG
Organism: Jiangella rhizosphaerae; assembly: GCF_003579925.1. GTDB lineage: Bacteria > Actinomycetota > Actinomycetes > Jiangellales > Jiangellaceae > Jiangella > Jiangella rhizosphaerae. Next base: position 27,039 of record NZ_QUAL01000111.1, on the reverse strand, counting down.
TCGTGCAGCTCGATGACGGCGGTGCGACCCTCGTAGGCGCTGACGTCGACCGCCTTCGCCCGCATGACCTCCGAGTTGTGGCCGGTCAGCCGCGCGACCACCTCGCCGTCGACGATGACCTTCAGGCCGGCGTCGACCCGGTTGCCGCCGGCGACCTTCGCCGCCAGGTAGCGGCGCTCGATGGTGAACGGCGCGCTGGTCAGCGTGCCCGTGTGGTCGTCGGCGGGCGGGCCGCCGTCACGCCAGTTGTGCGAGGTGACGAAGCGCTGGCCGGTGACGCCCAGCGCGCCCTCGCGGCGGAAGTACGCCGGCGCCTCGGCCTCGGTGACCGGGCCGGACCCGAACGCGGTGCCGGTGGCCGTCCACGGCGCGTACGTCGTGCGCTCCCAGTCCTCGACGACGACGTCCGGGCGCGGCGCGGGCCGGTCGGTGAAGACGATGCGGTCGACGTTGACGTGACCCCAGCCGCCGGTGACGGTGTCGACGATCTCGATGGTGGCGGTGGCGCCCTGGTGGGCGGAGACGTCGAGCCAGTGGGTGCGCAGCCGCTCCTCGTTCGCGCCGTCTGCGGAGGCGACGATCTCACCGTCGACGATGACGTTCAGGCAGGTGGCGCCCGCGTGGTCGCCGCCGCCGACCCGCACGACGATGCTCGACCGCTCGACGGTGAACGGCGGGCTGGTGAGCCGCCCGGTGTGGGTGTCGGCCTCGACCACGTCGTCGCCGCTGCGGAAGTGGTGGGAGGTGACGAAGCGGCCGCCGCTGACGCCGAGGCCACCGGCGCGCAGCATGTAGCCGGGCAGCTCGTCGACGGCGACCGGGCCGGGGCCGAACGCGGTACCGGTCGCCGTCCAGGGGGCGTAGGTGTCGCGTTCCCAGTCCTCGAAGACGACGTCGGGCCGCTCCGGCTGCGGGCCGTCGTAGGTGGCGGCGGCGTGGACGAAGCCGGCGGCACCCTGGGTGCCCCCGTCGAGCGCGCCGGTCGTCAGCAGGATCGGCTGGGTGTGCCGGCTGTCGAGGCAGACCGGGTTCTCCGCGACGCCGAGCAGCTGCGCGCTGACGGTGCGATCGGAGGTGTTGCGCAGCGTGTACTCGAAGATCGTGGCCGGGAGCGACGAGTCCGCGACGTTGGTCGGCACGAACGGCGAGAACGCGTCGAGGTCCACCTCGAGCGGGCAGCCGTCGTCGCGCAGCTCGACGTGCCCGATCGGGTAGCGGCCGCGGAACCGCACGTCGCCGAACCCGTCGGCGTCGAGGGTGTGGGTCGTGGCGGCGCCGCCGTGGTCGTCGCCGCCGTCGCCGTCGCTCCAGCGCAGGGCGAAGCCGGTGGTGAAGACCGGGTCGAAGTCGAGGGGGTCGGCGTAGTGCAGGCCCTGCCAGTCGTCGCCGCCCCAGCGGAAGCTGTCGGCGTTGAACACGTCCCAGAGCCAGGTCCGGCCGTCGCCGGAGAGGTACACCTGACCCGTGCACGCGCCGCCGACCGGCATGCCGACGCGGCGCAGCGCCTCGCCGGTGTACTCGGTCGCCGTCCCGCGTGTGGCCAAGCCGTCCAGCCAGCGCCGGTCGAAGCCGCTGCTGGGCGGGACGGTCCGGGTGTTCATGGTGGCGTTGGCGCTGGTCGGCCAGAGACCGAGGGCGGCGCCGGCGCCGGCGGCTCCGAGCGCCGACAGCGCGATGAACGAGCGCCGGCTCAGGCCGTCGGGCTCGCAGGATCCGCCGCCGCCACAGCACGCCGCGGCCTCGGGGTTCGTCGGGGTGAGATCGATGCCCATCGCGTCCTCCGGGGTTGGACGACTGACCCGCGAAATCGATTGCTGAGGACCCTAGGCGGTTCGTGACAACTGTGTCAATGGTCTGTTACAGGCGGGTTGTCCGAGGCGTGGTCCATGACGTGGGATGGGCTCCCCGTCCCCCTGCTGCCCCATTCTCTTGCCGCGCAAGAACGGGCAGCTATCAGGGGGACGGGGAGGATGTGGGCACGCCTCGGCGTTGTGGTGCCCGTTTCGCCCCGTTTGTCGGGCTGTGGACGGCGATGATCATCGGCGATCGCCTACATCACGAGGATTGCGTGAGCTTCACCATGCCTGTAGGGGTGTTGATGCTGGGGTAATCCTCGTGATGGCTCCCGAATCACGGTGAAATCTCACCAGGTGGACGCTCAACGACACCAACGCCACACGCAAACGGGCCCAACGCCGCAAGGCGCCCGGCGTCGTCGCCGCTCTTCCCCCGTCCCCCTGATAGCTGCCCGTTCTTCGCCGCGGGCGCGCGGGTCAAGTCCAAGCGCCCCGACCACAGCAGAGCCGAACCACCACGCGCGCGGACTTGAGGCGCGTGCCCGCGGCCAAGACAATCGGGCAGCAGGGGGTCGGCCCACGCCACAAAACCCCCGGCCAACGCGGTACGAGCCGGGGTCAGCTCCCGACGCGGGCGAGGGCGGCGTCGAGGCGGGTCAGCGTGCGCTCGCGCCCGAGCAGCTCCAGCGACTCGAACAGCGGCGGCGACACCCGGCGCCCGGTGACGGCGACGCGGACCGGGCCGAAGGCGTGCTTGGGCTTCAGACCGAGCTCGTCGACGAGGGCCGACCGCAGTGTGGCCTCGATCGACTCCGTCGTCCACTTCTCGTCGGCGGCCAGCCGCTCCCGGGCCGCGCGCAGCACCGGCCCGGCGTCCGCCGTCAGCACCTTGGCGACGGCGTCCTCGTCGAAGGCCACGGGCCCGGGGGCGAACAGGAAGCCGAGCATGCCGACCGCCTCGTCGAGCACCGTCATCCGCTCCTGGACCAGCGGCGTGGCGGCGCGCAGCAGCTGCAGCGACTCGTCGGGCACCGGCGTCGGGAGCACGCCGGCCGCCTGCAGGTACGGCACCATCCGAGCGGCGAGGTCGTCCGGCTCGAGGCGGCGCAGCCAGACGCCGTTGATGGCCTCGGCCTTCTTGAGGTCGAACCGGGCCGCGGCGGAGTTGACGCGGGTGACGTCGAAGGCGGCGGCCATCTCGTCCATCGAGAAGACCTCGCGGTCCTCGCCGATCGACCAGCCGAGCAGGGCGAGGTAGTTGAGCAGGCCCTCGGGCAGGAAGCCGCGGTCGCGGTACAGCTGCAGCGACGACTCGGGGTCGCGCTTGGACAGCTTGCGGTTGCCCTCGCCGGTGACCAGCGGCAGGTGCCCGAACCGGGGCAGCGGCCCGGAGGCGAACCCGATGTCGCGCAGCGCCTGGTGCAGCACCAGCTGCCGCGGCGTCGACGACAGCAGGTCCTCGCCGCGCAGCACGTGCGTGATGCCCATCAACGCGTCGTCGACGGGGTTGACCAGCGGGTACAGCGGCTGGCCGTTGGCCCGGACGATGACGTAGTCGAAGAGGTTGAAGCGGTCGACGGTGATCTCGCCGCGGATGAGGTCGACGAACGTGATGTCGCGGTCGGGCATCCGCAGCCGCAGCACCGGCTGCCGGCCCTCGGCACGGTACGCCTCGACCTGCTCGGGCGTCAGCGTCCGGCACTTGCCGTCGTACCCGCTCGGCTTGCCGGCCGCCCGGGCGGCCTCGCGCCGCTCGTCGAGCTCCTCGGGCGTGCAGTAGCAGTGGTAGGCGTGGCCGGTCCCCAGCAGCCGTGACGCCGCCTCGGCGTAGATGTCGTGCCGCAGCGACTGCCGGTAGGGCGCGTACGGACCGCCGATATCGGGGCCCTCGTCCCAGTGCAGCCCGAGCCAGCGCAGCGCCTCGAGCATCGCCTCGTACGACTCCTCGCTGTCGCGGGCGGCGTCGGTGTCCTCGATGCGGAAGACGAACGTGCCGCCGTAGTGCCGCGCGAACGCGGAGTTGTAGAGCGCGGTGCGGATCACCCCGACGTGCGGGTTGCCCGTCGGCGACGGGGAGTAGCGCACGCGGACGTCGGCGGGCGCGACGTCACCGAGCACGAAAGCGTCCGACGAACCGGCGCCGTCAGTCACAGCAGATCACCTTGGGTTCTCGAAGCGAACGGATGGGGATGCACCGCAGGGTACCCTCACTCCGCGGCGACGACGGGGTTGGCGAGCACGCCGATCCCCTCGATGGTGATGGCGACGTGGTCGCCCGCGGAGATCGGGCCGACGCCGGCCGGCGTGCCGGTGAGGATGACGTCGCCCGGCAGCAGCGTGAACGCCGCGCTGATGTATTCCACCAGCGTCGCGATGTCGAAGATCAGCTGCGACGTGCGGCCGCTCTGCCGCTCCTCGCCGCCGACCCGGCAGCGCACGGCGAGGTCGGCGGGGTCGAGGTCGGTCTCGATCCAGGGGCCCAGCGGGCAGAAGGTGTCGAAGCCCTTGGCCCGGGCCCACTGGTTGTCCTTCTTCTGCAGGTCGCGCGCGGTGACGTCGTTGGCGCAGGTGTAGCCGAAGATCACGTCGGAGACGCGGTCGCGCGGGACGGCCTTCGCGATGCGCCCGATGACGACGGCCAGCTCGGCCTCGTGGTGGACGTTCTGCGACTGCTCCGGCAGCACGATGGGCTCGTCGGGGCCGATGACGGACGTGTTCGGCTTGAGGAACAGCAGCGGCTCCTCCGGCAGCGGGTTGTCCAGCTCGGCGGCGTGGTCGGCGTAGTTGCGCCCGACGCCGATGACCTTGCTGCGCGGGATGACCGGCGCCAGCAGCCGCACGTCCTCGAGCGCCAGCTTCTCGCCGGTCAGCTGCGGCGCCCGGTACAGCGGGTCGCCCTCGAGGACCGCGATGACGGTCGCTCCGCTCTCGTCCTGTCCCACCGCGCCGAAGCGTGGGTCGTCCCCCGTCGTGAACCTCGCGATACGCACGACCGCGAGCGTATCCCGTCCCGGCTGCGGCGCCACACTGCGCATGTGTGCGTCGCCGAGTCAGCCGATGGTGCCCCGCCCCACCCTCGCAAGGGTGGGGCGGGGGCACCGCCTCCTCGCAGGTGTCAGCGCACCGTGAAGGCCGCCGGCAACGTCTGCACGACGGTGTTGCCGTCGCTGTCGGTGGCGCTCACCCGCAGCGCCACCGCGTCGGCGTCGCGCGGATGCATCAGGGTCACGTCGAACACGCCGTCACCGGCCGCCCGCGTGCTGGCCGGCTCCCACGTCGTGCCACCGTCATGGCTGACCTCCACCGCCAGGTCGGTGACCTCCGGCGGAGTGGTGAGCTGCTGCTCGTAGTACCCGGTGACGGTGATCGCGTGGCTGCCGGCCGGGACGGTCTCGTCCAGATCGAGGCCGAGGTCGTACTTCAGGAAGATCAACGGCTCCGGCCGGCATTCGCCGGCCGGCGCCTCCGCCTGCGGCACCGCGGCACCAGTGCAGGGCTGGACGGCGTTGGACTCGTCGACGTGACCGGAGCTGTACTCCCAGACCGTCGTCGCGTCCCCGTTGTCCAGTTCCAGCGTGTACCTGGCGTCCTCTGCGGGGAGGTTCTGGTAGCCGACGAGGTCACCGGTGACGGCGCCGCCGGCGCAGGCGGACGCGAAGAGGCCGACGCCGGCCAGAGTCGCGAAGACAGACGTGCGACGCCACCGCGAGAGCGAATGCCTGCTCATCGAGCCACCTCCGTGTCGATCGAGTGCCACCGGCCGTCGAGGAACACGCGCGGCGCCCCGTCGCCCGGCGCCTCGAGGTTCAAGATGCTGCCCGTACCGACGATCAGCGGGGTGACGGTCGGCGTCAGTGCCTCTCCGGTGGGGCCGGACAAGGTGATCTCGCAGTCGACGCACCCGTTGGCGTCGAGCAACCAGACCCCCGCGCCGGTGTCGTTGTCCAGGCCCGTCACCGTCGTCGTCGGGTCACCGGCGCTGGTCGTCAGGTGGATCGTCGGCCAGAACGTGTCACCCTCCCGGCACCCGGAACAGACTCCCGGCGTGACGGTGCCGTCCACGGCGCCGATGCTGGTCGGGCTGGCTCCGGGCACGTGCGGGCCGGAGTTCCAGGTGTAGGTGCTCTCGGCCCCCGTGAGGTTCACCAGCCGCCGCTCCCCCGAGTGGATGACGATGTGCGAGTTCAGCTCGGGATCGGTGACGACGGGCGCGTTCGGTGCCGCGAACTCCTGGACGGCCACGTGGAACTGGTCGACCGTGCCGGCCGGCGCCGCAGGCACGTGCAGCGTGAACTCCGCTGGGGTCGCCACTCGCGGCGCCCGCATCCGCACCACCCCCTGGCCAGGCGTCTCGGCGGCTCGCGTCCACTCGATGGTCTTGGTCTCGCCGGGCTGACCGGCATGGATCCGGTGCGTGGTGCGATGCAACGTCGCAGAGTCCAGCCGGTACGGCATCGTCGGCACCCGATCGTGCACGAACGGCACCGCGTACGCCTCCGAGACCGTCCCGTCGCCGCCGACGTCGATCCGGACAGCGTCCCGGGCGGCGAGCCGCTCGGCCAGCGTGGCCGCGTCGCCGGCCGGCACACTCAGCACCGGGATCGACGAGTACGGCGGCACCGGTGGGCAGCTGTCCGGCCCCGCCAGGCACCGGATCGCCTCGGCCGGCGGGTCGGGGAGGTACACGTGCCCGTCCGGACCGGCGATCAAGGCACCCACCGCGCCGAGCTCGGCGGCGGCCTCCACCCGAGCATGCAGCTCCTCGTAGGGGCAGGTGAACGAGCCGCAGATGTCCGCCGGGGTCAGCAGCACGAGCTTCCCCGCCACCTCGGCGGCGGCCAGCTCGTCAGCGGTCCCGGTGCCGGCGTGGACCAGCGGCAGCGGCCGCTGGGACACCAGCCGCGGGATCGGCTGCACGACCGCCCGGGCGTCGAGGGTGTCGCCGTCGGGCCACACCTGGAGGCTGCCGTCGTCGGACACGTCGGCGGTGGCGTACCGCGCATCGAGGTCGAACGCCCGCCCGCCGCCGAGCACACGCAGCGTGGTCAACTCCGGGATCCAGACCACGCCGGTGGCCACGCTCAGGGTGCCCAGGTCCACCGGGTCGGTCGGCAGCAACCACCAGTTCGGCTCGATCCGTTCCGGTCCGGTGCCGCTGTAGCTCGTGGTCAGGCTGGCGGTGAGGCCCCAGTCGCCGCCGACGGAGGTTCGCGTCACGTCCACGCTCGCGTCGTAGACGTCCAGCGGCTCCGGGAAGTCGACGCCGAACCGCTGAGCCTGCGAGACGTCCAGGGTGACCGACGTGTCGCCGGCGACGACGACCTCCGGCGCCATGAGCATCGCCGTCTGCTGGACCCCGTCGGCGGTCCAGCTGACCGCGGCACTGATCGCGTAGGTGCCGTCGAACAGCTCCGCGGTCATCTCCGACCCGCGGCCCGCGACCACGGGACCGTTGTGCAGGTGGGTCTGGTCGTCCATCGGAACGATCAGCACATCGCCGTAGACGGCGGACGGGTCGGCTCCCACGATGCGCACGTCGACCGGGAACCGCTCCTCCTCGAGGAACGCCGATACGAGGACGCTGCCACGCTGCGTCCCGGTCTCGTCGTTGGCGCTGACCTGGCCGGTGTATCGGCCGTACAGGCCGCCCCGGGTGAGCACGCTGCCGTCCACCGTGATGTCGACGGTCACGTCGCCGTGAGCCGGCACGGTGACCTCGTTCGCGCCCATGGTGAACAAGCCGTCCGGTGCCGGGTTCCCGGCGCCGTCGGCGAACTCGGCGTCGAGCGACAGCGTGACCGGTTCGTCGGTGATGTTGACGAACCGGGCCTGCCCCGTCGCCGGCTGCTGATGCGGGTACGGCAGCGCCCCGAAACCGACCGGGCCACTGGCGAAGACGGTGGCGTTCACGGCCCGGCCCAGATCCATCCGCCCGGCTCCTTGGGCGTAGATGTCGTGGCCGAGGTCCACGGCGGTCCCCATCAGCAGCGCCTTGAGATGCTCGCTCGACATCTCCGGATGTTGTTGGGCGAGGATCGCCGCGCCCCCGGCGACGTGCGGAGCCGCCATCGAGGTCCCGTCGGCGGAGGTGTAGAGGTCGTCGAGCGGGGTGCCCATCGCGGTGCCGGCCGCCCGGGCGGCCACGATGCCCACCCCCGGCGCCGCGATCTCCGGCTTGAGAGCGCCGTCGCCCACACGCGGGCCACGGCTGGAGAAGTTGGCCATCTGGTCGTGCTTGTCCACGGCCGCCACGGCCAGGGCCGCGTCCGCCGTGGCCGGGGAACTCACGCGGTACGAGCCGGGGCCGTCGTTGCCTGCCGACACCACGAACAGCGTGTCGTGGCGGGCGCTGATCTCGTTGAGCGCCATGCTCTGCGGGTCGGTGCCGTCGGTGGCGTCGCCGCCCAGGCTCAGGTTGACCACGCGAGCGCCGGAGGCGGCCGCCCATTCCATCCCCTCGATGACGTCGCTCATCGCGCACTGGCCCGCGTCGCTGCAGACCTTGCCGACCAGCAGGTCGGCGCCGGGCGCCACCCCGGGCCGCAGGCCGTCGGCCGCGGCGCCGGTGCCCAGGATGGTCGCGGCCACGTGGGTGCCATGGCCGTGTCCGTCCACCGGACCGGCCAGGTTGTCGGTGAAGTCGACCATGTCGACGACCTTGTCCGCCACATCGGGATGGTCCGCGTCGATGCCGGTGTCCAGGACCGCCACGGTCACACCGGTCCCGTCGAAGCCCTGATCCCACGCGGCGGGTGCACCGACCTTAGGCACGGACTCCGCCAAGTGGATCTCGGCGAGCTCATCGAGCCACACCTTCTCCACGCCCGCCAGCGGCCCGGAACGGCTCGCCGCCGCCGCCAGGTCCGCCGAGCGTGCCGTCGAGTGGGCACGGGCCTGCGTGTCCAGCACCTGCCGCCACCAGTCACCGTCGCCGTCGATGGTCAGCGCACTGCCGGCGATGCTGGTGAAGGTCCGCTCGACCGTCGCCCCGGGCATCTCCTGCGGTGCCCGTCGCGCGGCCACCGAACCGGGGTAGGTGACGATCACCGGCACCGCGCCGACCGTGCCCGCGGCCACATGCTCGGCCAGTTCGGCGACGTTGAACAGCTCCCAGTCCAGCACGTCCGAGTCGATCAGCGGCATGGCGTCGCTGGGCACCACGTACACCCGGTCCTCGCGCATGATCGTGTAGAGGACCGGTTGCGAGCCGTCAGTTCTCGATGCGACGACGATGTCCTGCACGACCGGGGCGCCGTCGTCATCCAGGCCGACGACCACCTGGTCGCCGGTGATGAGCGTCAACGGCACGCCCGCGTCGCCGCCGGCCACGTCGGCCAGCAGCTCCTGCGCATCGTCGGGCAACCCGTCGAGCACGCTCCGCGCGTCGTCGAGCCGATCGGTCACCGGGTGCGCACTCGTCGCCGCGGCCGACATGACGAGGGCCAGCAGCGCCACGCCGGCGGTCGCGGCCGCCAGCCTCTTGCGGCGGTGTCTGACCACTGATGTACCGGGCGAGATCGCCCGCGGTGGGGGCAAGGTTCCCATGACAGCCTTCCTGCTGGGGGACTGAAGGTGACGCGGTCACCACGACGCAGCTGCCGTTGCCTCGGGTCGCCCTATCAGGCACCGATGCCCGGTGTACGGCAACCTGGCGCGAAAGCTGCGCCGAATCGGCCGATGTCGCATCACGTCACGGTATGGATGCGGGCCCGGCGGCAGCCATTACCCGAACGGGGTAATCCGGGTGTGCGTCCAGGCAACGGCCGCACTCAGTCGCGGACGGCTGCCTGCTCCGTCCCCAGCGACGGGAGGCGGCGGCCGAGAGCCGCCCGCGACGGCACCTCGAGCTTGCGCATTGCCGACTGAAGGTGCTTCTTGACCGTCTCGGCGGAGAGGAAGAGCTGCTCGGCGATCTCCCGGTTCGTGCGGCCGGTCGCCGCCAGCTCGGCCACCTCACGCTCACGTGGCGTGAGGCCGGTTCCGTAACCCTTGGGCCCACGCCTGTGCCGCGAAGGCATCGAGATCCCGAGCTGCCGGGCCAGTCGCCCAGCGCGCGCCAGGTCACGACTGGCACCGAGACGCTCGTAGGCCGCCATCGCGGTGCGCAGGGGCTCCTCGGCCGCGTCGCCCCGTCCCGAGCCGGCCGGTGACCCGCCGGCCAAGGACCCGGCGGCGGCCTCCCGTGCCTGCGCCGCCTCGAACGGGCACCCGAGCGCGTCGTAGTGTCCCGCCGCGGCCACGAACGCAGCCGCAGCGCCTGCCGCATCACCCGCGCCGGCCCGCGCGTACCCGTCCGCGAAGGCCAGCGCCGCCGGCTCCAGCGGAGCATCGCGCCCCCGAAGCCGCTCGGCGTACCGCGGCCCCAGGGTGGCCGCCCGGGCGGCGTCTCCGCCGCCGGCCAGCGCCGCGGCCAGCCAGGGCAGGCAGCGATACGTGGCCGGCCACAGCATCTCCGCGTCGAGCCTGGCGATGTGTCGTTCGGCGCCGGCGAGTGCGGTGGCGATGTCTCCTCGAGCCAACGCGAGGCGGATCTGCGACGCGACCAGCATGGGCAGCAGATCCCCTCCGTCACTGCCCGCGATCTTGTCGCTCAGGGTGGCGTACCACTGCTCGGCTGCGTCGAGGTCACCCTGGGCGAAGGCCAGCTCGCCGGCGACGAAGTAGAGCTTGTACGCAGCCCACGGCTGGCTGCTCAACTGATCGAGGAGCGTGGGCACCGTCTGCTCGAGCCGGTCCCAGCGCCCCGCGCAGTAGTCGATCAGTGCCGCGGTGGCCCGGGCGAACGCGGTTCGGCGTTCATCCCGGTTCAGATGGTCGGGAGCCGCCATCCGGATCAGCTCCTCGGCCACCCGATGATGACCGGCGCAACAGGCCGCCTGCCCGGCCGACTGGTACGCCTTGGCCTGTCCGGGGTGGCCGGGTGAAGCAGCGGAGTACTCGCCGATCCGCGCGATGGTGCGCCGCCAGTCCGGATCGCCCCACGCCACCTGGTGCATCGCCACCCCACCCAGGAGGCTCACCTGCGTGTCGAGGTCGGCGATGCGGGGAATCAGCGTCACCACCTCGGCCATCGCACGGTGACGTTCGGCATAGCCGGTCTCCGGCGAGCTGCGCAGCTCCAGTGCGAGCAGCGCCCGCGCCCTGATCTCCGGGTTGCCGACGCTGTTCGCCGCCGCCTCGGTGATCAGTGCCTGGGATCGTTGCCGGTCCAGATCGTTGTCGTCGAGCAATGCGCCGAGCAGGAACTGCAGCTCGCCACGCACGGCACGGGGTGGATCAAGCTCCAACGCCGCTGCCACGAGGTCGTCCACTCGAGACCCGCGTAGCGTCGCGCGGGTTGCCCGGCCGAGCTTCACCGCCAGTCGGATCCGGCTGGCAGGGTCGACCGGCGCATGCCGGAGCACCTCCTCCAGGAGGCGGGCCGCCTCGTCGTATTGGCCCACCCGGCTCGCCCGGTCAGCCGCCTGCTCGGCCACGACCGCCCACTCGGCCAGTCGACCGGCCCAGTGCAGGTGGAAGGCGAGCCGTCCCGTGGCCTGGGCTCCCGAGCTCTGCAACGCGCTGGCGGCGCGGTTGTGCAGCTCGCGGCGGTGCGGCCCGGGTATCGCGTCGTACACCGCCTGGACGGCGAGGGTGTGCCGGAATCCGATGGTTCCGGCGTCGTCCACCAGCAGACCGGAGGTGATGGCGTCGCTCAGACCGGCCGTGACCACCTCGGGCGCCTCAGCTGCCACCTCGGCGATCAGGGTTTCCGGCACCGGCGTCTGCCACACGGCAGCGATGTCGACGAGCCGTCGAGCCGCCGGTGGCAGCAGGCGCGCCCGCGCCAGCACGTGGTCGCGCACCGCCACCGGCACGGCCAGGTCGTCCAGCTCCTGACGGGTCCAGGTCCGCCCCTGTGCGGAGCCGGCACCGCGATCGCGCAGGAGCGCGGTGACCTCCTCGATGGCGAAGGGCAAGCCACCGGTGCGCTCGCGGAGCTCGGCCGCGAAATCGTCGGTGACTCGCTCGCTCGCCAGCAGGCTCGCGGCGAGATCGCCGGTCTGCGTCTCGTCCAGCGGTTCCAGCACGACGTGCGCCCGCCTGTTCGCCGGCAGCCGTGACGTCAGTGCGCGGATATCCGCGCCGGCCTCCTCCGCGCGCATCGTCAACACCAGCGACAGGCCCGGCGGCAGATCACCCAGCACGAAACGCAACAGGTCGATGGTCATCTCGTCGGCCCAGTGCAGATCTTCCAGGACCACCGTCAGCGGGTCGAGCACCGCCAGGAGCGCGACCAGGGCGCGGAACACGCGGTGGCGCTCGGCGAGGGCACTGGCGAGCGGCTCCGGTTGCGGCGGCAGCACGTCGGCCAACTCCGGCAGCAGCGGACGCAGAGCCCCGGCCACGGGTGACGGGGACGCCGGTTCCAGGTGCTCACGCAGTCCCCGCAATGCGTCCACCACCGGCCCGAGCGGGAACGGCTCCTTGATGGCCGGACACGCCCCGACCACCAGCCGCCGGCCGGCCATGCTCGGATGCGCCCGCAGCTCCTGGACCAGCCTGGTCTTGCCGATCCCCGCCTCGCCCTCGATGATCAGCACGGACGGCGGCGCGGCGGCGGCCGCGACGACAGCGGCGAGGTCACGGTCGCGGCCCACGAGCGGACCGGCGATTCCCCGCTGGGGCGTCACGGCCGGCTGGCGGGGCGCGGGCCGTTCAGGCATGGCTCACACGCCCCGGAAACGCGCACGCTCGATCGCCAGCTGACAGCGGGCCTCGGGTCGTCCGGTGACAGGTGCGCATGCGTGGACCAGCACGCTACCGTCACGGGTCCACCGGGTCCAGCCGGCGTCTACGCTGGAACGCATGCAGCTGGCCGAGGACGTGTGGCGCGAGCGGATGGCGGCACACGAAGCGCGGGTGGACGCGCTGGTCCGGCCGCACCTCGAGCGGCGGCGGGCCGGCCGCGCGCACCCCGTCCACGACTTCCTCTTCACCTACTACAGCTTCAAGCCGGCCCAGCTGCGGCGCTGGCACCCGGGCGCGGGCGTCGTCCTGGCCGGGTCGCCGCCGCACGCGTCGTGGTCCGGGTACGAGGCGGGGCCGGACGGTGTCGCCGTCGGCGCCGCCGTGGCCCGGAAGCGGGCGGCGACCGTCGAGTGGGTGCGCGCCCTGCTGACGGCGACCGCGTCGCGGCCCGCACACACCGGCTGCTTCGGCCTGCACGAGTGGGCGATGGTGTACCGGACGGTGCCTGGCGACGTCAGGCACGAGGCGTACCCGCTGCGGCTGGGCCACGACGGCACCGACGCGGTGGTCGAGGCGCACCAGATCCGGTGCTCGCACTTCGACGCGTTCCGCTTCTTCACCGACGCGGCGCGGCCGTTGAACGCGCTGACGCCGAGCCGCGAGCTGCAGCCGTCGCTGGAGCAGCCGGGCTGCCTGCACGCCGGAATGGACCTCTACAAGTGGGCCTACAAGCTCACTCCCCTGGTGCCGAGCGAGCTGGTGGCCGACGCGTTCGAGCTGGCCGCGCAGATCCGCGAGCTCGACATGCGCGCCTCGCCGTACGACCTGTCCGGACTCGGCTACGAGCCGGTCCGCATCGAGACCACCGAGGGCAAGCGCCGGTACGTCGAGCAGCAGCGCGCGTTCGCCGCCCGCGGCGCCGTGCTCCGCGAACGCCTCCTCGCCGCGACGGGCGGCCTCGCCGACGTGGCTGCCTGACCACGAGCCCGTCGTCACTCTCGCCGGACGCACCTCGCCCGCGCCGGGACCGCATATCAGCTCGGCTGGGTCACCATGCGGTCGTCGGACGGGTGAGGTGCTCTTGCCGCGAGTGACGATGCCGGCTCGCAGCCCGGTGAGCGGAAGATGCTGCCGCGGAACGCCGTCACGGGACGCGGGCGAGCCACTCCTGGGTGCCGAACTTCGACTCGACCAGATCCGAGGCCAGCCGCAGCGTCTTGTCGTCCAGCGAGTCGTCCACCAGGCCGTAGCGCGACCGGAACGTCGACACCATCCGCTCGATGACCTCCGCACGCGGAAGGCCGGTCTGCGACCGCAGCGGGTCGACGCGCTTGTTGGCGCTCTTCGTGCCCTTGTCGGACAGCTTCTCGCGGCCGATGCGCAGCACCTCCAGCATCTTCGCCGCGTCGATGTCGTAGGCCATCGTCACGTGGTGCAGGACGACGCCGCCGGCGAGGCGTTTCTGGGCGGCGCCGGCGATCTTGCCGGCCGGCGAGGTGATGTCGTTGATCGGCTGGTAGGTCGCCTCGATACCGAGGTCGCGCAGCGCCGCCACGACCCACTCGTCGAGGAAGGCGTAGGAGTCGACGAAGGACAGGCCGGAGACCAGCGACTCCGGCACGTACAGCGAGTAGGTGATGGTGTTGCCGGGCTCGACGAACATCGCGCCGCCGCCGCTGATGCGCCGCACGACGGTCACGTCGTGACGACGGGCGCCGTCCATGTCGACCTCGTTGCGCAGCGACTGGAAGCTGCCGATGATCACCGCGTTGGACGCCCATTCCCACACCCGCAGCGTCGGCGGCCGCTCCCCCGCGCCCACCTGCTCGGCCAGCACCTGGTCCAGCGCCATCTGCAGCGCCGGCTCCTGCGGTCCCTCGTGCAGGAAGTGCCAGTCGTGGTCGGTCCAGGACGTCGCCCCGGTGAGGGCCCGGCGGACGGCGACGGCGACGGCCTCGGCCGAGAAGCCGAGCATGACGACGCCGTCCAGCACCCCGGAGACGCGGGCGGCCAGCTCCGCGGCGGACAGCGAGACCGGAGCGCCGGCCAGCGCGGCGTCGATGCGATCGAGCGCGTCGTCGGGCTCGAGGAAGAAGTCGCCGCTGACGCGGGCGTGCCGGATGACGCCGTCGAGCACGTCGAGGTCGACGACGACCAGCTTGCCGCCCGGCACCTTGAACTCACCATGCATGCTCACTCCAACCTGCCGCGCAACGCCGCTGTTCCCCGCTAACCTCCGACCATGCGACCGTGGCGGACGAACCCGACGGCGGCCCGCGCCTGGCACCTCGTCACCGCGCTGATCCCCCTGGCCGCGCTGGTCATCCAGTTCGTCCTGGTGCTCGACGGCGACAACGTGCTGGTCCACGACGGCGACGAGCCGCCGTCGACGGCGCTGCGGGTGGCCAACTTCTTCAGCTACTTCACCGTGCAGTCCAACCTGCTGGTCATCGCGGGCTGCCTGCTGCTGGCCGCCGACCCGTGGCGCGACGGCCGGTTCTTCCGGGTGCTGCGCCTCACCGGCCTGGTCGGCATCAGCGTCACCGGCGTCGTGTACGCGACGCTGCTGGCGCCGATCGTGGACCTCGACGGCATCGCCATGGCCACCAACGTCGGCTTCCACTACATCTCACCGGTGATGGCCGTCGCCGGCTGGCTGGCGTTCGGGCCGTGGCCGCGGTTCGACGCCCGCACCGTCGCGCTGAGCCTCGTGTGGCCCGTCGCCTGGCTGGTCTACACGCTGATCCGAGGCGAGGTCGTCGACTGGTACCCGTACCCGTTCATCGACGTCATCGAGCTCGGCTACGGCCGCACGCTGCTCAACGCCGCCGGCGTCACCGTCCTGCTGCTCGGCGTCGGCTGGCTGTTCACGGCCGGCGACCGTAGGCTCGGTGTCCGTGCCGGATCCCACCCCGCTGACGACCTTCCTCGAGCGCGCTGAGCACGATCCGGACTCCCTGCACGACGCCTTCACCGAGTGGGCCGCCGAGCGCGGCTTCGACCTCTATCCCGCCCAGCAGGAGGCGCTGATCGAGCTGGTCTCCGGCTCGCACGTCATCCTCAGCACGCCGACGGGGTCGGGCAAGAGCCTGGTGGCGGTCGCCGCGCACTTCGCCGCCCTGGCCGACGGACGGCGGACGTTCTACACCGCGCCGCTCAAGGCGCTGGTGTCGGAGAAGTTCTTCGCGCTCATCGAGATCTTCGGCGCGGCCAACGTCGGCATGATGACCGGCGACTCCAGCGTGAACCCGTCGGCGCCGATCATCTGCTGCACGGCGGAGATCCTGGCCAACATCGCGCTGCGCAGCGGCCCGGACGCCGACGTCGGCCAGGTCGTCATGGACGAGTTCCACTTCTACTCCGACCCCCAGCGCGGCTGGGCCTGGCAGGTGCCGCTGCTGGAGCTGACGAACGCGCAGTTCCTGCTGATGTCGGCCACCCTCGGCGACGTCGCGTTCTTCGAGAAGGACCTGCAGCGGCGGACGGGGCGCGACGTCGCCGTCGTCACGTCGGCGCAGCGCCCGGTGCCGCTGACCTACCAGTACTCGCGCGAGCCGATGCACGACCTGCTGGCCGAGCTGCTCTCCACCCACCGCGCCCCGGTCTACGTCGTCCACTTCACCCAGGCCGCCGCGGTCGAGCGGGCGCAGGCGCTGGTCAGCGTCAACGTCGCCAGCCGCGAGCAGCGCGACCGCATCGCGGCGGAGATCGGGGGGTTCCGGTTCAGCTCCGGGTTCGGCAAGGTGCTGTCGCGGCTGGTCCGGGCCGGCATCGGCGTCCACCACGCCGGCATGCTGCCGAAGTACCGCCGCCTGGTCGAACGCCTGACGCAGGCCGGCCTGCTCAAGGTGGTGTGCGGGACGGACACCCTCGGCGTCGGCATCAACGTCCCCATCCGCACCGTCGTCTTCTCCGGCCTCACCAAGTACGACGGGGTCCGCATGCGGCAGCTCTCGGCGCGCGAGTTCCACCAGATCGCCGGCCGCGCCGGCCGGGCCGGGTACGACACCCTCGGCGAGGTGATCGTCCAGGCGCCGGAGCACGAGATCGAGAACGAGCGGATGCTGGCCAAGGCCGGCGACGACCCCAAGAAGCGTCGGCGGGTGGTGCGCAAGAAGGCTCCCGAGGGGTTCGTCTCGTGGGGCCAGGCGAGCATGGAGCGGCTCATCGCGGCCGAACCCGAGCCGCTGACGTCCAGCTTCGAGATCAGCAACGCCATGGTGCTCGGCGTCATCAGCCGGCCGGGCGACGCGTTCGCGCACATGCGCAAACTGCTCACCGACAACCACGAGCCGCCGTCGCGCACCCGCAAGCACGTGCACGACGCCGTCGCGATCTACCGGGCGCTGGTCGCCGCCGGCGTCGTCGAGCGGCTCGATCCGCCCGACGCCGAGGGGCGGACGGTGCGGCTCACCGTCGACCTCCAGCCCGACTTCGCGCTCAACCAGCCGCTGTCGCCGTTCGCGCTGGCCGCGTTCGACCTGCTCGACCCCGAGTCGCCGACGCACGCGCTGGACCTGCTCTCCGTCGTCGAGGCGACGCTGGACGACCCACGGCAGGTGCTGTCGGCGCAGCAGCACAAGGCGCGCGGCGAGGCGATCGCGGCGATGAAGGCCGAGGGCATCGAGTACGACGAGCGCATGGAGCTGCTCGAGGACGTCACGCACCCGAAGCCGCTGGAGGAGCTGCTCGACGCCGCGTTCACCATCTACCGGCAGAGCCACCCGTGGGTCGGCGACTACGAGCTCTCGCCGAAGTCCGTCGCCCGCGACCTGTACGAACGCGCGATGAGCTTCGGCGAGTACGTCGCGTTCTACCAGCTGGCGCGGTCCGAGGGCCTGGTGCTGCGCTACCTCGCCGACGCCTACCGGGCGATGCGCCAGACGGTGCCCGAGGAGGCCCGCACCGAGGAGGTCGCCGACCTCGTCGAGTGGCTGGGCGAGCTGGTCCGCCAGGTCGACTCCTCGCTGCTGGACGAGTGGGAGGCGCTGCGCAACCCCGCCGCGGCGGTCGAGGCCCACGGCGAGGCGCCGGTCGAGAACGCGCCCCGGCCGATCACCGAGAACCGGCGGGCGTTCCTGGTCAGCGTCCGCAACGCGCTGTTCCGGCGGGTCGAGCTGGCCGCCCGGCGCGACTGGGCCGGGCTGGCGTCGCTGGACGCCGGGGACGACTGGAGCGCGGACGACTGGGCCGACGCGCTGGAGCCGTACTTCGACGAGCACGCCGACATCGGCATCGGCCCCGACGCCCGCGGCGCGAAGATGCTCATCGTCACCGAGCATCCGGACCGCTGGGAGGTCCGGCAGATCCTCGACGACCCCGCCGGCGACCACGACTGGGGCTTCACCGCCGTCGTCGACCTCGCCGAGTCCGATGCCGCCGGCTACCCCGTCGTGACGATCACGGAGGCCGGCCGCCTCTAGGGACGGCCGGCCGTCGGCGGCGTCAGACGCCGGTCGCGGCGAACCAGGTGCCCGGGTTGGGTCCGACGAAGACGATCGGGGCGATGCACGGCTCCGGCAGGTCGAGCTGGTCCTCGATCTGCGAGTCGCCCGCGGTGCTCGCGGGGAACGGGTCGGTGGCCAGGTTGACCGTGGTCGCGACGCCGTCGACGGTGGTCATGCAGCTGACCACGGCCACGAAGTTCGGCGCCGGATTGATACCCTGCCGCTCCGGCGGCACCGGGGCGGCCTCGAGCAGGACGAGCCCCTCGACCTCGACCTCGATGCGGCCCGTGCCGGTCAGCTCGACCTTCGCGTCGTCGATCTGCCACGGCAGGCCGCCCCCGTTGATCCCGCGGATCGGGTTGGCCGCGCCCACGTACGGACCGTCGACCGGGGCCATGGTGTCGGCCTCGATCACGGTCCGGCCCCCGGAGGTGCCGTCCCCGCCCGAGGCGGGCAGCACCACCAGGGCGGCGGTCGCGACCGACGCGAGCACGGCTGCGGGTATGCGCTTCATCTGTCATCCCTTTCGCAGGTCGATTCAGGTCCGCTTCTTGTACGGAGCCGACCCGCGAAAGGATCGAGCGCCCTCGCCTCTGCCGCGCGTGACGGGGTCAGCCGAAAGTCACGTCGAAGTATGCCTTGTACGCCCCCTCCCCGGTGAGCAGCGGAGTCGCCAGGTGGAACTCGATGTCGCGCTCGCGCTGCAGCGGCGAGCGGGCGAGGCCGATCAGCGCCTTCGGCGCCAGCGGGAAGACGGCCGTGCCGATGGTGTCGTCACCGCTGTCGATGGCGTCGTTGATGGCGTCGGCGATCGGCCCGACGCCCGCATTGGCCAGCGCGACCGCGATGCCGCTGACGGTGAGCCCGACGCCCGTCGCCGCGATGGCGGCGGCCAGGCCGTTCATCGCCACCCGGACCCCCGCCTCGATCTGGCCGCGGTACTCGTCCGGGTTCCCGGTGTCGTGCTCGGCCATCGTGACGGCCAGGGCACCGATCCCCGCGGGCGGCCCTTGGTAGACCACCATCGTGTCCGGGAACGAGCCACCGGCGTCGACGTCGAAGATGCGGCTCCGGACGGACCGCGTGGCGTCGCGGCTCGGCCCGACCGCGGTGGCGACGACGTAGGTCTCGTCCTGGGCGGAGGCCTCGTCCGACTCCGCGAAGCAGTTCTGCCCGCGATAGCGCACCTGGATGCTGCGGACCACCTGGACGCCGAGGTTGGGCCAGAAGTAGATGTCGCCGTGCTCGAAGGTGTTGACCTTGCCGCGGTCGGCCCGCTCGAACTGCTCGTTGCTGGTCGGATAGCCGAGGTCGCCGGTCGGCCCGCCCAGCTCCTTCCACTTCGCGCCGATCAGCCCGTGCACCTCGTGCGCGCCGGTGGTCGCGGTCGAGTACATGGTGCCCTTTTCGAACTCCGTGACCTTCCCGCGGCCGTCGGGCACCCGCGTGGTGTCGGAGATCGGCCGGCCCAGCTGGCTGCGCAACCCGCCGATCTCCTCGTACTCGGCGTAGATCGGCGCGTCGACCGTGAACGCCTCGCCGGACGGGTGGATGAAGAAGATCGCCCGGCCGCCCTGGTACTCCCGCCAGTACATGCGGCCGACACCGACCCACATGGAGTGGATCGGGCCCGACGTCTGGTCGAAGTCCGCCGACTCCAGCGCCTTCTCCGCGATGCCGTCGCGCACGACCCTCGCGACCTTCAGGCCCTCCTCACGGCCCTCCAGCCAGGCGGCGCTGAGATCGGCGGCGTGCTCGGCGCCCATGGCCGGCGGCCCCAGCGTGTCGCTGGTGGCACCGTCCAGGCCGACGGTGATGCCGCGCTTGAAGCCCTTCTTGAAGGCCCCGAACCGGACGATGCCGTCCTCGAAGCCCTCGATGAACGCGTCCTCGGCCGGCCCCGGCTCGCCCGCGGGGTTGTTGTCCAGCGTGTGGTCGCCGAACGCACCCTCCTTGTAGCCGTCGGCGTACCTCGGTCCCAGGACCGGATCGTTCGCGTGCGGATTCTCGAACGGCCGCTCGATGAGCTGGGTACCCGTCCCGTCCTCGTCGTCCGGCATGGCCATCGCCCCCTGTGAAGCCTGGCCCGGGCCGCGCGGCACCGGGCCGCCTGACGTTTCCCCTGCTCGCAGCATGGCACCACCCGTAGCCGGTGTGAAGAGGTTGACATGTGACCATTTGGTCACCTATCGTCGCTGCCATGACCGACGACGACCGGGTCTTCAAGGCACTCGCCGATCCAACGCGGCGGTTCCTGCTCGACCTGCTCTTCGCCCGCGACGGCCGCACGCTGACCGAGCTGGAGTCCGAGCTGGAGATGAGCCGCTTCGGCGTCATGAAGCACCTGCGCGTGCTGGAAGAGGCGAACCTCGTCGTCACCCGCAGGTCGGGACGGGAGAAGCTGCACTTTCTCAACCCGGTCCCGATCCGCGAGATCCACGACCGCTGGATCGACAAGTACACCGAGCTTCACACGACCACGCTTCTCGAGCTCAAGGCCGAACTGGAGGACGAATCATGACCACCGCGACGCAGCCCGCCACCACGCAGGTGTACCGCATCTACATCAAGGCGACCCCGGAGAAGATCTGGGACGCCATCACGCAGCCCGAGTGGACGGCCCGCTACGGCTACACCGGCCTGGCCAGCTACGACCTGCGGCCCGGTGGCGCCTACTCCGTCGCCCCGACACCGGAGTTCAAGGCCGCGGCCGAGGCGCAGGGCTTCCCGTGCCCCGACGTCATCATCGACGGCGAGGTGATCGAGGCCGAGCCCCCGCGCAGGCTCGTCACGACCTTCCGGATGCTGATGGACCCGGCCATGGCCGAGGAGGGCTTCACCCGCATCACCCACGAGATCAACCCGGCGCCCGACGGGAAGTCGTGCTCGCTGACGGTGACGCACGAGCTCGACGGTGCGCCGTTGCTGGCCGCCATGGTGCACGGCGACGACGAGGCCTCGGGCGCCGGCGGCGGGCACGCCTGGGTGCTCAGCGACCTCAAGAGCCTGCTCGAGACCGGCTCCCCGCTGGCCGGCTGAACCCGCGACCGCACCGACGCGAACAGGAGCACACCATGGACCACGTCACCTCCGCCGACGGCACCACGATCGCCTACGTGACCCAGGGCGCGGGACCCGCGCTCGTCCTCGTCAGCACGAGCCTGGACGATCACCACGGTCTCGACGCGACCGCCGCGGCGCTCGCGCGAGACTTCACCGTCGTCGGCTACGACCGCCGCGGCGTCGGCGAGAGCGGTGCCGGCGAGCCGTGGGCCCCCGAGCGCGAGGTCGAGGACCTCGCCGCGGTGATCCAGGCCGTCGGCGGCTCGGCCGCACTGGCGGCCGGCTCCGGCGGCTGCGGGCTGGTCCTCGAGGCCGCGACCGCCCTCGGCGACGCCGTGACCGGCATCTACCTCTTCGAGCCGCCGTTCATCATCGACGACTCCCGCCCGCCCGTGCCCTCCGACTGGGTCGAGCAGGTGGAGACCCTGGTCGCCGAGAGCCGGCGCGGCGATGCCGTCGAGCTGTTCATGACGCAGGTGGTCGGCGTCCCGGCCGAGTACGTCGAGGGGATGAAGGCCGACCCGTCGTGGGAGGCCTCGGCGGCCTACGCGCACGCCCTGCCCCACGACGGGCGGATCCTCGCCGGCACCCAGGACGGGAAGCCGCTGCCCACCGACCGGTGGCGGGTCGAGCAGCCCGCGGTCGTCGCCGTGGGGGCGGACTCGGAGCCGTTCTTCCACGCCGGCGCGCAGGCGCTGGTCGACCAGCTGCCTCGCGGGCGCTACGAGAACCTGCCCGGCGTCGATCACTCCGCCTTCTGGACCGCGCCCGACGCGATCGCGGCCTCCATCGCCGCGGCGTTCGATCGACCGGTCACGGGGCCGAACGGCTGATCTTGGCCGACGCGCCGGAATTCGGTGCGACACGCCGGGCCGAAAGTGACAGAATTCACGTTGGCCGACACCCCAACGACAAAGTCACAAGAAGGGACACAGCGTGATCCGGGGGATCCTCGACCACGGCAGCAACGGCTGGCGGGTCGAACTGTACGACACCGAACCTCTCCGCCGTACCATCATCGAGATCGACGCACTGCCCACCTGGGCCGACGCCTCGGCCGTCATGAGCAGCGCGTTCAAGCTCGTCAGCTGAAGCGAGGCGTTCCGCTCAGCTGATCGCGGCTCCCCCCTGGCGCAGCAGTCCGTAGGTGACGGCGTCGACGAGCGCCTCCCACGAGGCCTCGATGATGTTGGCCCCGACGCCCACGGTCTCCCAGGACGTCTTCCCGTCCGTCATCTCCACGAGCACGCGCGTCACCGCGTCGGTGCCGTGGGCCGCGTCCAGGATCCGCACCCGGAAGTCGATCAGCTCCAGCTTGTCGATCTCCGGATAGAGCGCGCCGATCGCGGTGCGCAGGGCGTGGTCGAGCGCGTTGACCGGACCGTTCCCCTCACCGGTCACGACGACGCGCTCGCCCCCCGCCCGCAGCTTCACCGTCGCCTCGCTGACGGCGTCGCCGCCGGGGCGCGACTCGGTGATGACCCGCCACGACTCCACGTCGAAGTAGCTCGGCCGGCCCTCGGCCTCCTCTCGCAGCAGCAGCTCGAACGAGGCGTCGGCGGCCTCGAACGTGTAGCCGGCGGCCTCCAGGTCCTTCACCCGCTGGGTGACCCGGGTGACCAGCTCGCGGTCGCCGGACACGTCGTAGCCCAGCTCGCGGCTCTTCAGCTCGACGCTGGCCCGGCCGGCCATGTCGGAGACCAGCAGCCGCATGTCGTTGCCGACCTGCGCCGGGTCGGTGTGCTGGTAGAGGTCGGGGTCGACCTTGATCGCGCTGGCGTGCAGGCCGGCCTTGTGCGCGAACGCGCTGGCCCCGACGTAGGGCTGGCGCGAGTAGGGCACGATGTTCGTCAGCTCGGAGACGGCGTGCGCGATGCGGGTGACCTCCTGCAGCGCGCCGTCCGGCAGCACCGTCATGCCGCGCTTGAGCTCGAGGTTCGCGACGATCGTGATGATGTCGGCGTTGCCGGTGCGCTCCCCCGTCCCGTTGACGGTGCCCTGCACGTGGGTGGCGCCGGCGTCGACGGCGGCGACGGAGTTCGCGACGGCGCAGCCGGTGTCGTTGTGGGCGTGCATGCCGAGGCGCGCGCCGGTCTGGGCCAGCACGTCGCGGACGGTGGCGCCGACGTCGTCGGGCAGCATGCCGCCGTTGGTGTCGCAGAGGACGACGACGTCGGCGCCGGCCTCGGTGGCCGTCCGCACCACACGCAGCGCGTACTCGGGGTTCGTCCGGTAGCCGTCGAAGAAGTGCTCGGCGTCGACGAAGACGCGCCGGCCGTTGGCGACGAGGAAGCCGACGGTGTCGGCGATCATCGCGAGGTTCTCGTCCAGCGTGGTGCGCAGCGCCCGCTCGACGTGCCCGACGTGGCTCTTCGCGACCAGCGTGACGACCGGCGTCTCGGCGTCGAGCAGCGCCCGCACCTGCGGGTCCTCCGCCGCCGTCGTGCCCGCCTTCCGGGTGGCGCCGAACGCGGCGAGCTGCGCGTTCTTGAGGTTCAGCTCCGTGCGGGCGCGGCGGAAGAACTCGGTGTCCTTCGGGACCGCACCCGGCCAGCCGCCCTCGATGAACCCGACCCCGAGCTCGTCCAGGTGGCCGGCGATGGCGAGCTTGTCCTGCACGGAGAGCGAGAGGCCCTCCTGCTGGGCGCCGTCGCGGAGCGTGGTGTCGTAGACGTGGAACTGCTCGGGATCGGTCACTGCTCTGTCCTCACGGGGTCGGCGGACATACGGGTCGGGCGGACAAACAAAAAGACCCCTCGCGGATGCGAGAGGTCTGCGCGCCTGGCATTGATGCTGGGTGCCGGCGCGCCTACGAAATAATCAGCGAGTACGTCATCGCACAGCAGTATGGCACAGTTCGCGCGGCCGATGGAGGCGGGATCCATGAACCTGGTCGTCCGGCCGGTCACCGGCGCCGACCGCGACCTCGTCGTCGACCTGCTCTCGGCGGCCTGGGGCACCACCGTCATGGCGGTGCACGGCGAGCTCTACGACGCCGCCGACCAGCCCGGATTCCTCGCCGTCGCCGACGGCGAGCCGGCCGGCCTGCTGACCTACCGCGTCGACGGCGACGGCGCCTGGGAGATCACGACGCTGGAGTCCGTGCGGCCCGGCCTCGGCGCGGGGACGGCCCTGCTCGACGCCGTCGGCGCGGCCGCTGCCGCCGCAGGTGCGCGGCGGGTGTGGCTGATCACGACGAACGACAACGTGCACGCGCTGCGCTTCTACCAGCGCCGCGGCTTCGACCTCGTCGCCATCCACCACGACGCCGTCACCCGGACGCGGGAGACGCTGAAGCCGTCGATTCCGCTCGAATCGGACGGCATCCCCATCCGGCACGAGCTGGAGCTCGAGCGGCCGCTGCGGTGATGTGGGTCACCGTCCCCCTGCTGCCCATTCTCCTAGCCGCGCAACCGCGCCTCAAGCGGACCAATTTGGGCGCTTCGCGCCGACGATGACCGCTTGACCCGCGGCTGCGCGGCCAAGAACGGGCAGCTATCAGGGGGACGGGGGCAGAGTGGGCACGCCTCGGCGTTGCCGTGCCCGTTTCGCCCCGTTTGCCGGGTTGTAGACGGCGATGATCATCGGCGATCGTCTACATCACGAGGATTACGTGAGCATCGACATGGCTGTAGGGGTGTTGACGCTGGGGTAATCCTCGTGATGGCCCGCGAATCACGGTGAAATCTCGCGATGTGGACGCCGAACGACACCAACGCCACACAGAAGCCGGCCAGACGCCCCGGTGCCGTCGCAGCTCTTCCCCGTCCCCCTGATAGCTGCCCGTTCTTCGCCGCGGGCGCGCGGGTCAAGCGGTCATCGCCGGCGCGAAGCGCCTCCATAGTCCGCTTGAGGCGCGCGTGCGCGGCCAAGACAATCGGGCAGCAGGGGGACGGGGCCAACGCGGCATCCCTCGGGCAACCCGGGTGGTCAGAGGACGCGGTGCATCCAGCCGTGGGGGTCGTCGGCGCGGCCGTACTGGACGTCGAGGAGGGCGGAGCGGATCTCCTTCGTCACCGGGCCGGGCTCGGAGCCCATGGACAGCTCGCCACCCTCCCACGCGAGCCGGCCGAGCGGGGTGACCACCGCGGCCGTGCCGCAGGCGAACACCTCGGTGATGTCGCCCGACGCCACGCCCTCGCGCCACTCGTCGATGGAGAAGCGGCGCTCGTCGACCTTGTAGCCGCGGTCGGCGGCCAGGGCGAGGATGGAGTCGCGGGTGATGCCCTCGAGGATGGTGCCGGTGAGCTCCGGCGTGACGATCGAGCCGTCGGCGTGCACGAAGTAGAGGTTCATGCCGCCGAGCTCCTCGACCCACTTGCCCTCGACCGCGTCGAGGAAGCAGACCTGGTCGCAGCCGTGCTCGATGGCCTCCTGCTGGGCGATGAGGCTGGCGGCGTAGTTGCCCGCGCACTTCGCCGCGCCGGTGCCGCCGGGAGCGGCCCGGGTGTACTCCGACGACAGCCAGATGTCGACCGGCTTCACGCCGGAGGAGAAGTACGCACCCGCCGGCGACGCGATGACGCAGAACGTGACCTGCTTGGCCGGGCGCACCCCGAGGAAGACCTCGGAGGCGAACATGAACGGGCGCAGGTAGAGGCTGGTCTCGCCGCCGGCCGGCACCCAGTCGGCGTCGGTGCGGACGAGGAGGTCGACGGCCTCGACGAAGGACTCGACGGGCAGTGCCGGCAGCGCCATGCGGTGCGCGCTGCGCATCATCCGCTCGCCGTTGGCCGACGGGCGGAACGTCCAGATGGAGCCGTCGGCGTGCCGGTAGGCCTTGAGCCCCTCGAAGATGGCCTGGGCGTAGTGGAAGACCGCCGTGGCGGGGTCGAGGGCGAGCGGCGCGTACGGACGCAGCCCGGCGTCGCGCCAGCCGTCAGGGGTCCACGTGGCGGTGACCATGTGGTCGGTGAAGTGGGTGCCGAACCCGGGGTTCGCCAGGATCTCCGACCGGCGCTCGGGAGCTACCGGGTTCGACGTCAGCGTCGTCGAGAACTCCAGTGCCGGTGCGGTCGCTGTCATGGCGGTGCTCCTACGTCGGGTTTCAAATAGTTGGACGTCCAACCAACGCTACCGATCATCGCGTTCGGCGTAAACGGTGCGTGGCCAACGACCCTCGGCGATCATCACCTCCCGCAGCACGTCGGGCCGGTCGGTGATGATGCCGTCGACACCCGCGCTGATCAGCCGGTGCATCGTGGCTGGGTCGTCGACCGTCCATACGATGAGGCGCAACCCCAGGTCATGGGCGCCTTCGACCAGACGGTCGATGAATATCGGGAGTCTACCCCAGCGCAACGGGACGTGCACGAAGCCCCCGTTGGCGACCCGGCGGGGCGGCGCCACCCGCCCGTGCGAGCAGGCCAGCCACGACACCAGCGACCGCCAGCCCAGCGCGCACGACAGCCCCGGCCCGAGGTCGGCCCGCAGCGCCGCCAGCCAGCCGTCCCACGCCCCGGCGAGGCAGACCCGCTCGACGGCGTTCGTGGCGCGCAGTACGCGCGACAGCGGCTCCAGCGCCGCCTCGTCCTTGACGTCGATGACGAACCTCGCGTCCGGGAACGCGGCCAGCACGTCGTCGAGCCGGGCCACGGGCTCCGCGCCGAGCACCGTCAGCCGCCGGACCTCGTCCCACGTGCGCCGCCGGACCAGGCCGCGGCCGTCGGTGACCCGGCCCAGCCGCGCGTCGTGGAAGGCCAGGCAGACGCCGTCGGCGGTGATGCGGACGTCGGTCTCGAGGTACCGCAGCCCGAGCGCGTACGAGCGCTCGAACGCGGCGAGGGTGTTCTCGGCAGCCAGCCCCGCCCCACCCCGGTGGGCGATGGCCAGCACGTGCGGCTCCACTCCGTAACGAGTCAGGCTCACGAGGCCTACGGTGACAGGCCTCAACGCGAAGATCGATGGCGAAGTGCCTGTTCGCGGCAGGATTCACGGAAGGTTCACCGGTGCGGCGACCACGGGTGGCCGCGCGGTCGGTGGGGGCCCGCGGGAGGTCCCGC
>NZ_QUAL01000108.1 GCF_003579925.1 Jiangella rhizosphaerae | reverse complement strand
CGGGCCGCGTCGCGCGGCCCGGGCGCCCCGTCGTCCGCCTCTACTTGAGTGTGAGGGACTCAGGTTTGTCACGGATGCGTCACAGATCGCTGAAAAGAAGCTGAGAACCGCCGTCCGGCCATTGAACTCGCAGGTCAGGCCGCTTATCTTCCGTTGTCGGAAACTCGATCAGGGAGCGTCTCCGGCCCGCCGCAGTCCCGCGGGCCCAGGGCGTAGCGGCGTCGCGGCCGGGGAGCTCGTGGCATTGTCCGGAGTGTTCAATGACGCGACGCATCGCTTTCCGGCTGCCGGCGGCCCTGCTCGGCGGGGGGCTGGCAGCGATCGGTCTCGCCGCGCCCGCGAGCGCCGTCGAGATCGTCACCCCGTACCCCGCCGTGCGTGCCGAGGCGGGCGAGTCCACGACGTTCGATCTTCAGGTCCTGTCCGACGCCCGCGAGGCCGTGAGCCTGGGCGTGAGCGAGGCGCCGGAGGGCTGGTCGGCGGTGTTCCGCGGCGGCGGGCGCGAGGTCGACGCCGTCCACGCCGACCCGTCGGCGCCGGCAGAGGTCCAGCTCGAGGTGCGCGTCCCCGCCGAGACCGCGGCCGGCGTGCACCAGGTCACCGTGGTGGCCTCCGGCCGCAGCGGCGACGCCACACTGCCGCTGCAGCTGCGCGTGGTCGAGCAGGCCGCCGACGCCTTCGAGCTGACGACGGAGTTCACGACGCTGCGCGGGTCCGGCACCGACACCTACCGGTTCGACCTGACGCTGGCCAACCACTCGGGCCAGGAGGCCACGTTCGCCCTCGCGGCCACGGGCCCGGAGGGCTGGAACGTCACGGCCAGCCCGTCGGCCGAGCAGCAGGCGGCCACGGCCACCGTCGACGCCGGCGGCACCACGACCATCGCGGTGGAGGCCGACCCGCCGGACAACGTCCCGGCCGGCACCTACCCGATCGCCGTCCAGGCGACCGGCGAGGGCACCACCCTGCAGGCCGAGCTCGCCGCCGAGGTGACCGGCTCGTCGTCGTTCACGCTCACGACGCCGTCGGAGCGGCTGAACGCCTCCGGGTCCGCCGGCGACACCGGCACGATGACGGTGCTGGTGCGCAACGACGGCAATGCTCCGCTGCAGGGTGTCGAGCTGTCGGCGACTCCGCCGTCGGACTGGGAGGTCGAGTTCGAGCCGTCGGTCATCGAGGCGATCCCGCCGGGCGAGAGCGCCCAGGCCACGGCGCGCATCACACCGACGGGCGACGCGATCGCCGGCGACTACGTCGTCACCGTCAGCGCGGCCAGCGGCGGCACCACGGAGGAGATGGACATCCGGTACGCGGTGGAGACGTCGGCGACGTGGGGCTTCGCCGGCGGTCTGATCATCGTGGCGGCGGCCGGCGCGCTGGTCCTGGTGTACAGGAGGTACGGCCGGCGATGACCACCGAGCTGTCGAGCCCCGTCGTGGCCGACGGCACCGGCCCGGCGCCGGCCATCTGGACCGAAGGGCTCACGAAACGGTACGGCGACCTCACCGCGGTGGACCGGCTCGATCTGCGGATCGAGCCCGGTGAGGTGTTCGGCCTGCTCGGCCCGAACGGCGCGGGGAAGACCACGACCATCCTCATGCTGCTGGGCCTCAGCGAGCCGACCGGCGGGCTGGTGCGCGTCGCCGGCCTGGACCCGACCCGGCAGCCGCTGGAGGTCAAGCGCCGCATCGGCTACGTGCCCGACAGCGTCGGGTTCTACGGCGGCATGACCGGACGGTGGAACCTGCGCTACACCGCGGCGCTCAACGGGCTGGACCGCGCCACCGCCGAGGAACGGATCGAGCGGCTGGTCGACGAGGTCGGCCTGGCCGACCGGGCCGACGACAAGGTCAGGGTCTATTCGCGGGGCATGCGGCAGCGGCTGGGCATCGCCGATGCGCTCATCAAGGATCCGGACGTGCTGATCCTCGACGAGCCGACGATCGGGCTGGACCCGCACGGCGCCGACCAGGTGCTCGGCCTGGTCCGCCGGCTCGCGGCCGAGCGTGGCGTCGCCGTCCTGCTCACCTCGCACCTGCTGGGGCAGGTGCAGGCGGTGTGCGGGCGCATCGGCATCTTCGTCCGCGGCCGGATGGTCGCCTGTGGGACGGTGGACGAGCTGGCCGCGGGCCACGGCGGCCGGCTGGTCGTCGAGGTCGAGGTGGCCGGGCCGGCCGACGCCGACGTGGCCGCCTTGCTGCGCGACGTGCCGGACGTCGTGGACGTGCGCCGCGAGGGGACGATGTGGCTGGTCGGGGCTCAGCGCGACGTCCGTCTCGAGATCGCCGAGCGGCTGCGGGAGGCCGGCGTGACCGTCGTCCACCTCCGGCGGCGGGCCGAGGAGCTCGGCCGCATCTACCGTCGCTACTTCGCCGTGGAGGGCAGCGATGACATCGACCAGTCCTGACCTCTCCCGCGGTCCGACCCTGCGCGAGCGGGCCGGCGTCCCGGTGCGTCGCGTGGGCGGGCGGCTGCGGCGGGAGCTGATCCGGCTGAGCGACCGCGCGGCGCGGGCGCGGACGGCGGGCCGGCGGCCGGCCGGATGGCGGACGGTCGCCGCGAAGGAGTTCGGCGACCACCTGACGTCCATCCGGTTCGTGGTGCTGCTGGTGATCATCGGGCTGGCCGGCGTCGCGGCCGTGGTCGCCGCCGCCGGGTTCCTGCGCGACGCCGCCTCCCAGGCGACTGACCTGCCCAGCCCGTTCCTGCTGCTGTTCACGCAGTCGCCGGAGCGGATCCCGTCGTTCGTCGCCCTGGTCGGCTTCCTCGGCCCGCTGCTGGGCATCGCGTTCGGCTTCGACGCCATCAACCAGGAGCGGTCGGACCAGACGCTGCCGCGGCTGGTCGCCCAGCCGATCCACCGCGACGACGTCGTCAACGGCAAGTTCGCGGCCGGACTGGCGGTCATCGGGCTGACGCTGGTGGCGCTGGTCGCCGTGACGGCCGGCATCGGGATCGTCCGCATGGGCATCACGCCGTCGGCCGCGGACGCGCTGCGGCTGCTGCTCTACCTCGTGGTCGCCCTGGTGTACATCGGGGTGTGGCTGGCGTTCGCGCTGCTGTGTTCGGTCCTGCTGCGGCGGCCGGCGACGGCGGCGCTGGTGGCGATCGCCGCGTGGCTGGTGTTCACGCTGTTCGCGACGCTGCTGGCGGGCCTGCTGGCCGATGGGCTCGGGCCGTCGGACGAGGCCGGCCGGGCGCGGTTCGAGCACACCGTGTCGCAGGTGTCGCCGACCACGCTGTACGAGGACGCGACGGCCGCGCTGCTCAACCCGCAGGTGCGCTCGGTCGGACTGCTGCTGCCCGAGCAGCTGGACCGCGCCGTCCCGGGCACGCTGCCGGTCGGGCAGAGCCTGCTGGTGGTCTGGCCGCAGGTGACCGCGCTGGTGGCGGGGTGCACCCTGACGTTCGCCGCCGCGTACGTCGCCTTCCTGCGGCAGGAGGTGCGGGCCTGAGCGTCAGCTCGCGCGCTGCTGCGGCCAGTCGCGGTCGCCGAAGTCGGGCCGGGCCCGCTGGTAGAACCCGGACAGCAGGGGAGAGGAGATCATCAGGTCGGCGCTGGTGACGTTGCAGGCCACGCCGATGTTCCACACCGCGGCGAGCCGCAGCAGCGCCCGGACGTCCGGGTCGTGCGGCTGCGGCTCGAGCGGGTCCCACAGGAAGATCAGCAGGTCGATGACGCCCTCGGCGATCTTCGCCCCGATCTGCTGGTCGCCGCCGACCGGCCCGGACAGAAACCGCGTCACCGGCAGGCCGAGCTCGTACTCGAGCATGGTGCCGGTGGTGCCGGTGGCGTACAGCTGGTGCCGGGCCAGCGTGTCGCGGTTGAACGCGGCCCAGCTCAGCAGCTCGACCTTCTTGTTGTCGTGCGCCACGAGGGCGATGTGCCGGCGTGCTCCACTCACCCCACCAGCATCGGCCGGGCCGATGACGCGGCGGTTACACCGACGTCAGCGCTTGCCGCCGCCCAGCAGGCCGCCGAGGCTGCCGAGCAGGTCGCCCAGACCGCCCATGCCGCCGCCCGAGCCGCCGCTTCCGCCGCCGAGCAGCCCGCCGAGGATGTCGGCCAGCCCGCCGCCGGACTGCGCCTGCTGCGAGGGCGCCGCGTTGCCGCCGCTCTTGACCTTGCCGGCGAGGTAGGAGAGGACGATCGGCGCGAGAATCGGCAGCAGCTTGCCGATGAGGTCCGAGCCGCCGCCCTTGCTGTTGAACCCGGCCAGCTGGTTCACGACCTGCTCGCGGTTGTCGCCAAACACGTTGCTGACGATCTTCTCGCCGTCCTTCGTGTCGACGCGGTCGAGGCTCACGCCGTCGCGCACGAGGTCGTCGTCGTGGTCGTCGAGGGCGCTGGCCAGCGACCTCGCCCCGTCGGGGTCCTGGGCGTTCGCCTGCATGCCGCCGATCAGCGCCGGCAGCGCCTGCCGGGTCGCCTGCTCGGCGGTCTCCTCGTCCACGCCGAGAGAGGCGGCGATCTGGTCGATCGGGAGCCGGGCCAGCAGGTCGTCGATGTCCATGATGTGCCTCTCGGTCGGGTCCGGCGGCGCGGCGGCTGCTACGTCGCAAATCTGCGACGAGTATGCCGCCGCACCGCCGGGCCCGCGACCGGTTCCGCCGGGGCCGTCTCACCGCGCGTGTCGGACTGCAGTGGAGAGGGGCTCAGGCGGGCACGGGATGCTCGGCGTTGTCGCTGACGGCGCCGACGCCGGACTCGTGCGCACAGTGGGCGCAGCAGAAGACCTGGTCACCGGCCTGGACACCGTGCCCGATCACCTTGCAGCCGCAGTGGGCGCACGACGGTGCGACGCGGTGGATCGCGCACTCGAAGCTGTCGAAGACGTACTCGTCGCCGCCGGCCGTGCGCAGGGTGAAGGCCTGCTGGTACTCGTTGCCGCAGACGTCGCAACGGTTCATGGTTCCTCCTCGGTCGTCCCTCGGCCCGTACCCAGCGGGCCCCGGCTCACCCGAGCAGGCCGGCGACCAGCCCGATCGCCAGCAGCTTCAGTAACCAGTCGCCGCCGTGCACCAGCGCCGCGCGCGGCGGCACGCCCTCGTGGAACAGCGCGCCGGTCCACAGCACCAGCGGGAAGCCGATCCACAGCGCCAGGCCGAGCAGCAGCCCGCCGCCGGCGGAGTCGACGTCGGCCGCGGCCGCCACCCCGACGACGACGGCGGCGAGCACGAGGTTGCGGGCCAGTTCGACGACCGGCAACGGCCACACCGGCCGCTCCGGCACGTCCCGGGCGCCACCGCCCGGCACCCCGACCACGCCGTAGTACACGAACCCGATGACGAACGCCGCGACGGTCCCGGCGGCGACGGCGAGGAACGACACGTCAGGCATCGGAGCCGCCCTCCAGCCACGCCTTGAGGCCGTCGAGCCGCTCCTGCCAGAACGCCTTCATCGCCGTCGCGGCGTCGGCGTCGGCCAGCCGGACGTGCGACACGGTGACCCGGCTGCGGCCGGCGTCCTTGACGTCGAAGGTCACGTGCACGCGCGTCGCGCCGCCGTTCCAGTCGAACCGCGCGCTCCTCGGCCGCGTCGCCGTCCGCTGGAGCAGCCGGTCCTCCGGCAGCCAGCCGGCCCGCCGGGTCGCGTCGACGACGGCGTCGTAGAGGCGCTCGACGCTCACCGCGACCGTGCGCGAGACGCTGACGGTGAAGCCGTCCTCGTGCTGCCCGACGGCGCGGCCGAGCCGGGCCCGCTCATAGCTGCCGACGACCGCCTGAGCGTTCCACGCCAGCGGCACGACGCCGAGCTGGTCGGCGACCCAGCGGGCGGTCTCGCGGTGTGACTTCTCCGCGGCGCCCCACTCGTCGAGGAGGTCGAACCACTCCTCCCAGCCGCGGCCGGTGCGCTCGCGGATGGTCTCGTCGGACGTGGCGAGGACGGGCGCGGCGGCGCCGGGCACGTCCTGCCCGGCGAGCAGCACGGCCCGGGCGGCGGTGTAGCTCTCGCCGGTCTTGGCCATGCGGGTACGGACGAGGTGCTTGAAGGATCGTTGCCTGGTCATCGGGTGTTCCTCTCGTCGGCGGCGCGACGCGACTCACGCTCGCGACGTCCGCCGGAAAGGACACACCGAACCGGCATCCCGAGGGCTCGGGCCCCCTTTGCCCCCGCTGACGCCGGTGGCGTGAGCACCGGAACCGAGGGTTGGGCGCGGGACGGCACCACATCGGCAACGTACCACCGCGGGGCGGTCGACGCGAGGCCGCTGACGCGGCGGCGTCAGGCGGACGGGCCGTCGCGGACGACGCCGCGGACGCCGTCGACGGTGTCGGCGTGCGGGTCGAAGTCGGTGAGCCACCAGGTCGCGCCGGCCGCGGCCCAGGGCGCGAGGTCGGTGCCCGGGTCGAGGCCGACGACGACGTCGTACGGCCCGGTCGCGCCCGCTTCGGCGCGCAGCCGCCGGACGGTGCCGGCCGCCTCGGCGAGCTGGCCGGGATGCTCCAGGTTCACCGGGAAGAACCCGTCGTGCCGGGCGGCGCGGCGCATCGGCGCGAGCTTCCCGGGGTAGCCGGCGATCCACACCGGGACGCCGCCGGGCCGCGCGGGCGTCGGCAGGAAGCTGATCCCGTCGACGACGTAGTGCTCGCCGCGGTGCTCGACCGGCTCGCCCGTCCAGGCGGCGCGCAGGACGGCCAGCGACTCGTCGAGCATGCCGGCGCGGACGCGGTCGTCGAGCTCCTCGCCCGTGCGGGAGAACTCCTCGCCGAACCGGTCGCTGCCGAGGCCGGCGCCGAGCACCAGCCGGCCGCCGGACAGCCGGTCCAGCGTCGCGGTCTCGCGGGCCAGCTTCACCGGCCGGCGGCGGGCGAGCGGCGTCACCATCGGGCCGAAGACCAGCCGCTCGGTCACCGCCGCCACAGCGGCGAGGACGATCCACGGGTCGGCGACTGCCCGTACGGGCTCGCGCCAGCGCACGTGGTCCCAGACGAACAGGCCGTCCCAGCCGGCCTCCTCGGCCTCGGCGGCCAGCCGCACGACCGCGGCGGGGTCGGCGAGCTCGTCGAACAGCGGCACCCACAGCGCGGAACGCATCGTCATCGGGTCACCGTACCCGCACATGTGTGCGGCGTTCCTGGGTAGAGCAGGGACGTGACCACCGACCTGTCTCCGCAGACCGCCGCCTTCGGCCGGCTCCGGATCGACTACGACCACCGCGTGCTGCAGCCCCGCCCCTGGACCGTCGCGCAGTCCGTCTGGGCCGCCGAGCTGCTGCACGAGGCGCCGCCGGGGCCCGTGCTGGAGCTCTGCGCGGGCGCGGGGCAGATCGGGCTGCTGGCGCTGTCGCTCGCCGGGTCCGGGCGGCGCCTCGTCCTCGTCGACCGCGACGCCGTCGCCTGCGGGTTCGCCCGCGTCAACGCGTCACGGGAGCTGCCGGCCGGCGTCGTCGACGTCCGGCGCTCGCCGCTGGAGACGGCGCTGGCGCCGGGGGAGCGGTTCGCGGTGATCATCGCCGACCCGCCGTGGGTGCCGACGGCGTCGGTCGGGCGGTTCCCGCGGGACCCGGTGGCGGCGATCGACGGCGGGCCCGACGGCATGGCCGTCGCGTGGGTCTGCCTCGAGGTCATCGCACGGCACCTGCTGCCCGGCGGGTCCGCCGTCGTGCAGCTCGGCACCGCCGCGCAGGTCGACCGGGTCGCCGACCGGCTGGCCGGCGACCCGTCGGCGACGCTGCGGGTCGCCGCGCGGCGGTCCTACGGCGAGCACGGCATCCTCGCGCTCGTGCGGCACCGCTGAGGCGCCCTGACGGCGTCAGGGCTTCAGCTTGTCGGGCAGCACCTTGTGGGTGCCGTCGCACCAGGGCTGGTCGGCGGACTTGCCGCACCGGCAGACGGCGCTCACCGGCCGGCTGGTGCGGTGCTGACGGCCCTCGGCGTCCTCGATCACGTGCTCGCCGCGCAGCAGCAGCGGCCCGCCGGGGCAGACGACGACGTCGGGGTGGTCGAAGTGCTCCTTCATTCCGCACCCCATTCCGCGAGCATCCGCCGGGCGAAGCGGTCCTCCAGGCCGAGGCAGGCCAGTGCGCCGAACGCGACCTCGGCGGCCTGAGCCGGCTCCTCCTCGACCAGTGCGCCGCAGATGGTCCGGACGGCGAGCTGTTCGTGGACGGCGTCGGCCTCGACGTGCTCCTCGTAGTACGCGATCATCTCCGTCGGCAGCCCGAGCCGCTCCAGGCCCTGCGCCATGCGCCGCGACGGCAGCGAGCTGGTCGCCTCGAACGCCGCCAGGTGTCCGAGCGCCGCGCCGCGCAGCCGGCGATGCAGGCCGAACAGCGACATCGCGTTGTTCTGCACGAGCACCTCGACGGGGACGTCGTCGATGTAGGCGCCGTAGTCCGAGCGCAGCCCGCAGGCGTCCAACCCGCGGACGAACAGGTGCGAGTGCAGCCGGTTCGGATCGCCGCAGCCGTACTCGTCGTACTGCAGCTCCATCAGCGCCGCCTTCGGGCCAGTGGTGAGCCGCGGGACGACCCAGGCCGTCGGGTCGGCCTCCTTGAGGTGGTAGATGGTGCGGTAGCGCAGCAGTTCCAGCGTCTGGTCGAGCGTGGCCTCCCGCTGCACGAACGTGGCGACGGAGGCGCCGTCGTCGTTCTCGATCAGCTCGAAGAGCGCGTCCGCGAACGGCTCGCCGAGCTCGGGTGGTGAGAACCACTCGCGCAGCTCCGCCTCGAACCGCCGTTCCAGCGTGTGGCGCAGCGCCAGCAGTTCCGGCTGCCATTCCAGCTCGTCGTCGACGCCGTCGAAGCCGCGGTAGGACAGCTCGTACAACGTCCACAAGCTCAGGTGCCGATCGGCGTCATCCGTGGCCGCGACGTCGGCCAGTTCGGCCGGCGCCGTCCCCTCCTGCAGGGCGGCCGCCAGTGCCTCGCTGAGCTCGCCCCGTGCCTTCGGTATCCGCATGTCCCGGCAATACCCCAGGAACCGTGGCCGATGCGCGGTCCCAGGTCACAGTGTGAGCGCGACCTTGCCGCGGGCGTGGCCGTCGCGCAGGTAGCGGATCGCCTCGGCGGCCTGCTCGAGCGGGAACGTGCGGTCCAGCGCGGGGGTGACGCGGCCGTCGTCGATCATGGCGCGCAGCAGCTCGAGGTCGTCCGGGCGGTCGGTGGAGATCAGCGTGCCCAGCCGCTGGCGCACGAACGGCGACAGCAGCATCGCCCGCAGCTGCCGGTCCGTGCCGCCCAGCCAGCGGCCGCCGTGCTCGGATCCGATGAGCACCAATGCCCCGCGCGGCTCGAGCACCCGGCGCAGCCGCGTCAGCGACGCGTGTCCGCCGCAGTCGAGGACGACGTCGTGGCGCCGGCCGGCGGCGGCGAAGTCCTCCTGGGTGTGGTCGACGACGTGGGTGGCGCCGAGCGAGCGGACGAGATCGGCTTTCGCCGTGCTGCAGACGCCGGTGACCTCGGCGCCGAACGCCCGCGCGAGCTGCACGCCGAACGTACCGACCCCGCCGCCCGCGCCGATGACCAGCACGCGGTCGCCGTCCTTCAGCCGGGCCTTGTCGCGCAGGCCCTGCAGGGCGGCGAACGCCGACGTGGGCACGGAGGCCGCCGCGGCGAAGCTCAGCCGGACCGGCTTGCGGGCCAGCTTGGCCGCCGGGGTGACGACGTACTCGGCGAACGACCCGGCGGCGGTCCCGAAGACCTCGTCGCCCGGCCGGAGCGCCGTGACGTCCGCTCCGACGGCCTCGACGACTCCGGCGAGGTCGAGGCCCGGCACGGGGTTCCGTGGCCGGCGCAGCCCGGAGACCGGCCGGATCGGGTAGGGCAGCCCGGTGACGACGTGCCAGACGCCCTGGTCGACGCCGGCCGCGTGCACCCGGACGAGGACGTCGCCGGGTCCGGGCGTGGGGCGGTCGAGCTCGACCAGCCGCAGCCGGCTCGGGTCGCCGTAGGCGCGACGGGCCATGGCCTTCACGTCGTCACTCCACCGTGCGCAGGAGCTGCTCGATCGACGCGGCCCGCGAGCGCAGCTCCGCGACGTCGGTGGCGGTGCGCTGCTGCGCGTCGAGGGTGTTCTCGGCGAGCTGCTCGTACCGGCCGACCAGCTGGCGCAGCTGGGTCTCCTGCTCGGCGACCAGCCGCGTCTTGCGCATCTCGAGGAACGTCGCCATCGTGGCGCCGACGAGGAAGATCACCAGGGCGATGACGCCCAAGAAGATCATCGCCGCCGGCCAGGTGATGTCGTCCATCAGGGCTCCTTGCGTGCGGGACCCGGCGGGTCCGGTGGGGTCAGGGTCTGCGCCGCGGCGGCCAGCGCCGCCGCGGTCAGGTGCAGGTCGAACTCGGTGACCTCGTAGTACTTCATGGCCTTGCCGTCGTCGGACAGCTCCAGCCGCCCGGTGATCAGCCCGGCGGCCTCGAGCTTCTGCAGGTGCATGTGCAGCAGCGGGCGGCTGACGCCGATCTCGCGGGCCAGGTGGCTGACGTAGTCGCGCCCGCCCGCGAGGGTGGCGACGATGCGCAGCCGGATCGGGTTGGCGAGCGCGGCGAGCATCTCGACCAGCCGGTCGCCGCTCGGCCCGTCTGCCATCAGGACTCCCGAACACGTGAAAGAAATATCTGACAGGTGTCACGCTACGCTGAAGTGGTCGTCCTGCGCAAGAGCGGCTTTCGCCGGCGGCGAACCGGCCTCCCGGAACCGCCGCTGGCGCCGTTAGCGTGGGCACATGAGTGGCGGCGTGGACGAACGCGAAGACGTGGGAGCCGGCCGCGAGGCTGCGCGCGGCGACGAGAGTCAGCGGGTGACGCCGCTGCTGCGCACGATGGTGGGCGACGTGTTGCGGCGCACGCGGCGGGAGCAGGGCCGCACGCTGGCCGACGTCGCCGCCGACGCCAAGGTCTCGATGCCGTACCTGTCCGAGGTGGAGCGCGGCCGCAAGGAGGCCTCGTCCGAGGTGCTCGCGGCGGTCTGCGACGCACTCGGCCTGGAGCTGTCCGACCTGCTGGGCGCGGTCCGGCACGATCTCGACGAGCACCGCGCCACGGTCATCCGGCTCGACACCGTCCGGGCCCTGCGCCGGCGCGACCCGGTGCGCTTGCCGCAGGCGACGCGGGTGCAGCGCCGCCGCCCGCCGGCCGGCCGCAACGGCGACGTCCTGCTGCTCGCCGCCTGACCCGGGCAGGGCTCGCCTCCTGGCTCGGCGGACCTCGCCGCCGGATCCGGGCGCGCCAACCGCGGACCCCGGGCGGGCCAACCGCGGGACCCGGCTGGCCGTACCGCGGGACCCGGACGGGGTTCGCCCGCCGGGCCCGGCGGGTCTCTGCGGGCCGCGCGCTGACCTCGTCGTCCGTCCCGTTCCCATGCCCTGCGCCCATGCCGAAGTTGATCTTGGAGTAAGGCGGCAATTGTCGGGTGAAATGTCCGATAGATACCCGCATTACTCCAAGATCAATTTCGTAGGCCGGTGGGGACGGACGCGGCGGGGCGCGCCGGGCCGCGAGCTGCGACCCGGCGCGCCGGTACCCCCCTTCGGTCACATGACGCCGGCGGGGATGGCCTTCCGGCTGGCGATGATCTGGTCGGCCAGGCCGTAGTCGACGGCCTCATGGGCGGAGAAGGTCTTGTTGCGGTCGGTGTCGGCGCGGATCTTCTCCACCGAGTGGCCGGTGTGCCGGCTGAGGATCTGGTCCATCTCGGCCCGCATCTTCGCCACCTCCTTGGCCTGGACGGCGAGGTCGGGCAGCGTGCCGCGGGCCTGGCTGGACGGCTGGTGCAGCATGACCTTCGCGTGCGGCAGCACGAACCGCCGCCCCGGCGCGCCCGCGGCCAGCAGCACCGCCGCCGTCTCCGACGCCTGGCCCATGCAGGTCGTCGACACCGGGGGCGTCACGTACTGCATGGTGTCGTAGATCGCGGTGAGCGCGCTGTACGTCCCGCCGGGGGAGTTGATGTACAGCCCGATCTCCAGGTCGGCGCTGGCCGACTCCAGGTGCAGCAGCTGAGCCATGACGACGTTCGCGACACCGTCGTCGATCGGGGTGCCGATGAAGACGATCCGCTCGTTGAGCAGCCGCGAGTAGATGTCGAAGGCCCGCTCGCCCGACGGCGTCTTCTCGATGACCGTCGGGATCGTGTACTGGCTCACTGGTGCACCATCCTCTGGTCGGCGTTCTCCGATTGGGCGTCGATGCACCCCGGGTGCCACCAGGTCACTGCCCTGCT
>NZ_QUAL01000123.1 GCF_003579925.1 Jiangella rhizosphaerae | reverse complement strand
CCGGGCTCGACCCCCGCGAGCCCGGCGCTCTCGCCGTCCGGTCACCCCCGCCGGTGTCTCACTTCCCCGCGACGGCGTCCGGCTCGCGCTCGCCGTCGGCCGGTCCGGGCGACGACGGCGACTCCGCGGGCTCGGCGCCGGGATCGGCCGGCGCCGGGCTGCCGACGACGAACGCGCCCGTCGCGAGCGTCCTGAACACCATGACTCCACGGTCCCAGCCCGGCGCGGGCCGCACATCGGTCCTGGAGCCGAGCCGCCGCCTACGTCGCTGGGCGTAGGGGCCCTCCCGTAGGGGGTACCCGGAGCGGAGCTCAGATGGCTCCGTGGACGACCTCGCCGCCGAGCACCGTCGCGACGACCGGGATGGCCGCGATCTGCGACGGCTCGACGGAGCGGGGGTCGGCGCCGAGCACCACGAGGTCGGCGAGCTTGCCGGCGGACAGGCTGCCGGCGACGTCGTCGACGCGGCAGGCGTAGGCGCTGCCGGTCGTGTAGGCGGCCAGCGCCTCGTCGACGGTGACCGCCTCGTCCGGCCCGACGGGGGCGCCGCCGGCACTGGTCCGCTCGACCATGAACTGGACGGCCCGCAGCGGCGCGCCGTCGGCCACCGGGCGGTCGGAGCTGCCGGCGAGCGGGATGCCGTGGTCGAGGAACGACCGGCCCCGGTACATCCAGCCGCTGCGCTTCGGCCCCATGATCGCCGAGTAGTCGTCGCCGAAGGCGTGCAGGAAGGTCGGCTGCACGACGGCGGTCAGCCCGGCCTGCGCCAGCTGCGGCAGCTGCTCGGGGCGGACCAGCCCGCAGTGCTCGACGCGGTGCCGGGCGCCGGGCCGCGGGTGCGCCGCCTGCGCCGCGGTGACGACGGCGACGGCCTGGTCGATCGCGGCGTCGCCGATGGCGTGGATCGCCAGCTGCCACCCGGCCCGGTGCGCGTCGAGGATCAGCGCCGCCAGCTCGTCGTCACCGAAGGCCAGCTGGCCGAGGCCGCCGTCGGAGCCGTCGGGCGTCACGTACGGCTCGGTGAGCGCCGCGGTGCGCGCCATCATGCCGCCGTCCAGCCACAGCTTCAGTGCGCCGATGGACAGCATGTCGTCGCCGAGGCCGGTGCGCAGGCCGAGGTCGATGGCGCGCGCGATGCCGTCGCCGGGCGCCGCGCCGGACGGCCGCAGCATCGCCGCCGGCACCATCGCCTGCACCCGGACCGGCAGCCGGCCCTGCTCGCGGGCGACCTGGTACGCGGCCAGCTCGACCGGCGAGGAGCCGGCGAGGTCGGTGACGATGCCGGCCTCGGCGACCATCGTGATGCCCTGCGACAGGCACTCGCGGCCGGCGGTCTCGACGGCGGTGACGATCTCGTCCAGGCTGTACGGCAACCGCCGGGCGCGGGCGATCGCCATCGCGCCCTCCTCCAGCAGGCCGGTCGGCCGGCCGGTCGCGTCGCGGACGACTCCCGGCCCGCCCGCGGCCAGTTCGTCGTCGGTGACGGTGGCGAGCACCGCGTCGGAGACCAGGCAGGCGTGCCCGGAGGTGTGCCGGATGTAGAGCCGGCGACCGGGCGCGGCCGCCTCGAGGTCGTCGCGGGTCAGGTGAGCGCCGAGCGGGCGCTGGTCGTAGCCGGCGAGGTCGACCCAGCCGTCGCCGGGGACGGCCGCGGCGGCCCGGCGGACGGCGTCGAGGACGGCGTCGCGGGTGCGGCACTCCGACAGGTCGACCAGGGCGGCGGCCATGCCCGTCCAGGCGAGATGGCTGTGCGCGTCGACGAAGCCGGGCAGCACGGTGGCGCCGTCGAGGTCGGCCGTGCGCCGCGCCCGCAGGCCGTCGATCTCCTCGTCCAGCCCGACGACGCGGCCGCGCCAGACACCGAGGCGCGAGGCCGCCGGCCGGGCGGGATCCATGGTGACGATCCGGGCGCCGGTCACCAGCAGGTCGAGCTCCACCGCACCTCCACGTCGTCCGTCGTCGCGGGCACAGTCTGGCAGTTCCGCGACTGTTGCGTTACGGTCGCAGCAACCGTACCAGTACAGTTTGCACCGATCGGCTGACACTCCTTGGGAGCCCCCATGCACACGCCCCGGCACTTCCGCGCCGACTCGCCGGACCGCGAGGGCCGGCTGGTCCGCGAGAACCCGTTCGGCCTGATCGTCTGCGGCGGGGCCAGGGAGGCACCGGTGGCGACGCACGTCCCGATGCTGCGCGGGCCCGGCCCTGACGGGAGCCCGCCGGCCGACGGCGAACCGCTGCAGGGCGGGACGATCGTGGGTCACCTGGCGAAGGTCAATCCGCAGAGTGCGGCGCTGCGGACGGCGGGCTCGGCCCTGGCCGTGTTCCTCGGCCCGGACGGTTACGTCTCACCCACCTGGTACGACGGCGACCGGCCCAACGTCCCGACGTGGAACTACGCCGCCGTGCACGTGAGCGGGCCGGTCCGCGTCGTCGACGACCGGGACGAGGCGCTGGCGATCATCATGGCCAGCATCGCCGCGACCGAGGCGTACGCCGGCACCGGCTGGGACCCCACGCCGTCGCTGGACTACGTCGACCAACTGCTGGCCGGCATCGTCGCCTTCGAGCTCACCGCCGAGGACGTCCGCAGCACGTTCAAGCTCAGCCAGAACAAGCCGGTCGGCACGCAGCGCCGCGTCCAGGCGTCGCTGGCGGCCGGCACGCACGGCCGCGACCGCGAGGTGGCCGCCCTCATGGCCGACGTCCTCGGCCTCGGCGCCACCGGCTGAGCCGTCACGCCAGGCGGGTCCGGCGCGACCGGCCCAGCACGGCGGCGAGGTCGGCGGCCAGCCGGTCCGCCTCGCCGGACCTGAGCGTCGCCGTCGTGATGCG
Source organism: Jiangella rhizosphaerae (assembly GCF_003579925.1). Taxonomy (GTDB): domain Bacteria; phylum Actinomycetota; class Actinomycetes; order Jiangellales; family Jiangellaceae; genus Jiangella; species Jiangella rhizosphaerae. The sequence continues at coordinate 30,219 of NZ_QUAL01000123.1, read as the reverse complement.
GACGAACGGCTCGCTGTGCGTGCGGTGCGGCTCACCGGCGCGGACCGCCCAGCCGCGGCTCTGCAGCGCCTGCACGACGGGGACCTCGTGCGGCACCGGCACCCAGACGTTCAGCCCGGACCGGCCGCGGGCCGCGATCCCCCGCTCGGCCAGCCGCGACAGCAGCGACTCACGGCGGGCGCGGTAGAGGTCGCCCGCCAGCCGCACGCCGGTGCGGACGTCGTCGTCGGACCAGAGCCGGACGACCAGGTGCTGCAGCAGGTGGCTGACCCAGCCGGCCCCGACCAGCTGCCGTTCGGCGACCCTGCGCGCGGTGCGCGGGTCGGCGAGCAGGAAGCCGGTGCGAAGGTCCGGCCCGAGCACCTTGCTGGTGGTCCGGACGATGGCCCACGACCGGCGGCCGACGCAGACCGAGACGTACCGCGCGCCGGCGATCAGCGACGCGTGGTCGTCCTCCACCACCAGCACGTCCGGGTGGTCGTCGAGGACGGTGCGCAACTCGCGCGCCCGGCCGCCGTCGACGGCGGCGCCGGTCGGGTTCTGCGCCCGCGGGGTGACGACGAACGCGACCGGCCCGCCGGCGAGCGCGGCGGCCAGCGACGACGGCACCGGGCCGGCGTCGTCGACGGCGACCCCGACCGGCACCATGCCCATCGACCGGACCAGCTCGAGCACGCCGGGATAGCCGGGATCCTCGACGGCGACGCGGTCGTTGGGCCGGGCGCGACTGGCCAGCACCCGCTCGACGCCGTCCATCGCCCCGCCGACGACGGCGACCGGCCCCGCGTTGGTGCGCAGCCAGCCCGGGAGGTCGCCGAACTGCTCCGTCGCGATCTCGGCCAGCTCCGGCAGCACCGACGGCGCGCCGTACAGGAACCGCGGCAGCTCCAGCTCCCGCAACGCCGCCGCGACGTCGGGCAGCAGCTCGGGATCGGGGTTGCCGTCGCTGAGGTCGCGGACACCGGGCCCGACCGGCCCGTACTGCTGCGCCCGGCTGACCGGCCGGACGCCGACCCGCGTGACGCGGCCGGCCTCACTGGTGACGACGCCGCGCAGCCGCAGGTCGCGATAGGCGGCGGACACCGTCGTCGGACTGACGCCGAGGCGCGCCGCCAGACCGCGCACCGACGGCAACGGCTCGGACTCGGCCAGCCGGCCGGCCTCGATGGCCGCCTCGACGCTGTCCGCGATGGCCCGCGACGTGCGGCCGGCGATCACGTCCTCGGCTGCCATGCCCGCAACTGTACTGGTACAGCCGCGGCCCGAACCGTCACTCCTCGCGGTGCGCCAGGTCCGGCGCGAACGCCGGCAGGCAGATGGCGACGTACTCGGCGCCGTCGGGGCCGGCGGTGTACCGGACCCGTTCGCCGGCCTCCGTGAACAGGGCCTGCCCGGCGGCGACCGTGGTGCTGCCGCCGTCGTGCTCGACGACGACGCTGCCGCTCAGCACCAGTGTGATCTCGTCGAACTCCGGCTCCTGGGCCGGCTCGTCCCAGCCGGGCGGCGCCTGCATGCGCGCCACCGAGACCGCGCCGTTCTGCGTCGCGAAGCGGCCGACGTACTCGTCGATGACCTTGCCGCCGGGCACCGGGATGCGGGCCGGCGCGTCGATCAGTCTGACCATGGCAGTCCTTTCGTGGGGGCGCCGGGTGCGGACGCGTCAGCCGACGCGGTCGATGACCAGCGGCGGCAGGTCGGGCCGGCCGCCCGCCGGCGCGATGACGTAGCCGCCGTCGAGCGCCTCGAGCGCGCGGTCGAACCGGGCCGGCTCGTCGGTGTGCAGCGTCAGCAGCGGCTCGCCGGCCCGCACGACCGCGCCCGGCTTGGCGTGCAGCTCGACCCCCGCGGCGGCCTGGACGTCCTCGTCCTTGCGGGCGCGTCCGGCGCCGAGCCGCCAGGCCGCGACGCCGACCTGGTACGCGTCGAGCCGCGCCAGCACGCCGTCGGCCGGGGCGAGGACGGTGTGCGTCTCGCGCGCCCGCGGCAACGCGGCGGACGGGTCGCCGCCCTGCGCCGCGATCATCCGCCGCCACACGTCCATCGCCGACCCGTCCTTCAGCGCGTCGGCCGGATCCTTGCCGCCGTCGAGCCCGGCCGCGGCCAGCATCTCGCGGGCCAGCGTGACGGTGAGCTCGACGACGTCGTCGGGTCCGCCGCCGCCGAGCACCTCGACGGACTCGCGGACCTCCAGCGCGTTGCCGGCCGTCAGCCCGAGCGGCGTCTCCATGTTCGTGAGCAGCGCGACGGTGCGCACGCCGGCGTCGGTGCCGAGCGCGACCATCGTCTCGGCCAGCTCGCGCGCGGAGGCGGCGTCCTTCATGAACGCGCCCGATCCGACCTTGACGTCGAGGACCAGCGCACCGGTGCCCTCGGCGATCTTCTTGCTCATGATCGACGACGCGATCAGCGGAATGGCCTCGACGGTGCCGGTGACGTCGCGCAGGGCGTACAGCTTCTTGTCCGCCGGTGCGAGGTCGTCGCCGGCCGCGCAGACGACGGCGCCGGTGTCGCGCAGCACGCCGAGCATCTCGTCCGCACTCAGCGACGCCCGCCAGCCCGGGATCGACTCCAGCTTGTCCAGCGTCCCGCCGGTGTGGCCGAGCCCGCGCCCGGACAGCTGCGGCACCGCGGCGCCGCACGCGGCCACTGTCGGCGCCAGCGGCAGCGTGATCTTGTCGCCCACGCCGCCCGTCGAGTGCTTGTCAGTGGTGGGACGGTCGACGGCCGACCAGTCCATGCGCCGGCCCGTGCGGATCATCGCGTCGGTCCAGCGGGCGATCTCGCGCCGGGACATGCCGTTGAGCAGGATCGCCATCGCCAGCGCCGACATCTGCTCGTCGGCGACGACGCCGCGCGTGTACGCGTCGACGACCCAGTCGATCTGCCCGTCGGACAGCTCGCCGCGGTCGCGCTTGGTCCGGATGACGTCGACGGCGTCGAAGGGTTCGGGTGTTGCCATGATGGGATCATCGCACTTCCGGCCGACCGTAGGGTGGTGGGCATGACGGTGCGGCAGCTGTACCTCGACGCGGCGTCGACGGCGCTCGACCTGCTCCGCGACCCGGCGGTCGCCGCGCACTGGGACGAGCCGAGCGCGCTCGAGGCGTTCACCGTCGGCGGGCTGGCCGGACACCTCGCCGGGCAGGTGCTCGCGGTGCCCGAGGTGCTCGCCACGCCCGTGCCCGACGAGCCTCCGGCCGCGCTGCTCGACCACTACACGCGGTCCACCTGGATCGGCGCCGGCCTCGACGCCGAGACCAACGTCGCGATCCGCGAGCGCGGCGACACGGCCGCCGCGGGCGGGCCGGAGGCGCTGGTGGTGCGGACGACGGACACGCTGGCGGATCTGCGCGCCAGCCTGTCCGCGGAGCCCGCCGGCCGGCTCGTGCACCTCGCCGGCCGCTGGTCGCTCACCCTCGACGACTATCTGACGACGCGGCTGCTCGAGATCGCCGTCCACGACGACGACCTCGCCGTCAGCGTGGGGGTCGAGACGCCGCCGCTGCCCGAAGCGGCGCTGCGCCCGGTGTTCGACCTGCTGACGACCCTGTCGGTGCGCAAGCACAGTGCACCGGCGGTCCTGCGGGCGCTCGCCCGGGCCGAGCGCGCCCCCCGCGACATCGCCGCCATCTGACGCCCGCCGCGAGGTGCCGCGTTGGTCGTGAGGTGACGTTGGTCCCGTCCCCGCTGCGTTGGTCCCGTCCCCCTGCTGCCCGATTGTCTTGGCCGCAGCTATCGGGGGGACGGGGGAAGAGCGGCGACGGGGCCGGCTCGGGCGTCGGCCCGTTCTGGGTGGCGTTAGTGTCGTGGAGCGTCCACCTGGCGAGATATCACCGTGATTCCGGAGCCATCACGAGGATCACCCGAGCATCACCAGGCCTGTAGGGGTGTTGACGCTCAGGTAATCCTCGTGATGTAGGCGATCGTCGATGATCATCGCTGTCCACAAGCACCGAGACAGGGCCGCGGGCCTTGGCAATGCTGGTCGTCGCAAACTTGTCCGATATGTCCGATGTTGCGCGACGGTGAGGCTTGCCAAGGCGGTCCGCTGCCACGCTGCCGCTGAGAATCAGCGAAGCCTGAGGCGCACGCCGAGCCGGTCGAGCACGGTGCCGATGGGGTTGCAGTACGTCAGCCCCTGCCTGTCGGGGCCGCCGGTGTCGCTGCCGGCGAAGAGCAAGCCGACCGCCTCGCGGGTGTCGGGGCGGTAGACCAGCGACCCGCTGTCGCCGCCGGAGGAGAAGCCGGCCGGACCGGTGCCGGTGCCGGTGACCTCGATCTGGTCGTCGAAGTCGAGGACGCCGGACGGGTACTGGACGCTGATGCCGTCGACCTCGATGGCGCTGACCCGGCCGCGCGTCACTCCGGTGGTGCGGCCCGCCTTCTCGACCTCGACGTCGTCGGTGACGGCGACCCAGCCGGTGAGCTCGCCGGCCGGGTAGCCGGCGGAGATCTCGACGCCGTCGTCGAGGCGGGCGGTCGCGGCGTCGACGAGGTTGGGCACCACCGGGTCGAGGGCGACGACGCCGGCGAGGACGCCGATGCGGTCGCCGGCGACCGTGCCGCCGTCGGCCACGCCGGGCTGGACGACGGCGTCGCCGGCCGTGCCGCGGCCGGAGTCGGCCAGGACGTGGTTGTTCGACAGCACCAGCACGTCGTCCGGCGCGTCGGAGGCGACCACGAACGCGCCGATGGTCCCCGCCGTCACGTTCAGATGCGAGACCGACAGGCCGGGGCGCAGCGGCCGCTGCCGTTGCTGCAGCTCAGCGGCGTCCCACTGGTGGGCGCGGACGACGCCGACGTCGCGGACGTCGCACTCGTCGCCGGCCAGCTCGCGACCGGCCTCGACGACCGCCGCGGCCAGGTCGGACGTGCCGAACGTGCGGACGGCGACACCGTAGGTGGCGGGGCCCACGACGCAGACGCCGACGGCGACGCCGCCGGTGGGGGTGTGCGGACGGGGCGGGGCGGCCAGCGCCGTCGTCCGCCGGCGGAGTTCGGCCTTGATCTCACGTGCGGTCTGCAGCTCCATGGGCGACTCCCGGGGACGGTCGCGGGCGGACCCCGCCCGGCTGGGCGGGGCTCCCACCCTACGGGCGGCGACCGACAACCATCGCCGCTACGGGCGCTCGGGCAGTTCCTCCGGCCCGAAGGCCTGCGGCAGCACCCGGTCCATCGTCTGGATCCCCTGCGGGGTCTCGACCAGCAGCGCCGCGCCGCCGTGTTCCCACAGCAACTGGCGGCAGCGTCCGCACGGCATGGTCAGGCGCCGGTCGGTCCCGCCGACGCAGGTGAACGCGACCAGCCGGCCGCCACCGCCGGCGATCAGCGACGACACGAGCCCGCACTCCGCGCACAGCGTGACGCCGTAGGCGGCGTTCTCGACGTTGCAGCCGGTGACGACCCGGCCGTCGTCGACCAGCGCTGCCGCGCCGACCGGGAACCCGGAGTACGGCGCGTAGGCGCGCTCGGCCACCTCGACGGCGGCCGCGCGCAGCGCCGTCCAGTCGATCTCGGTCATGACTTCACGTACGGCTCGCCGTCGGCGGCCGGCGCACGGACCCGGCCGACCAGCCCGGCGACCGCGAAGATCGTCAGGATGTACGGCAGCATCAGCATGAACTCGCTGGGGATCGGCGTGCCGATGATGCCGAGCACGCTCTGCAGGTTGTTCGCGAAGCCGAACAGCAGCGCCGCGCCCAGGGCGCCCAGCGGGCTCCACCGGCCGAAGATCATCGCCGCCAGCGCGATGAAGCCCTGGCCGGCCGACATCTCCCGGCTGAACGCGCCGACGTTGCCCAGCGTGAAGAACGCGCCGCCGAGCCCGGCCACCGCCCCGCCCAGCAGGACGTTGCGGAACCGCACCGTGTTGACGCGGATGCCCAGGGTGTCGGCGGCCTTCGGGTGCTCACCGACGGCGCGGACGCGCAGCCCCCAGCGGGTGCGGAACAGCGCGACGTGCACCAGGATCACCGTGACGTACATGGCGTAGACGATGATCGTCTGCTCGAACAGCACCGGCCCGATCACGGGGATCTCGTTGAGCAGCGGGATCTCCACCCGCGGCAGCGTGCCCGGGCTGTTCCAGGTGGCCGCCTCGGGCGCCAGCAGCTGGCCGTACAGGAAGTTCGTCACGCCCAGCACCAGCACGTTCAGCACGACGCCGACGATGATCTGGTTGACGATGTACCTGATCGCGAACACCGCCAGCACGAACGCCACCAGCAGGCCCGCCACGACGGCCGCGATGAGCCCCACGTACAGGTTTCCCGTCAGCGTCGCCACGACGGCGGACAGGAACGCGCCCGCCAGCAGCTGGCCCTCGATCGCGATGTTGATGACGCCGGCCCGCTCGCACAGCACACCCGACAGCGCGCCGAACACCAGCGGCACCGACAGCGCCAGGGCCCCCTGCAGCAGCGACGTGAACGAGATCTGCTCGCCCGCCACCGCCCAGACGAGGAACGCCAGCACGAACGCGATGGCGAACAGCACCGTCAGCCACACCGGCACCGCCTGACCGGCGCGGACCAGCCACGCCGCGTACGCCGCGACGGCGACGCACACCAGCGACAGGCCGAGCGCGACCGGCTGCGACGACAGCGCCAGGGGGTCGATCTGCCAGGCATCGGAGCCGGTCGAGATGCCGAACGTGCTGGTCTGGCCGGACTCGCCGAGGATGCCGAAGGTGATCAGCGCGACCAGTGCGAGGACGGCGAACGCGATGGGCGCCTTCCAGCTGGGCCGGACGGCGAGCTCCTGACCGGTCGGAGCCGGCGGCGCCGCCAGTGTCTGCGCGCTCACGCGCCCCACCCCCTCTGCAGCCCGGCGACGGGTTGCCCGGCCGAGCGCACCCGCACCCGGAAGATCGCCCGGACCAGCGGCGGCGCCGCGATGAACAGCACGATCAGCGACTGGATGACCAGGATGATGTCGATCGGGGTGCCGGTGCCGGCCTGCATCGGCACGCCGCCGGCGCGCAGGGCGCCGAACAGCAGGCCCGCGGCCACGGTCCCCCACGGGCTGGCCCGGCCGAGCAGCGCGACGGTGATGGCGTCGAAGCCGAGGCCGGCGGAGATGCCGGACGTGAGGTACCGCTCCGTCCCGAGCACCTGCATGACGCCTGCGAGGCCGGCCAGCCCGCCGGCCAGCAGCATGACCCACACGTAGGTGCGGCTGACCGACATGCCGGCGGTGCGGGCGGCGTTCGGGTTGGCGCCGACGGCGCGGAACTCGAAGCCCATCGTGCTGCGCTCGAGCAGCCACCACACGCCGAACGCGGCCAGGATGACCAGCACGAACCCCAGGTGCAGCCGGGAGTCGTCGAAGAACCGGGGCAGCTGCGCGGAGTCGTCGACGATCGGGCTGACGGGGTTGGAGGCGCCGGGCCGCTGGAACGCCGCCGTCGTCAGCAGGTAGGCGATGAGGAACCGCGCCACGTAGTTGAGCATGATCGTGACGATGACCTCGTGGGCGCCGGTGCGCGCCTTCAGCAGCCCGACGACGCCACCCCAGACGGCACCGCCCACGAGGCCGGCCAGCACGCCCACGATCAGGTGCAGACCGGCCGGCAGGTGCCAGCCGAAGCCGACGTAGCCGGCCAGGATGGCGCCCAGGATGATCTGGCCCTCGGCGCCGATGTTGAACAGGCCCGCGCGGAAGGCCAGCGCCACGCCCAGACCGGCCGCGATGAGCGGCGCGGCGTTGGTCGCGGTCTCCGCCAGCGGGCGCAGCGCCCGGCCGACGGTGTACTCGTTGATGTCGATGATCGACCCGGTGAACAGGGCGCTGTAGGCGTTGCTCACCGAGTTCCAGGCGGCCTCGAAGGTGTCGCCGGGCCGGGAGAAGAAGTAGCTCGCGCGGTCCTGCACGTCCGGGTCGGACGCCGCGATCAGCACGGCGCCGATGAGCAGCGCCAGCACCACCGACAGGATCGTCACCAGGATGCTGCCGCCGGTCAGCTCGCGCATGAACCGCTGGAAGAACGTCTCCTCCGCGGGCGGCCGCTGCTCCTCGGGCGCGGCCGCGGGTGGCTTGGTGTCGGTCACGACTGTCCGTCCTTCGGGTCGCCGGCGGGGCCGCCGTCGGCGACGTCGCCGACGTGCTCGACCTCCGTCGGGTGCGCCTCGGCCTCCGCCTGGGCCTCGTCGGGCGCGATGCCGGCCATCATCAGGCCGAGCACGTCGCGGTCGGTGTCGCCGGGGACGATGCCGACGATGCGGCCGCGGTACATGACGGCGATGCGGTCGGCCAGCGCGCTGATCTCGTCGAGCTCGGTGGAGACGATGATGACCGGCGTGCCCTGGTCGCGCTCGCGCACGATGCGCTTGTGCACGAACTCGATGGAGCCGACGTCGAGGCCGCGGGTGGGCTGGGCGGCGATGAACAGCTTCAGCGGCCGGGACAGCTCGCGCGCGACGACGACCTTCTGCTGGTTGCCGCCGGACAGCGTCCCCGCCGGGGTGTCGACGCTGCTGGTGCGGATGTCGAACTCCTCGACCCGCTGCTCGGCGTTGCGGGCCAGTTCCGAGCCGCGCAGCGAGAGCCCGCGGGCGAACGGCGCCCGTTTGTAGAGGTCGAGGACGAGGTTCTCGGCGACGGTGAAGCTGGAGACGATGCCGTCGACGGTGCGGTCCTCGGGCACGAACCCGACGCCGGCCTCGAGCACGTCGTCGACGCCGCGGCCGAGCAGCTCCTGGCCCTCGAGGCGGACGGACCCGGTGACGTGCTCCTGCACGCCGAGGATCGCCTCGACCAGCTCCGTCTGCCCGTTGCCCTGGACGCCGCCGACGGCGAGGATCTCGCCGCCGCGCACGTCGAAGGAGACGTGGTCGACGACGGCGGTGCCGCGCTCGTCGACCACGCTGAGGTCGGTGACGGAGAACGCGACGTCGCCGGGCTCGGCCGGCGCCTTGTCGACGGTGAGGCTGACGGCGCGGCCGACCATCATCGAGGCGAGCTCGTTCTCGGACGCCTCGGGCGACGCCTCGCCGACGACGGCGCCGCGGCGGATGACGGTGATGCGGTCGGCGATGGCCTTGACCTCGCGCAGCTTGTGCGTGATGAACACGATCGACGTGCCGTCGGCCTTGAGCTGGCGCATGATCGCGATCAGCTCGTCGGTCTCCTGCGGGGTCAGCACCGCGGTCGGCTCGTCGAGGATGAGCACGTCGGCCTTGCGGACCAGCGCCTTGATGATCTCGACCCGCTGCTGGACGCCGACGGGGAGGCGCTCGACGTAGGCGTCGGGGTCGACGTTGAATCCGTACCGCTCGGAGATCTCGCGGACGTCGCGCCGCGCGGCCTCCATGTCGAGCAGCCCGCCGGCGCCGACGTGCTCCTGGCCGAGCATGACGTTCTCGGCGACGGTGAACACCGGGACCAGCATGAAGTGCTGGTGGACCATGCCGATGCCGGCGGCCATGGCGTCGCCGGGACCGGAGAACGCGACCTTCTGGTCGTCGACGACGATGTGGCCGTCGTCGGGCTGGTAGAGGCCGTACAGCACGTTCATCAACGTGCTCTTGCCGGCGCCGTTCTCACCGAGCAGGCAGTGGATCTCGCCCGGCTCGACCACCAGGTCGATGGAATCGTTGGCCACCAGGCTGCCGAAGCGCTTGGTGATGCCGCGCAGTTCGAGCTTCAACGGCCGGACCACCCTCCTCGTGGTACGAGCGACGTGAGCACGACGGTACCCCGAACGGCCCGGTGACCGAGCCGTTCGGGGTGGCCGTGAGGAGCCGTCAGGAGAACGCCGCGTCCGACTCGACGACGAGCTCGCCGGAGATGATCTGCTCCTGGATCTGCGCCAGCTCGTCCTTCGTCTCTTGGGAGATCTCGGCGTCGAAGTCGTGGAACGGCGCGAGGCCGACGCCGCCGTTCTCCAGCGTGCCGACGTACGGCTCGTTGGTGAACGCGCCGTCCGCCGCCTCCTGCGTCGCCGCGAGGACGGCCTGGTCCATGCCCTTGAGGACCGACGTCAGGATGACGTCGGCGTAGTCGGGCGCGGACTCGAAGCCGTCGGAGTCGGCCCACACGACCGCGACGTCGCCGGCCGCCTGCGCCGCGATGGCGGCGCTCTCGGCCAGCGGGCCCGCGACCGGGTGCAGGACGTCGGCGCCCTGGCTGATCAGGTTGTCGCTGATCTGCCGGGCCAGGCCGGTGTTGGCGAAGTCGCCGACGAACTGGCCGTCCTGCGTCGCCTTGTCCCAGCCGAGCACCTGGACCTGGGTGCCCTTCTGCTGGTTGTGGTACTGGACGCCGTCGTAGAAGCCGTCCATGAAGATGGTGACGGTCGGGATCGGCGCGCCGCCCCAGGTGCCGACGATGCCGGTCTTGGAGTACGCGGCCGCCGCGTAGCCGGCCAGGAACGCCGCCTCGTGGGTGTTGAAGACCAGCGGCTTGACGTTGTCGATCGGCGTCGGCGCGCCGGTCTCGTCGGTGTACTGGTAGTCGACGATCGCGAACTGCTCCTCGGGGTTGGACTCGGCCGCCTCGCGGGTGGCGTCGGCCAGCAGGAAGCCGACCGTGACGATGAGCCCGCAGTCGTCCTGCACCATGGCGTCGACGTTGGGGCCGTAGTCGGCGTCGGACTGCGACTCGGCGAACTTCGGCTCGGCGATGATGCCCTCGTCCTGGGCCAGCACCAGGCCGTTGTACGAGGTCTCGTTGAACGACTTGTCGTTGATGCCGCCCTGGTCGGACACCATGCACGCGGTGAAGTCGCCGCCGTCGCCGCCCCCGGTCGCCGTGCCGTCGCCGCTGCCCTCGTCGTCCGGAGCCTCACCACAGGCCGCCACCGCGAGCGCGACCGCGCTCACCGCAGCGGCGAGCCGAAACCTCTTGTTCATCTGCCCCTCCAGGCCCCAGATGGTCGATCGGCCGTGCCACTCGTATTCGGTGGTGCCGAAATCGCTACGAATCCAAGCCGTAGGCTAACTGCCGATCTCGCCAATTGAACGCGCGCTGAGCAGCCGAGATACTTCCGTGACCAACTCGCTGTCGAACCGCCGCAGAGCGGAAGCGCCCGGAACCTCCCCTCAGCCGACGCGTTCGACGATGGTCTGCGCCTCGGCGACCGGGACGTTCACCGTCGATTCACGGCGCAGCGGATCGAGGTCGCCGCCGACCGTCGTGCCGTCCTGTTCCTGGCCCTCCCACGTCGCCGTCCACTCGGTGGCGGCGGTGACGGGATAGCCGCCCGGATAGGCGACGGAGGCGCGGCTGAACGCGACCGTGCAGCCGTCGGTGTCGGCGGAACCGGGCGACCAGGCCTGCTGCGCGAGCTCGGGGTCGCACCGGCGCGAGCCGTTGGGCGAGGCGATCGACAGGCCGTCGGTGGTGGCGGTGACCTCGGCCCACACGTCGGCGCCCACGACGTCGGCGCGGATGGTGCGGGTGCCGCCGTCGCCGCCGACCATCTCGGGGTCGACCACCCAGAACCAGGTGTTCACGTTGACGAACGTGGCGCCGTCGAGGGCGCCGGCCAGCCGCGGGTTGCGCTCGACCTCGGGCTCGTCGATGACCATGACCTCGCGGGCCTCGATGGCCAGCGTCTCGGGGTCGACGGCCGGCGCCGGCGGGTCGCCGTCGACCCACGGCCAGTAGATGACCGGGATCTCGCCGTACTGCCCGCCGAGGTTCTTGACCTCCGGCGCGCACACGGCCATGTCGTCCACGCTGCCGGCGTCGCCGGCGCGGACCTGGTACCAGGTGAGGTCGGTGCCGGCCGCCTCCCGCGCGATGGCGTCCTCGAACACCGACCGGTCGGGGAACATCTCGCGGGCGAACGCGAACGATCCGTTGATGGCCGCGTAGGCCTCCTCGTACCACTTCAACACGGCCTCGGGGTCGCCGGCGTCGACGCTGCTGCCGTCCGACAGCATGCGGCCGTCGAGCCGCTCCCACCAGCAGACCGGCGGCAGGGAGATGGTGTAGCTGCCGCCGTCGCCGGGAGCGCCGTCGCCGGTCAGGACGACCTCGACGCCGACCTCGTAGCCGTCGCCGGTGTCGTCGCCGCCGGAGCCGCCACGGGCAGCGGCGAGCCCGGGCGCCGCCAGCAGGACGGCGATGCCGACGACGGCGGCGGACAAGCCCTTCACGACAACCCTCATGGCGCGCTCACATCCGTGGCATACATGGTCACAACGTGGCGAACCGTGACCCTACCATCGGCGGCGGACGCCGTCAGGGGCACGTCTCACCCACAGGGCTCGGGGTCGGCCTGCTCGGTGTCGGACGCCAGCCAGGCGCCGTCGACCTGCGTCATCGTCAGCACCAGCCGCTCGACCTCGGGCTGCGGCTCGGGCGTGCCGCCGGTGTACTGCACCCAGTCGCGCATGATGGTGCAGATGTCGACCTCGGCGGTGCCGTCGCCGACCGTGACGTCGCGCAGCTCGATCTCGGTCGGCTCGCCCACGATGACCCGCTGCTTCGAGACGGACTCGACGAGGTAGTTGAGCAGCCGGCCCAGCTGGGGGTCGACGGCCGTCCGCAGGATGCCGGACTGCTCGTCCCCGGCGCCGAACAGGACGGCGTCCCAGCTGGCCATGAACCGGCCGGCCGCCCGCAGCACGGCTCGCTCGTCGTCGGTGGCGCCGTCGGGCGGTTCGATCGGCAGCTCGGTGGGCAGCTCGACGACGCGTTCCTCGCCGGGCGGCAGGTACGGCGGGGTGAACGTGGCGCCGGGCTCCGGCTCGGGAGCGGACGGGCTCGCGTCAGGCTGGTCCGACGGAGTCGCCGGCTGCGACGACGTCACCGAGCCGGTGGCGGTGTCGTCGGCGAGTCCGGCCGGCTCGTCGCCGGCCGACGAGCAGGACGCGGGGAACAGGAGCGCCAGCACGGTGGCGCCCAGCACCAGCGTGCGCCGGCTCATGACAGCCTCCCTGGGCGTCCTCCGTCGATGTGCGGACGGCCACATCGTACGTTCCCCCCCCGACAGAGCCTCAGATGCCGGTCGGCGCCGAGTACGTCCCCCAGACCTCGCGCAGCGCGTCGCAGACCTCGCCGACGGTGGCCCGGGCGGCCAGCGCCTCGCGCATCGGGATCAGCACGTTGTCGGTGCCCGCGGCGGCGGCACGCAGGGCGTCGAGCGCGCGCGTCACGGCGGCGCCGTCGCGGTCCGCACGCAGCCGCGCCAGCCGCTCGGCCTGCGCCTGCTCGATGGCGGGGTCGACCCGCAGCGGCTCGTACGGTTCCTCGTCGTTGGTGAGGAAGCGGTTGACGCCGACGACGGTGCGCTCGCCGGCGTCGATCTGCTTGGCGACGTCGTAGGCGGACTGCTCGATCTGGTCCTTCTGGAAGCCGCGCTCGATCGCCGCGACGGCGCCACCCATGTCCTCGACCTGCGTCATCAGCGCGACGGCGGCCGCCTCGAGCTCGTCGGTGAGCGACTCGACGGCGTACGAGCCGGCGAACGGGTCGACGGTGCGGGTGACGTCGGTCTCGTAGGCCAGCACCTGCTGGGTGCGCAGCGCCAGGCGCGCCGCCTTCTCCGTCGGCAGCGCGATGGCCTCGTCGTAGGAGTTCGTGTGCAGCGACTGGGTGCCGCCGAGGACCGCGGCCAGCGCCTGCACGGCCACCCGGACCAGGTTGACCTCGGGCTGCTGCGCCGTGAGCTGCACTCCGGCGGTCTGGGTGTGGAACCGCAGCATCTGCGACTTCGGGTTCGTCGCGCCGAACTCGTCGCGCATGACGCGGGCCCAGATGCGCCGAGCGGCGCGGAACTTCGCGACCTCCTCGAGGATCGTCGTCCGCGACACGAAGAAGAAGGACAGCCGCGGCGCGAACTCGTCGACGTCCAGCCCGGCCGACAGCGCGGCCCGCACGTACTCGCGCGCGTTGGCCAGCGTGAACGCGACCTCCTGCACGGGCGTCGCGCCGGCCTCGGCCATGTGGTAGCCGGAGATCGAGATGGTGTTCCAGCGCGGCAGCTCGCGCCGGCAGTAGCCGAAGATGTCACTGGTCAGCCGCAACGACGCCGCGGGCGGATAGATGTAGGTGCCGCGGGCGATGTACTCCTTGAGCACGTCGTTCTGGATGGTGCCGGTCAACCGGTCGCCGGCGACGCCCTGTTCGGCGCCGACCAGCTGGTACAGCAGCAACAGCAGCGCCGCCGGCGCGTTGATCGTCATCGACGTCGACACCTCGCCCAGCGGGATGCCGTCGAACAGCACGCGCATGTCCTCGATCGAGTCGATCGCCACGCCGACCTTGCCGACCTCGCCCGCCGCCACCGGCGCGTCGGAGTCGTACCCCATCTGCGTCGGCAGGTCGAACGCGACGGACAGCCCGCCGGTCCCGGCCTCGACCAGCTGGTGGTAGCGCCGGTTCGACTCCGCGGCCGTGCCGAACCCGGCGTACTGCCGCATGGTCCACGGACGGCCGGTGTACATCGTCGGGTAGACACCGCGGGTGAACGGGTACTCGCCGGGCGCACCCAGCCGCTGCGCCGCCGGCCATCCGTCCAGCGCATCCGGACCGTAGACGGGCTCGATGGGGAGCCCGGACTCCGTGGTGCTCATGGTGCTGTCCACGGTAGTGACCCGGCGACGGGTGTGGGTGGTGACTTTGTCCACACAGGCCGGGACCGCCCGGGGCGGGGACTTCTCTCCAGGCATGTTGACGCTGAGGCCAACAGTTGGCCTGATCGTCAACACCCGCGAACACAGCATCCCCACCCAGCGGGCGGGGGCTCCGCGAGCGGCCACGCTCAGCCGAGCGGGTGCACCGTCGTCTCGTCGTCGGCCTCGACGACGAGGAAGCGCTCACCCCGGCCGACCCGACGGCCCAGGGGCAGCCGCTGGCGGCCGCGGTCGAGCGGGCCGGTGTAGACGTCGGTCTCGTGCACACGGTAGAGCGGGTCGAGCCGGTGCAGGGTGACGTCCAGGTGGGCGGGCCGGCGCAGCACCAGCACGATGCTGTTGTCGCCGGACTCGTAGGCGGCGGCGCCGACGATGCGGGTGTCGCGGTTGGGCGCCGTGACGACCTCGCGGATCTGCGCCACGATGATCGACGGGATCGGCGCGAGACCGTCGACGACCCGCAGCGTGGGGTTCTGGGCCTTGAGCGACGAGATCATCCGCTCGCGTTTCGGGCCGGTGACCGCCCGGCCGAGCGCCAGGATGTCGATGCTGGAACCGTCGACGCCGGAGCGGACCCGCTCGGCATCGGTCTCCTCGCGGACCACCATGCCCGCTTCGCGCAACGCCCGGCCCAGTTCGTCGAGGACGCGTACCCGCTTGCCCACGAGCAGCACCCGTGCAGGTGTTCCGATGTCGACCGTCACTCGCTACTCCCCAGTCGCCTGGCAGTACCGAGACACCCGAGCCCCATCGGGCCCGTAGGCGCACCCGTAGTATCGATCTTGCTGGCTGTGATCACTCAGCGTCACCATGCGTCTCTCATAGTGAGAACCTTGCGTCTCGAAGGGTCGAACGAGGCGAGCCGACGCCAGAGCGTCGACCGCCGTTCATGCGGCCATCCCCGTCGCGCCATCAGGCGCCCGCATGGTTGCGGGCATGAGGGTAGCGATCGTCGCTGAGTCGTTCCTCCCCCAGATCAACGGCGTCACGAACTCGGTCTGCCGTGTCGTGGAGCATCTCACGCGACGCGGCCACACCGGCCTCGTGATCGCCCCCGGCGAGGGCGTGTCGGAGTACGACGGCCACCAGGTGCTGCGGGTGCCGTCGTTCGCGCTGCCGGGCAACGACGACAGCATCGTCGGGATCTCCACCCGGCGGCGCATCAGCCGGATCCTGCGCGACTTCGAGCCCGACGTCGTGCACCTGGCGGCACCGGTGTGGCTGGGCCGGGCCGGCATGAACGCGGCCACGCGGCTGGGGCTGCCGACGGTCGCCGTCTACCAGACCGACCTCGCCGGGTTCGCGCGCGGCTACCGGCTCTGGCGCACCATCGGCGACGACGCCATCTGGTCCTGGATGCGCCGGATCCACGAGCAGGCCGACCTCACGCTCGCACCGTCGACGGCGAGCCTGCGCCAGCTGGCCACGCACGGGTTCCCGCGGCTGGCCCGCTGGGGCCGCGGCGTCGACCTCGTCCGCTTCCACCCGGCCCACCGCGACGACGAGCTGCGCCGCGAGCTGGCGCCGAACGGCGAGGTGATCGTCGGCTACATCGGGCGGCTGGCGCCGGAGAAGCACGTCGCCTCGCTCACCGCGCTGGCGGGGCTGCCGGGCGTCAGGCTGGCCATCGTCGGCGGAGGGCCGAGCGAGCAGGCGCTGCGGGCCGCGCTGCCCGACGCCGCGTTCCTCGGCTTCCGCACCGGCCAGGCACTGTCCAAGGCCTACGCCAGCCTCGACGTGTTCGTGCACACCGGCCCGGCCGAGACGTTCTGCCAGGCGGTCCAGGAGGCGCTGGCCTCCGGCGTCCCCGTCGTCGCGCCGAACGCGGGCGGCCCGACCGACCTCGTCGACCACGGGTGGTCCGGCTACCTCGTCGACACCGGCGACGGCGACCAGCTGCGGGCCGCGGTGGGACGCATCGCCGCCGACCCGGTCCGGCGGGTCCGGATGGCGGCCGCCGCGCGCGAGTCGGTGTACGGGCGGTCGTGGGAGGCGATCTGCGACCAGCTCCTCGAGCACTACTCGACGGCGATCGCCCGCAAGCGGCAGGCGGCCCCCGCGGCGTAGGATCTTCGGCTACTTAGGGTAGCCTCAGTGAGCGATGTCACGGCTTGAACAGCGCCCTGAACAGGTTAGACGTGAGATTTGCCACGGACCTGACCGCGGCGGCAGGGCTAGCATGAACGGCGGCCGGGCGCGGACGTCCGGCCATCCCCGTCGCAATCGGAAGGCAGCACGTTCGTGCCCAAGGCGCCTGCTGGCACGCTCTATCGCGGCCGTGAAGGCATGTGGTCGTGGGTGGCCCACCGGGTCACCGGCATCGGCATCTTCTTCTTCCTCTTCGCGCACGTCCTCGACACCGCGCTCGTCAGGGTGTCGCCGGAGGCGTACAACGAGGTGATCGACACCTACAAGAACCCGATCGTCGGGCTCCTGGAGGTGGGGCTGGTCGCCGCCGTGGTGTTCCACGCGTTCAACGGCCTGCGCATCGTGCTCGTGGACTTCTGGTCGAAGGGGCCGCGCTACCAGAAGCACATGTTCGCCACCGTCCTGGTCCTCTGGGTGGTGCTGATGGTGCCGTTCACGATCCGCCACCTCTCCCACGTGTTCGGGGGCTGACGCCGATGACGACGACGATTCCCGCCCCGCGGACGCCGCGCCGGCTGCGCGGCCGCACCAACACCGAGCTGTACGCGTGGATGTTCATGCGCGCGTCCGGCGTGCTGCTGGTCATCCTGATCTTCACGCATCTGTTCGTGAACCTCATGACCGGCGACGGCATCAACGCGCTCGACTTCGGCTTCGTGGCCGGCAAGTGGGCCGATCCGGTCTGGCAGGTCTGGGATCTGCTGATGCTGTGGCTGGCGATGCTGCACGGCACCAACGGGCTGCGCACCGTCATCAACGACTACGCCGAGCGCGACCAGCTGCGGCTGTGGCTGAAGGTCGGCCTCTACACGGCCACCACCATCACCATCGTGCTCGGGACGCTGGTGATCTTCACGTTCGACCCGTGCCCGCCGGACGCGGCCGCCGACCTGCTGCCGTCGTTCTGCCCGGTGCCGTAGAGCCTGTTCCCTGGAGAGGCAGTTCCCCATGCAGACCCATCAGTACGACGTGGTGATCGTCGGCGCCGGCGGCGCCGGGATGCGCGCGGCGCTCGAGGCCGGCCAGCGGGTCCGCACCGCCGTGCTGACCAAGCTCTACCCGACCCGGTCGCACACCGGCGCGGCCCAGGGCGGCATGTGCGCCGCGCTGGCCAACGTCGAGGAGGACAACTGGGAGTGGCACACCTTCGACACCGTCAAGGGCGGTGACTTCCTGGTCGACCAGGACGCCGCCGAGGTGATGGCGAAGGAGGCCATCGACGCCGTCCTCGACCTGGAGAAGATGGGCCTGCCGTTCAACCGCACGCCCGACGGCCTCATCGACCAGCGCCGCTTCGGCGGGCACACCCGCAAGCACGGCGAGGCCGCCGTCCGCCGGTCGTGCTACGCCGCCGACCGCACCGGCCACATGATCCTCCAGACGCTCTACCAGCAGTGCATCAAGCGCGACGTCGAGTTCTTCAACGAGTTCTACGTGCTGGACCTGCTGTTCACCGAGGTCGACGGCGTGCGGCGCACGGCCGGCGTGGTGGCGTACGAGCTGGCCACCGGCGAGATCCACGTGTTCCGCGCGAAGTCCGTCGTGTTCGCCACCGGCGGCGCCGGCAAGGTGTACAAGACCACGTCCAACGCGCACACGCTCACCGGCGACGGCATGGCCATCGCGTTCCGGCGCGGGCTGCCGCTGGAGGACATGGAGTTCTTCCAGTTCCACCCGACGGGCCTCGCCGGCCTCGGCATCCTGCTCTCCGAGGCGGCCCGCGGCGAGGGCGCCATCCTGCGCAACAGCGAGGGCGAGCGGTTCATGGAGCGCTACGCCCCGACGCTGAAGGACCTCGCGCCGCGCGACGTCGTCGCCCGGGCCATGGCCAACGAGGTCCGCGAGGGCCGCGGCGCCGGCCCGAACAAGGACTACGTGCTGCTCGACCTCACCCACCTCGAGCCCGCGCACATCGACGCCAAGCTGCCCGACATCACCGAGTTCGCCCGCACCTACCTGGGCGTCGAGCCGTACACCGAGCCGGTGCCGGTCTTCCCGACCGCGCACTACGCGATGGGCGGCATGCCGACGACCATCGACGCCGAGGTGCTGGCCGACAACACCCACGTCGTGCCGGGCCTGTACGCCGCCGGCGAGGTGGCCTGCGTCAGCGTGCACGGCGCGAACCGGCTGGGCACGAACTCACTGCTGGACATCAACGTGTTCGGGCGGCGGGCCGGCATCGCGGCGGCGGAGTTCGCCGCCAAGGCGCCGTGGGTGGAGCTGCCGGATGCGCCGTCGGCCGACACCGAGGCCCTGCTCGAGGCCATCCGCGACCGCGCCGACGGCGAGCGGGTCGCCGTCCTGCGCCGCGAGCTGCAGGAGACGATGGACGCGAACGCGCAGGTCTTCCGGTCCGAGGCGACGCTGAAGCAGGCGCTGTCGGACATCCACGCGCTGAAGGCCCGCTACGCCAACGTGTCCGTGCAGGACAAGGGCCGCCGGTTCAACACCGACCTGCTCGAGGCCGTCGAGCTCGGCTTCCTGCTCGACCTCGCCGAGGTCATCGTCGTCGGCGCCCTGGAGCGCAAGGAGTCGCGCGGCGGCCACTTCCGCGAGGACTACCAGAACCGCGACGACGTCAACTACATGCGCCACACCATGGCGTACCGCTCCGATGAGGGCGACGGAGTCCGGCTGGACTTCAAGCCCGTCGTCGTCACCCGCTACCAGCCGATGGAGCGCAAGTTCTGATGACTGCTGTTGCCGAGGCGCCGGTCGCCGGCGCCGTCCCGTCCTTCCAGGTCACGATGCGGCTGCGCCGGTTCAACCCGGAGACCGACACCGAGCCGCGCTGGGAGGACCACACGGTCACCATGCACGGCACCGACCGGGTGCTCGACGCACTGCACAAGATCAAGTGGGAGATCGACGGATCGCTGACGTTCCGGCGGTCGTGCGCACACGGCATCTGCGGGTCCGACGCCATGCGCATCAACGGCCGCAACCGGCTGGCCTGCAAGACGCTGCTCAAGGACCTGCCGCTGGACAAGCCGATCACCGTCGAGCCGATCAAGGGCCTCGCGGTGCTCAAGGACCTCGTGGTCGACATGGACCCGTTCTTCGAGGCCTACAAGTCGATCATGCCGTTCCTCATCACGACCGGGAACGACCCGTCCCGCGAGCGCCGTCAGTCCCCCGAGGACCGCGCCCGCTACGACGACACCACGAAGTGCATCATGTGCGCCGCCTGCACGTCGTCGTGCCCGGTGTACTGGTCGGACGGGCAGTACTTCGGCCCGCAGGCCATCGTCGGCGCCCACCGGTTCATCTTCGACTCCCGCGACGAGGGAGCGGAGCAGCGCCTCGAGATCCTCAACGACCGCGACGGCGTGTGGCGCTGCCGCACGACCTTCAACTGTACGGACGCCTGCCCGCGCGGCATCGAGGTGACCAAGGCGATCCAGGAGGTCAAGCGGGCCCTCCTCTTCCGCCGCGTCTGACCGCTGCCACCCTCACCCCGCCCCCGCCCAGACCCCCACCCACCCTCGAAGTTGATCTTGGAGTAATGCCGGTATCAATTGGGCATTTCACCCAGCATTAGCGGCTTTACTCCAAGATCAACTTCGAGGGTGGGCGAGCTCGTTTTCCACAGGGGAAAGCAATCGGCGCGCTTGTCCACATTTCCGACGACCGCCGTGGCGACATGCCGTCGCTCCCAGCACGGTGGTTCGGTGCAGCCGCCGCAGGGACCACCGGGACGCCGTCCGCGTCCGGTCCCCCCATCGCTTCGCGGCGCCGCCTTCCGGCGAGGGCTCGCGACCAAGGCCGGGGTCAGCCGGCACCAGCTGAGCGGGCCGTCGTACCGGCGACTTCACCGCGCGGTGTACGTCGAGCGGGAACAGCCGGTGGACGGCGAGCAGGCGGTGCGAGCGGTGATGCTGGCACTGCCCGAGGAGGCCGCGCTGTACGGCGCCAGCGCGGCGGCCTGGTACGGACTGCCCGTCGAGGCGCCGGCGGACGTCCAGATCATCGTGCCACGGGGGACGGTGCCACGGCGCCGGCCGGGACTGGAGCCCCACGAAGGTCTGGGCTCCGACGACGCCATCGTGCATCGCGGCATACGCGTCACCACCCCCGAACGCACCTGGCTCGACCTGTCGGTGAGGCTCGATGACGCCGAACTCGTCGTCGTCGGCGATGCGATGGTGGCCCGCGGGTTGACGACCCCGCAGCGGCTGGTCGAGCGTGCCGACGCGGCCCGGCGGCGACGGGGCATCGTGCGGGCGCGATCCTTGGCGCGACTCGTTCGCGACCGGGTCGACTCGCCGCAGGAGACGCGGCTTCGGCTGATCCTGACCCACCACGGCGGCCTCCCCGAACCGGCGGTCAACCCGGCCGTCGCCGACGACCATGGCGGCTGGATCGGCCGGCCGGATCTCGCCTACGAGGACGCCAAGGTCGCCATCCAGTACGAGGGCGACGTTCACCGCACCAAAGCCAAGCGCTGGCGCGCCGACATCGCCCGCGACGAAGTGCTACGCGACCACGGCTGGGAGGTGGTGCGGGTGACCGCCGACGACCTCATCCACCGCTCGCGGCTGTGCGACCGCGTACGTCGCGCCATCGACCGCCAGCGCCGCCGTACCGGCTGACGCACACCTCATTCACGCCGTCCTCCCGTCAGCCCTACGCTCCCCTCGATGTTGATCTTGGAGTAGTGCCGGTATCTATCGGACATTTCACGCTGGGTTGGCGGCTTTACTCCAAGATCAACATCGAGGCGTGATGGTGGGTGGAGCGCCATGGACGGGGTGGCGGGCAGGGCCGCTGACGGGACGCGCCGCGATACGGCGGACCGTGGTAGGTTGTGTCGCATGGTACCTGGCGAGGGCCAGATCATGACCAACCTTCGGCGCGGCGCGCTGGAGTACTGCATCCTGGCCCTGATCCGCGACGGCGAGCGGTACGGGCTGGACCTCGCCCGCGAGCTGACCGACGGGGTGCTGATGGCCGGCGAGGGCACGCTGTACCCGCTGCTGTCGCGGCTGCGCAAGAGCGGGCTGGTGGCGTCGTCGTGGCGGGAGTCGGAGTCGGGGCCGCCGCGCCGCTACTACCGGCTGACACCCGACGGCCGGGCCGCGTTGGAGACGTTCGAGAAGACCTGGCAGCCGTTCCGCGACGCCGTCGACCGCGTCCTCGCCACGGGGCGAGGGTGACCGCCATGGAGGAGCCCATGCTGTCCGCCACCCAGCACCAGCGCGTCGACCGCTACCTGGCCGAGCTGGCCGGCGCGCTCGGCGGCCTGCCGGAGACCGAGCGGGCCGACGTCGTCGCCGGAATCCGCGAGCACATCGAGGCGGCGCTGGCCGGCCGGTCCCCCGTCACCGACGCGGACGTCGACGAGGTGCTGCGGGCGCTCGGCGACCCGCTCGCCATCGCGGCCGAGGCTACCGGTGCCGACGGTGTCAGCGGCGCCGCGGCCGGACCAGCGATCGGCGGGCGGCGAGACGCACCGGTGCTGAGCCGTGACTGGGTGCCGGCCTTCGTCGTGGTCGCCCTGCTGGCCGCGCCGTTGCTGCTGACCCTGCTCGCGACGGTCGGCGGCATCCTGCTGCTGCCCTTCGCCGTGCTGGCGGGCTGGGCCGCGCTCTGGCTGTCGCAGCTGTGGACGCCTCTGGAGAAGCTGGCCGGGACGTTCCTGCTGCCGGCTCTGAGCGTGCTGCTCTTCTTCGGGCTGTTCACGTCCGGCGCGTCCGAGGTGTGTAGCGGCGGAGTCAGGGAGGACGGCACCACCTACGAGTCGTGCACCACCGAGGGCGGCTGGCTGACGCCCGCCGTCTTCTGGGCCATCCTCATCGGGGTGGCGGCGGCGAGCGTCGCCACCGCCGTCGTCCTGTACCGGAACGGACGGCGGCGGGCGGCGGAGCTGGCTCAGAGCTTCTCGACCGGGGCGTAGCGCAGCAGCAGCGTCTTGAGCCCGGACTCGCCGAAGTCGACGGTGGCCTGGGCGTGCTCGCCCTGGCCGTTGGTCGCGACGACGGTGCCGAGGCCGAACGCGTCGTGGGTGACGCGGTCGCCGGGCGACAGCGAGATGACGGGCCGGTTGCCGGCGCCGGTGGACCGGCCGCTGACCGGCTGACGGCGCGGGGGCGGCGGCGTGTTCCACTTGACCTGGTCGGCCTCGGTGCGGCGCCAGTCGATGAGCTCGTCGGGGATCTCGGCGAGGAACCGCGACGCCGGGTTGTGCGCCGGCGACCCCCACGCGCTGCGCAGCAACGCCCGCGACAGGTACAGCCGCTCGCGCGCCCGGGTGATGCCGACGTAGGCGAGCCGGCGCTCCTCCTCGAGCTCTTGGGAGTTGCCACCCAGCGAGCGCTGGTGCGGGAAGACGCCGTCCTCGAGGCCGGTGAGGAACACCACGGGGAATTCCAGGCCCTTCGCGGTGTGCAGCGTCATCAGTGTGACCATGCCGTCGTGGTCGTCGCCCTCGGGGATCTCGTCGGCGTCGGCGACCAGGCTGACCTGCTCGAGGAACCCCGACAGCGAGCCGTCGAAGTCTTCGCTCGCCTCGTACTCGCCGGCGACGGCGACCAGCTCGCGGAGGTTGTCGAGGCGCGTCTCGTCCTGAGGGTCATCGGACTCGGACAGCTCGGCGACGTAGCCGGTGCGGTCGAGCGTCGCCTCGAGGATGGCGGCCGGCCCGACGCCGTCGTCGACCAGCGCTCGCAGCTCGTCGGTGAGCTCGACGAATCCCTCGATGGCGTTGACCGAGCGGGTGGCGATGCCGGGTGCGTCGGCCGCACGGCGCAGCGCCTGGAAGAACGTGGTGCGGTCGCGCTGGGCCAGCGCCTCGACCATGGCCTCGGCGCGGTCGCCGATGCCCCGCTTCGGGACGTTGAGGATGCGCCGCAGCGACACGGAGTCCTCGGGGTTGGCCAGGAACCGCAGGTACGCCAGCGCGTCGCGGATCTCGCGCCGCTCGTAGAACCGGGTGCCGCCGACGACGCGGTAGGGCAGGCCGACCCGGACGAAGATCTCTTCCAGCACGCGGGACTGGGCGTTGGTGCGGTAGAACACCGCGACGTCGCCGGTGCGGGCCAGCCCTTCGTCAGTGAGCCGGTCGATCTCGTCGGCGACGAACTGCGCCTCGGCGTGCTCGTCGTCGGCCACGTACCCGACGATCTTGGCGCCGTCGCCGCTGTCGCTCCACAGCCGCTTCGGCTTGCGGCCGGGGTTGCGGGCGATGACGGCGTTGGCCGCGGACAGGATGGTCTGCGTGGAGCGGTAGTTCTGCTCGAGCAGGATGACGCGGGTGTCGGGGTAGTCCTCTTCGAACTGCAGGATGTTGCGGATGGTCGCGCCGCGGAATGCGTAGATGGACTGGTCGGCGTCGCCCACCACGCACAGCTCGGCCGGCGGCACCGCGGGCTCGTCCTCGCCGGAGATGACGCCGGTGCCGACGAGCTCGCGCACCAGCACGTACTGGGCGTGGTTGGTGTCCTGGTACTCGTCGACCAGGATGTGCCGGAACCGCCGGCGGTAGTTCTCGGCGACGTCGGGGAACGCCTGCAGCAGGTGCACCGTCGTCATGATGAGGTCGTCGAAGTCGAACGCGTTGGCCTCGGTGAGGCGGCGCTGGTAGAGCTCGTACGCCTCGGCCACCATCTTCTCGTGGTGGGTGTCGGCGCGGGCCAGCGCGGTCTCGTAGTCGATGAGCTCGTTCTTGAAGTTGCTGACGGCGTAGCTGAACTGCCGCGGCTGGTAGCGGCGCGGGTCGAGGTCGAGCTCGCGGCAGACCATGGACATCAGCCGCTGGGAGTCGGCCTGGTCGTAGATGGAGAACGACGAGGTGTAGCCGAAGTGCTTGGCCTCGCGGCGCAGGATGCGCACGCACGCGGAGTGGAACGTGGAGACCCACATGATGTCGGAGCGCTTGCCGACGAGGTCGGCGACGCGCTCCTTCATCTCGCCGGCCGCCTTGTTGGTGAACGTGATGGCGAGGATGGAACCCGGGTGCGCGTTGCGCTCGCCCAGCAGGTAGGCGATGCGCCGCGTCAGCACCCGCGTCTTCCCCGACCCCGCCCCGGCGACGATGAGCAGCGGCGACCCCTGGTGGGTCACCGCCTCGCGCTGCGGCCCGTTGAGCCCGTCGAGCAGCGCTTCGGGGTCGCGGGACCGCCGCTTGACCGGCTTGCTCGGCGTGGCCGCCTCGGTCAGGGTGAGGTCGTCGAACAGGGCACTCATTGCCGGCGGGTCACACTCGCCTTCTCACTCGCTTGGCGCTGGCGCACCCAGCCTATGCCCGTCCGCCGACAGACTCCGACCGAACACGCTTACGAACGCCGCGGCGGTCGGATGCTCCCGCGCATGACCTCGCGCCGGACGGGAACCGATCAGGGTGGGAGCGGTGGCGATGCCCGGCGATACCTTCACGCCGTACGGTCCGTCCCACGTGGCCGTGCTGGTCGTGCTGGCCGCTCTGGCCTGGTGGCTGGTGCGGCGGGGACGCGCGGCCCGCGGCACCCGCGCGGCGGATCGGCTCGCGACCGGGTTCGCGGTGGTCTTCCTGGCGCTGACGCTGCCGCTGCAGGTGTACTTCAACCTGCCCGGCCGGTTCGACGTGGGCCTGTCGTTGCCGATCCAGCTGTGCGACCTCGCCTGGCTGGCGGCGATCCACGCGCTGCTGACCCGCCGGCGCTGGTCGGCCGCGCTGACGTACTACTGGGGCCTCACCCTCAGCATCCAGCCGATCCTCACCCCCGACCTCGACGCGGAGTTCCCCGACCCAGCGTTCGTCCTCTACTGGTCGATGCACGGCGGGACCGTGGTGGCGGCGCTCTTCCTGACGTGGGGGCTGGGGATCCGGCCGGGCTGGGACTCGTACCGGGTCGCGGTGGCGGCGACGGCGGCCTGGGCGGTGACGGTGTACGCGTTCAACGTGGCGGCCGGCACGAACTACGGCTTCCTCAACGCCAAACCCGACTCGGCGTCGCTGCTGGACCTGTTCGGCCCCTGGCCGTGGTACGTGGTGGTCGAGACGGTGCTCGTCGCCGCGGTGTGGGCCCTGCTCACCTGGCCGTGGACGCGGCCGACACCTGGGCGTCGAGCAGTGCGCGGTACGCATCCAGCTCCGCTCGGCTGGCCGCAATGAGCCGCGACTGGTGGCCGGCCTCGACGGCGGACCACACCGCGATGAGCCCGGTGGACTCCTTGCAGGCGACGTCGGCGACGGCGGTGGCGATCTCCTCGGGACCGGCGACGTCGGACGTCCACCAGCGGGGGTCGTCGTTGGCGTCCATGGGCGCGGCGTAGTCGTAGCCGGCCTCGGCCATGCACGCCGACCAGGCCGCGAACGCGTCGAGCACCCGGGGGTTGGCGAGCGCGGCGTGCCAGGCGTCGGACTGCACGGCGGACACCAGCTCCTGCCCTGCCCGCAGCGCCGCCTCATCGGCCACCGCGGTGGCGCGGGCCGCCGCGCCGAGGCAGCCGCCGTCGGGAATCCCCTCGCGCGCGGTGGGGACGCCGTCGGCCGTCGCCCCCACCAGGATCGCGAGCTCGGCGTCGGTGTGCGCCTCGTAGAACTCGCGCCGCACGTCGGTGGTGGACGGCGGGTGGTAGCCGTGCGCCGCGGCGACCTCGGGGTCGGCGACGGCGTAGCGGCGGTCGTGGCGGCCCGCCGCGGCGGAGGCCGACTCGGCGGCGGTGCCGAACGGCAGCGGATCGACGGCCGCGGCGTCGAGGCCCAGCGACGTGGCGCAGTGGCGCACGTGCGCCTCGGCAGCCCGCGCGAGGACGTGGTCCTCGGCGGCGGTGAGCGCGTACGCGTCGAGCGGCAGCGTCAGCACGGTCTCCGCCGGCCGCACCGGCTCGGCACCGGCGACCGCGGCCGCTCCGCCCGACGACTCGACGGCGACGTCGGCGGGCGCGGCGGCGCAGCCGGCGACGGCGATCGGGAGGGCGAGCAGAACGGCGGTACGGACGAGCACACGGGCGGTCATGCCACGGCCTTTCGCAGGGCCACCGGTCAGCCGCACACCAGGGGCTGCTGGTGGCACCAGTTGAACGATGCGTTGTCGTTGTACGTGTCGCCGAGATTCCGCGCGGACAGCGGCGGCACGTCGTCAGCCGGGCCAGCATAACCAGAATTGAAGTAGACGCGCGCGGTGAAATAGCCATCGCGATTGGCCGCCGACGCCGCGTTGTTCTTCACCGGGGTGCCCGCGCCCTTGCCCGAGCCGAGGAAGCGGTACGGCGCGAAATCGCTGACCCGGTAGCGGAAGTCGTGCAGTGCGCCGGACTGTCCGGAGTTGTAGTAGAGACACAACTCCAGGCCTTGGCACCCGCCGTCGTGCTCGACGGCGGACGCCGTCGCGGATGCGCCGGTGACCAGCACACTCGTCAAGATCGTCGCGGCCGCGGCGGCGGCCAGGCGCCGGATCGGCGTCACTCGCGGACCTCCCGGTCGGGGTCGACTGCCCCGCTACCCTAACCGACGCAGGGGTGTGCGGGAACCGGCCACTCCGGCCGCCGGGATCAGTTCCAGAAGACGGCGATCACGACATTCGCCGCGGACAGCCCGAACAGGGCGAAGAACAGTCCGTCGGCGATCGCCGTGCGTTTGCGGTTCGCGAAGGCCAGCGCCGTGATGATCAGCACGATGACCAGTTTCACGCCGATCTTCGCGTTGTCGACCTCCTTGTCGAGGGAGTCGATCCCGGAGGCCATGCCGACCATCGCCACGCCGGTGACGAGCTGCGTCAGCGCGCCGTGCAGCATCGCCATGTTCACGACGCGGCCACCCCGGGCACTCAGCTGGACCATGATCCCGCCGAGCAGGCTGGCCAGCCCGAAGAAGTGCAGCACGAGCACCAGGTCGTAGACGAACTCCATGATCACCCTTCCCGCGTCGAGGCGGGCAGCAGCCTACTACGTTGTGTCGTATTCCGGTGCGTCGGGGCCGTCAGGCGTTTGTGGCGTTGGCTCCGTCCCCCTGCTGCCCGATTGTCTTGGCCGCGCACGCGCGCCTCAAGTCCGCGGCCTCTGACTGTTCACTGCTCGCTGCGGGTGGGGGCCTTGGACTTGACCCGCGCGTGCGCGGCTAAGAACGGGCAGCTATCAGGGGGACGGGGGAAGAGTGGCGACGGGGCTGGGGCATTCGGCCCGGTTCCTGTGTGAGTTTGGTGTCGTGGAGCGTCCACCAGGTGAGATTTCACCGTGATTCGGGAGCCATCACGAGGATTACCCCAGCGTCAACACCCCTACAGTCATGGTGACGCTCACGGAATCCTCGTGATGTAGACGATCCTGGATGATCATCGCCATCCACAGCCCCGACAAACGGCGCGAAACGGGCACACCCCGCGTGAGGCGTGCCCACATCCTCCCCGTCCCCCTGATAGCTGCCCGTTCTTGGCCGCGCAGCCGCGGGTCAAGCGGATCCTCGTCGGCGCGAAGCGCCCAAATAGGTCCGCTTGAGGCGCGGTTGCGCGGCAAGAGAATGGGCAGCAGGGGGACGGGGAGCCCAGCCAACGTCGAGCCGGATCAGACCAGGCGTCGGTCAGTCGCCCACCGAGTCAGCTCGTACCGGTTGGACAACTGCAGCTTGCGCAGTACCGCTGACACGTGCGTCTCGACCGTCTTGACCGAGATGAACAGCTCTTTGGCGATCTCTTTGTACGCGTAGCCGCGGGCGATCAGGCGCAGCACCTCGCGTTCGCGCTGGGTGAGGCGGTCGAGGTCGTCGTCGACGGAGGGCGCCTCGGTGCCGGCGAACGCGTCGAGCACGAACCCGGCCAGCCGCGGCGAGAAGACGGCGTCGCCGTCGGCCACGCGGCCGATGGCCGACACGAGGTCGTCGCCGGTGATGGACTTGGTGACGTAGCCGCGGGCGCCGGCGCGGATGGTGCCGATGACGTCCTCGGCGGCGTCGGACACCGACAGCGCCAGGAACCGCACGCCCGGCTCCTTGGGGTGCACCTGGCGGATCACCTCGGCACCACCGCCGCCGGGCAGATGCACGTCGAGCAGCACGACCTCGGGTTTGGTGCGCAGCACCACCGCGACGGCCTCGGCGGTGTCGGCCGCCTCACCGACGACGTCGACGGACGGGGCCTGCGCGAGCTCGGCGCGGACGCCGGTGCGGAACATGGCGTGATCGTCGACGAGGACGACCGTCACCGGGCCGGCGTCGGCGGGCCTGGTCTCGTCTGGCTTGATCTCGCTCACGAGCTTCTCCTGGTCGACAGTCGGACTTCCGTGCCTTCGCCGGGCGCGGACCGGATGGTGGCCTCGCCTCCGTGCCGCTCCATGCGCCCGATGACCGAGCGTCGCACACCGAGCCGGTCCTCGGGGACGGAGTCCGGGTCGAACCCGGCGCCGCGGTCGCGGACGAACACCTCGACGCCGTCGCCGCCGGCTTCGACGAAGATGTCGATCTTGTCAGCGCCCGAGTGCTTGGCGGCGTTGACGGTGGCCTCGCGGGCGGCCTTGAGGACGGCCCGGGCGGCGTCGTCGATCTCGGTGTCGCCGACGGTGACGACCTCGACCGGCGTGCCGAAGGAGTCCTCGACCTCGGCGGCCATCTTCGTCAGGGCGGCGGCCAGCGACGACCCGTCGTCGACGAGGTCGCTGTAGAGCCAGGCACGCAGGTCGCGTTCCTGGCTGCGGGCCAGCCGGACGACGGCGCGGGGGTCGTGGGCCTGCTTCTGGATCAGCGCCAGCGTCTGCAGGACGGAGTCGTGCAGGTGGGAGGCCATGTCGGCGCGTTCCTGGGAGACGATGCGGGCGCGCCGCTCGCTCTCGAGGTTGCGCCACAGCTTCCACAGCCACGGTCCGGTGATCAGCCCGACGCCGACGAGGATGACCAGCACGCCGCCCAGCGCGTCCATCGTCGCGTCGAACTGGCCCTGGCCGACCAGGAACACCACCACGCCGGCCACGACGACGCCGGCGCCGGCGACCACCCGCATGGCGGCGATCCAGCCGCCCTTGCCGGTCAGCGCCGCGAGCCAGGGCAGCCGCGGCGAGATGGCCGACAGCCGGCTGCGCTCCTGCTCGTCGGCGGCACGCCAGACCAGGGTGAGGCCGGCGGCGGCCAGCAGCAGCGGGAAGAACACGGCCGGGCTGACGCCCAGCGGGGTCTGCTGGACCAGCAGCCAGACCCCGGCTCCGAGCACCACCAGCGCGGCCAGCTGGCCGAGGTCGCCGGTGCGCTGCGACAGCGTCCGGCGGCGGCGTTTGCCGGTGCGGGTGGCCGCGGCCAGGCCGGCCGGCGTGCGCGCCTCCTCGGCCTCGCGCGCGACCGTCTGGTCCAGCGGCGTGAAGATCCACAGCGCGAGGTAGAGCACCACACCGAACCCGGAGACCGCGCTGAGCAGGCTGAACGCGATGCGGACGGCGAGCGGCTGCACCTTGAACTGTGCGGCCAGCGCGACGGCGACACCGGCCACCATGCGGCCGTCGGAGTACCGGACGAACCGCGGCGGCGCGCCGGGGTCGTCGGCGGGGCCGGGGGTTCGGCCGCCGCCGCGGCCGGTGGGCGGCGGCT
>NZ_QUAL01000104.1 GCF_003579925.1 Jiangella rhizosphaerae | reverse complement strand
GCTGATCGTCTCGGGCACGGAGACCGGCGGCGCCGCGGCCGCGCCGTCGGCCGGCGCGGGGCCCGCGGCCTCGCCGTCCGGCGCGAAGATGTCCTCGATCGAGATGCCCAGGGCCGTCGTGATGGCGTACAGCGTGCTCACCGACGGCTGGCTCTTGTCGGTCTCGATCTGGGAGATCAGGCTGGCCGACACCCCGATCTCGCGGGCCAGCGCACGCGCGCTGACCCCTCGGCGCAGGCGCTCGTGCCGGATGCGCTCCCCGATCGGGGGCACCGCCGACGGGCTCACACGGCCACCGTCCCGTTCACCATGACTGAGCATTTTAGCGGGTTGACGTCTCAGCGTGGGTCCGGTTCACTCGGATAGTAAGTGTCACTGAACACTTCGGGAGGTGCCCGCGCCATGCCGATACGCACCTACGGACCCAACGCCGTCGACTGGGAACAGCGCATCGACGTCGACCGGCTGCGCCGCGAACGCCTCGAACGGCTGCGCGCCGCGCTCGACCGCTCCGAGCTGGGCGCGCTGCTGGCCTTCGACTTCGCCAACATCCGGTACATGACGTCGACGCACATCGGGACGTGGGCGGTCGACAAGCTCATCCGGTTCGCGCTGCTCCCCCGCGGCGGGGAGCCCATCGTGTGGGACTTCGGGTCCGCGGCGCGCCACCACCAGCTGTACAACCCGTGGCTCGACGGCGCGAACCGCGCTCGCGCGGGCATCTCGACGCTGCGCGGCGCGTTCCACCCGGGCGCCGGCATCGCCGACGACGTCGCCGGCAAGATCGCCCGGGTGCTCGCCGACCACGGGCTCGAGGACGAGCCCGTCGGTGTCGATCTCGCCGAGATGCCGGTGCTCGCCGCCCTCGCGAACCAGCACCTCGACGTCGTCGACGGCCAGCAGGTGTTCCTCGAGGCCCGCCGCATCAAGACGCCGGACGAGATCGCGCTGCTGGCACACGCCGCCTCGATGGTCGACGCCGCGTACGACGAGCTCTACGGCTTCCTGCGGCCGGGCGTGCGCGAGAACGAGTGCGTCGGCGTCGTCAGCAAGGTCCTCTACGACCTCGGCAGCGAGTATGTCGAGGGCGTCAACGCCATCTCCGGCGAGCGCTGCTCGCCGCACCCGCACGTCTACAGCGACCGCATCGTCCGCCCCGGCGACCCCGCGTTCTTCGACATCCTGCACAGCTACAACGGCTACCGCACCTGCTACTACCGCACGTTCGCCGTCGGCAGCGCGTCGCCGGCCCAGCGCGACGCCTACACCCGCTGCCGCGAGTTCATCGACCACGCCATCGCCGAGGTGAAGCCGGGCGCGACGACGGCCGACATCGTGTCGCTGTGGCCGCGGGCCGACGAGTTCGGCTTCGCCGACGAGGAGGCGGCGTTCGCCCTGCAGTACGGCCACGGCGTCGGGTTGTCGATCTGGGAGAAGCCGATCTTCTCCCGGCTGGTGTCGCTGGACCACCCCGAGGTGCTCGAGGAGGGCATGGTCTTCGCGCTCGAGACGTACTGGCCGGCCGCCGACGGCTGGTCCGCCGCGCGCATCGAGGAGGAGGTCGTGGTGACGGCGGACGGCTGCGAGGTCATCACCAAGTTCCCGGCCGAGGAGCTGCTGGTCGCCGGGCGCAAGTACTGGACCGTCGGCGGCGAGCTGAACTCGCTGCGCGAGTCGCAGTCGCACCTCAACACCAACGGGGCCACCCCATGACCGACGCGA
The DNA here is from genome assembly GCF_003579925.1 of Jiangella rhizosphaerae. Classification (GTDB taxonomy): domain Bacteria; phylum Actinomycetota; class Actinomycetes; order Jiangellales; family Jiangellaceae; genus Jiangella; species Jiangella rhizosphaerae. The sequence continues at coordinate 5,103 of NZ_QUAL01000104.1, read as the reverse complement.
CGGCGGCGACCGGCCTGCTCGCCCTGCACGAGACCATGGCGGTGATCCGCCGTACGGAGAAGGCCGCGCACGACCTCTTCATGTCCGGCCTGGTCAAGGGCACGACGCACCTGGCCGCCGGGCACGAGGCCGTCGCCGTCGGGGCCCGTGCGGCGCTGCGCGACGGCGACTACGCGTTCGCCACCTACCGCGGCCACCACCACGCCATCGCCTGGGGCGCCACGCCCGAGGAGTGCCTCGCCGAGCTCATGCAGCGCTCCACCGGCCTCAACAAGGCCAAGGGCGGCTCGATGCATCTCACGAAGGCCGGGTCGGGCATGCTCGGCTCCTACGCCATCGTCGGGGCGCACCTGCCGATGGCCGTCGGCGCCGCGTGGTCGGCCCGGCTGCGCGGGACCGACCAGGTGGCGGTCGCGTTCTTCGGCGACGGCGCCACGAACATCGGGGCGTTCCACGAGGCGCTCAACCTCGCCGCGGTCTGGCGGCTGCCCGTGCTGTTCGTCTGCGAGAACAACTTCTACATGGAGTACACCCCGATCGGCTCGGTCACGGCGGCGGAGCACCCGGCGGCCGGCCGGGCACCGTCGTACGGCCTCCCGGCCGAGGTCGTCGACGGCAACGACGTGGTGACGGTGCGCGACGCCGTCGCCCGCGCGGCGCAGCGGGCCCGCGCGGGCGACGGACCCACCGTGCTCGAGGCGCACACCTACCGGCACTACGGCCACAGCCGCACCGACCCGGCGAAGTACCGGCCCGACGGCGAGCTGGAGCGCTGGCTGGAACGCGACCCGCTGACGGTGTCGGCGCAGCGGCTGCGCGAGGCGGGAACCAGCGACGACGACATCAAGGCGGCCGAGGACCGCGCCGCCGGCGTCGTCGACGAGGCGGTCGCCGCGGCCAGGGCGGCGCCCGAGGCCGACCTGAGCGAGGCGTTCACCGACGTGTGGGCGGACGGAGGTGCCGCATGGCGGACGTGACCTACCGCGACTCGGTGGCCGAGGGCATCGCGCGCGAGATGCGCCGCGACCCCGCGGTCGTCTGCCTGGGCGAGGACATCGGCGCCGCGGGCGGCGTCTTCAAGACCACCGTCGGGCTGTTCGAGGAGTTCGGCCCGGAGCGCGTCTGGGACACCCCGATCTCCGAGCAGGCCATCGTCGGCGCGGCCATGGGCGCGGCGATGACCGGCATGCGCCCGGTCGCCGAGATCATGTTCAGCGACTTCCTGGCCTGCTGCTGGGACTACCTCGCCAACGAGATCCCGAAGGTCCGCTACATGACCGGCGGGCAGGTCACCGTCCCGCTGGTGGTCCGGACGGCGAACGGCGGCGGGCTGGGCTTCGGCGCCCAGCACTCGCAGGCGGTGGAGAACTGGGCGCTGACGGTCCCCGGCCTCAAGATCGCCGCGCCGTCGACGCCGGCGGACGTCGTCGGGCTCATGGCCAGTGCCGTCCGCAGCGACGACCCCGTCGTCTTCTTCGAGCACAAGGGGCTGCTGGCCAGCAAGGGCGCGCCCGCGCCCGACGACCACGTGGTGCCGTTCGGCGAGGCCGCGGTGGTGCGCGAGGGCGGCGACGTCACGCTCGTGGCGCTGGCCTCGACGGTGCCGCTGGCGCTCACCGCGGCGGAGCGGCTCGCGGCCGACGACGGCGTCGCGGCCGAGGTGCTCGATCTGCGCACCCTGATCCCCCTGGACGTCGCGGCCGTGCTGCGCTCCCTCGAGCGCACGTCGCGGCTGGTCGTCGTCGAGGAGAACCCCTACCAGGGCGGCTGGGGCGGCACCGTCGTCTCCGTCGTCGCCGACGAGGGGTTCGAGCTGCTGGACGCGCCGGTCAGGCGGGTCGCGGGCGCCAACGTGCCGCTGCCGTTCGCCGACGCGCTGGAGGACCAGGTGATCCCCACCGTGGACAAGGTGGTCGACGCCGTCAGGAGCCTCACGACGTACTGAACACACCGCACGCCATCGCAACGAAGGGATGGTCCATGAGCACCCGACTCCTGCTCCGCAACGGCCACGTCATCAGCATGGATCCGGACATCGGCGACCTTCCCGGCGCCGACGTCCTCATCGAGGACGGCGCCATCGCGGCCGTCCGGCCTGGGCTGTCCGACGAAGTGTCCGACGCCGAGGTCATCGACGCCACGGGCCGCATCGTCATCCCCGGCTTCGTCGACACCCACCGCCACACGTGGGAGACGGCGATCCGCACCTGCGCGCCCAACGCCACGCTGGACGACTACTTCGTCGAGGTGCTGGACAGCTTCGCGCCGCTCTACCAGCCCGACGACGTGTACGCGAGCAACCTCGCCGGCTCGCTGGAGTGCCTGAACGCCGGCATCACCACGCTGGTCGACTGGTCGCACATCAACAACACCCCCGAGCACCCCGACGCCGCCATCGCCGGGCTGCAGGAGGCCGGCCTGCGGGCCCAGTACGCCTACGGCTCGGCGAACACGTCGCTGGCGAAGTACTGGTTCAACAGCGCCGAGGCGATCCCCGGCGACGACGTCCGGCGGGTGCGCAGCACGTACTTCTCCGGCGACGACGGCCTGCTCACCATGGGGCTGGCCACGCGCGGGCCGGGCTTCTGCCAGGACGACGTCGTCGTGTCCGAGTGGAACCTCGCCCGCGAGCTGGGCATCCCCGTCACCGTCCACGTCGCCATGGGGCGGCTGGCCGGCCGGTTCGCCATGGTCGAGCAGCTCGACCGGCTCGGCCTGCTCGGTCCCGACACCACGTACATCCACTGCTGCTACTTCAGCGACCACGAGTGGGGCCGGGTCCGCGACACCGGCGGCACCATCTCCATCGCGGCGCAGGTCGAGCTGCAGATGGGCCACGGCTGGCCGCCGGTCACCAAGAGCTACCAGTTCGGCCTGCAGCCCAGCCTGTCCGTCGACGTGGTCACGACCGTGCCGGGCGACATGTTCACGCAGATGCGGGCGGCGTTCGGCGGCGAGCGGGCGCGCGTCAACGCCATCTGCTGGGAGGCCGACACGACCGTGCCCGAGACGATGCTCACGGCCCGGCAGATGCTGGAGATGGCGACCATCAACGGTGCGACGGTGGCCGGGCTGGCCGACCGCACCGGGTCGCTGACGCCGGGCAAGCGGGCCGACGTGGTGCTGATCGACGCGACGGCGCTCAACGTCGCCCCGGTCATCGACCCGGTGGCCGCGGTCGTGCTGGCCGCCGACGTGTCCAACGTCGACACCGTCATCGTCGACGGCGCGGTCCGCAAGCGCGACGGCCGGCTGCTCGGCGACACCGCCCGGGCCCGCGGCCTGGTCGAGGCCGCGCGCGACCGCCTGGTGGGCGAGGTGGCGAAGCGGACGGTCGCGGCATGACCGAACGGCACCTGATCCAACGCGGGGGGCAGGCCGGCTTCGAGACACCCGGCGGCTGGGCCGCCGGCGCCACCGGGTACCGGCGGTGGACCGTCGTCGGCGAGCGGGCCGGTGCCGTCCACACCGGCTTCGGCGTCTGCGAGCTCGACCCCGGTGGATCGGTGCCGGCGCACGTCCACTCCTTCGAGGAGAGCTTCCACGTGCTGTCCGGCTCGGCGGTCGTGACGACACCGGACGGCTCGTACCGCGTGTCCGAGGGTGACTACGGGCTGCTGCCGGTGGCCATCACGCACGCGTGGCGCAACGACGGCGACGCCCCCGTGCGGTGGGCGGAGATGCAGGGGCCGATGCCGCGCGACGACTTCGACGGCGACACCTTCCTGGTGCCGCCGCTCGACGACGTGCGGCCCGTCGCCGGCATCGACGTCCGCGACCCGCGCACCCACCGGTTCGGCACCATCCGGCCGGGCCACATGGATCCCGGCAAGCAGTCGCAGGACCTGCTCGCCGTCTCCGCGAGCATGCGCACCGCGCTGCTGGTCTACGGCGGCATCAACGTCAAGCAGATGGTCGACAGCGACCTCGGCGCCGTCCTGACCACCATGTTCATGGTGCAGTACGACCCCGACGGCGCGACCACCCCGCACGACCACCCGTTCGAGGAGACCTACCTCATCCTCGAGGGAACCGTCGAGGCGTCCTTCGACGGCAAGACCTACCTGCTCGAGGCCGGCGACGTCGCCTGGGCCGGCGTCGGCTGCCCGCACGCGTTCCGCAACGCCGGCGGCGGCACGCTGCGCTGGCTGGAGACGCAGGCGCCGGCGCCGCCGCCGCGGTACTCGTACCGGTTCGCCCGCGACTGGAACTACCTGCGCGACGTCCTGGGAGGCCCGTCGTGAAGACCATCCTGATCGTCGGCGGCACGTCCGGCATCGGCCTGGAGCTGGCCCGCCGCCGGGTCGCCGCCGGCGACGACGTCGTCATCACCGGCCGCGACGCCGATCGATGCGGCACCGTCGCGGCGGAGGTCGGCGCGCGCTGCCGCGGCCTGGCCGTCGAGCTGTCCGACCCGGCCGCCATCGGCGCGGCGCTGGAAGACGTCGAGAAGGTCGACCACCTGGTCGTCGCCGCCATCGACCGCGACCAGAACACCGCCGCCGGCTACGACGTCGGCCGGGCCCTGCGGCTGGTGACGCTGAAGCTGGTGGGCTACACCGAGGTGGTGCATGCGCTGCTGCCGCGGATGGCGCCCGACGGCGCCGTGGTGCTGTTCGGCGGGCTGGCCAAGGACCGGCCGTACCCCGGGTCGACGACGGTGTCGACGATCAACGGCGGCGTCACCGGGCTGGTCCACACGCTGGCCGTCGAGCTGGCGCCGCTGCGGGTCAACGCCGTCCACCCGGGCATCGTCGGCGACAGCCCGTTCTGGAGCTCCAAGCCGCCCGAGGTGCTCGACGGCTACATCGCGCGCACCCCGATCGGTCGGCTGGCCACCATGGCCGACGTCGCCGACGCGGTCGACTTCCTGCTGCGCAACCGGGCGATGAACGGCGTCAACCTCAACGTGGACGGAGGCTGGCTGCTGACGTGAGCGAGACGGTGGGGGTGATCGGCGCCGGGCGGATGGGCGCGGCCATGACGACGCGGCTGCGGTCGGCCGGGGTCGATGTCGTGCTGTGGAACCGGACGCGGGCGCGGGCGGACGGCGTGGCGGCGGCCACCGGCGCGCGGGTCGCGGCGACGGCGCGCGAGGCGGCG
>NZ_QUAL01000105.1 GCF_003579925.1 Jiangella rhizosphaerae | reverse complement strand
GGCCGGGTGCCCGGTGCCGGCCGGGCGGCCGGTGCCGGCCGGGCCAGCCGGCGGGCGATCGCGCGGCGCGCCCATCGCAGCCCGTGGAACAGCCCTTCACGCCAGTCGTCCATGCGCGCTACCGCAAGAAATCGCCAGCGGCGCAGCCTCCGCCGCACCGCCGACGACCCCGCCAGGTGGTAGTAGGCCCCGACGGCGGCCAGCACGGCCGTCGCCACCATCACGATCGCCAGCATTGCCACGACCACTGCCGTCATGTGACACCCCCGTTGGTCACAGCAGTAACATCGTTCACTTCCGCACCACAGACGGTAGCGCAGGACCGGCCCCGTCACCTGAAAGACGCGCCGTGTGGGCGCGGCGTTGCCTACTCGAGCGCCGCGCCGGTGGCGGGGTCGAAGAAGTGCAGCCGGGCCGGGTCGAGCGCGACGGTGATCGGCGACCCGACGCTCACCGGCGTCCCGGCCGGCAGCCGCGCGGTGAAGGTGGCCCGGTCCAGCGGCACGAGCAGTGCGTCGTCCGCGGCCTGGGCGTCCACCGCGGCGCGGGTGGCCTCGGTGTCCACGCGCGGCGCGTCGACGTCGAAGATCACGTAGCGCTCGTCGCCGAGGTCCTCGACGATGGCCGGGGTCACGGGCAGCTCGGGCTGGCCGTTTCCCGACGCGAGGGACAGCGACGTGGGCCGCACGCCGACGATGACCGGGCGGTCCGCACCGGCGAGCGACGAGTCCGGCGGGAGCGGGACGCGCACGCCCGCGAACGACGCCGCGCCGTCCTGGACGGTCGCGTGGACGAAGTTCATCGACGGCGACCCGATGAACGCGGCGACGAAGAGGTTCACCGGGTGCCGGAACAGCCGCTGCGGGGTGTCGACCTGCTGCAGGACGCCGTCGCGCAGCACGGCCACGCGCTGCCCGAGCGTCATGGCCTCCGTCTGGTCGTGGGTGACGTAGACCGTCGTGACACCGAGCCGCTTGTGCAGCAGCGTGAGCTGGGCGCGCATGCTGACGCGGAGCTTCGCGTCGAGGTTGGACAACGGCTCGTCCATCAGGAAGATCTGCGGCTCGCGGACGATCGCCCGGCCCATCGCGACGCGCTGCCGCTGGCCGCCGGACAGCGCCGCCGGGCGCCGGTCGAGGAGGTGCTCCAGGCCCAGCACCTGCGCCACCTCGTCGACGCGGCGGCGCCGCTCCTCCTTCGGGACGCCGCGCATCCGCAGGCCGAAGCCGATGTTCCCGCGCACGGTCATCCGCGGGTAGAGCGCGTAGCTCTGGAACACCATCGCGACGTCGCGTTGCTGGGGCAGCTGTGCCGTGACGTCCTTCTCGCCGATGAGGATCCGCCCGGAGCTGACCTCCTCGAGGCCGGCGATCATCCGCAGCAGGGTGGACTTGCCGCAGCCGGATGGGCCCACCAGGACCACGAACTCACCGGGCTCCACCGCCAGCGTCACGTCCTTGATGGCCTCCACCCCGCCGCGGAACCGCTTGGACACGTGCTCGAGCCGGACCCCTACCGGCGCGCGGGCGGCGAGCTCCGTGGCGAGGGCCTCGACGGGCGCGGCCCGGTTCTCGGACGTCTGCTCGCTAATCGGATCACCCCTTGAGCGCGCCGGCCATCAGCCCGCGCATGAAGAACCTGCCCATCAGGATGTAGACGAGCAGTGTGGGGATGCTGGCCAGCAGCGCGCTGGCCATCGCCTCGTGGAACGGGACCACCTGGCCGCCGGCGATGTTGTTCAGCGCCACGGTGACCGGCCAGCTGTTCGTCGACGTGAGCACCAGCCCGAACAGGAAGTCGTTCCACGCCGACGTGAACTGCCAGATGACCGAGACGGCGAACGCGGGCAGCGCGATCGGCAGCGCTACGAAGGCCAGCGTGCGGATCATCCCGGCGCCGTCGACCTGTGCGGAGTCGATCAGCTCGTCGGAGATCGTCACGAAGTAGCTGCGGAAGATCAGCGTGGTGATCGGCAGGCCGTAGATGATGTGGACGAGGATCAGCCCGCTCAGCCCGCCCACCAGGTTCCAGTCGGTCAGGAGCTCCCGCATCGGGATGAGGATCGCCTGGTACGGGATGAACATGCCGAACAGGATCAGCGGGAACACCACGTCGGCGCCGGGGAAGCGCCACTTGGCCAGCACGAACCCGTTCGCGGCGCCCAGCAGCGACGAGATGATGCTGGCCGGCACCGCCATCAGCACGCTGTTGCGGAAGCCGGGCTCGAGCACCGGCCACACGTCGGCGAACGTGTCCAGCGAGAGCGAGTCGGGCAGCTGCCACATCTGCGACGGGCTGACCTGCGCCGGATCCTTCATCGCGGTCACCACGAGCACGTACACCGGGATGAGGAACAGGCAGACCAGCGCGAACAGCACGATATACCGGACGGTGGCGACGTAGGGCCACCAGCGCGAGCGGATCCTCGGCGGCGCGCCGGACGTGGTCATGGCCGGCGCTCCGATCGGACCGAGTACCAGATGTAGGGGACGATCACGGCCGCGATGCCCACCATGAGCAGCGTCGCGATGGCCGCGCCGATCGAGAAGTTGAGGCCCTCGAACGTGATGAACCACATGTAGAGCGCCGGCGTCTCGATCTTGCGGCTCTTCGCGTCCATCGCGTAGATCAGGTCGAACGTCTTCAGCGAGATGTGGGCGAGGATGACGATGGCGCTCATGACGACCGGCAGCAGCATCGGTCGCACCACGTGCCAGAACGCCTTCGCCTCGCTCGCCCCGTCGACCCGGGCGGCCTCGCGCAGGTCGTCGGAGACGCCGCGCAGGCCGGCCAGGAACAGCGCCATGATGTAGCCGACGAGCGCCCATCCGGCCGCGATCGCGACCGAGGCGACGGCCCAGTACGAGTCGGACTTGAACCAGTCGTTGGCCAGGAACCCCACGCCGAGGCTGTCGAACAGCCGGTTCAGCCCCGTCTCCTGCGCGCCGGAGGCGTTGCTGAGCAGCCAGCGCCAGATGATGGCCGTCGCGATGAACGAGATGGCCATCGGGAACAGGAAGACGGTCCGGAAGAACGCCTCCCCTCGCACCCCGCGCTCCAGCAGCAGCGCCAGCAGGAACCCGAACACGAGCGTCCCGAACACGAACACCAGCGTGAACACGACGACGTTCTGCACGCCGTCGATGAACCTGGTGTCCTCGGCCAGCCTGCGGTAGTTGTCCAGCCCGGCGTAGTCGTAGGTGGCGCGCAGGCCGCGCCAGTCGCTGACCGAGACGCGCAGGTTCCAGCCCAGGAACCCGTAGACGAAGACCCCGATGGCCAGCAGCGACGGCGCGACGAGCAACGCCGCTGGTCCCCACTTGCGGATCCGGCACATCTCCACCCCCGAAGCTACTGGTTCGCCTCGTAGGCCTCCTTGACCGCCGACGCGAACTGGGCGCTGTCGCCGCTGGCGACGAACTCCCCGAGCGCCGAGTCGATCTCGGTGTTGAACGCCCCGCCGGCCACGACACCGTGCGCCAGCGAGCCGACGAGCTCGATCTCCGGGTCGTTCCAGTCCGTCAGCGGCATCTCCAGGTAGCCCGTGTAGAGCGACGTGTCGGCGTCCGTGCGCGCCGGGATCGACCCCTTGATCGGGTTGAAGGTGTCCTGACCCTCCTTCGACCCGGCCAGGCGCAGCCATTCGACGGCCAGGTCGCGGTGCGGCGCCCCCACCGGCAGGGTGAAGCTGTCGGACAGCCAGTTGAAGATGCCCTCCGTGCCCGGGGACGTCGTCACGCCGTACTCGGTCTCGAAGGCCAGGCCCTGCGCGGTGGCGAAGTAGGTGTTCGCCCAGTCCCCCATGACGTTGTAGGCGGCGTCGCCCTCGATGACGGGGTCGAGCGCGGGCTGCCAGTCGGCGGCGGCCTCGTCGACGTTGCTGTGCGCGAGCACCTCGGTGAACATGTCGAGCGCGTCGGTCACCTCGGTCGACTCCCAGTCGGTCGAGCCGTCCCACAGGCCCGAGTAGGCCTCGGCGCCCAGCTCGCCCAGCAGCACGTTCTCCAGCAGGTGCTTCTGCGTCCAGGACGGGCCGATGGTCAGCGGCGTCTTCCCGGCGGCCTCCAGCGTGGCCGCCTGCTGCAGGAACTCGTCCCAGCTGGCCGGCGGCGCCGCGATACCGGCCTCGGCCAGCACCGCCGGGTTGTACCAGATGAGGTTCGACCGGTGGATGTTCACCGGCACCGAGTAGATCCGGTCGTCCACCGTGGCCAGTTCGAGCATGTCCTCAGGGAAGACGTCCCTCCAGCCCTCCTCGTCGTAGAGCCAGGTCAGGTCCTCGACCAGCTCGGCCTCGATGTCCGGCTGCAGCTCGGCGCCGACGTGGCGCTGGTAGGAGTCGGGCGGGTCGCCGGCCTGCAGCCGAGTCGTCAGGACGGCCTGTGCGTTGGTCCCGGCGCCACCGGCCACCGTCGCGTCGATGATCTCGACGTCCGGATGCCGCTCGGCGAACAGGTCCAGGAGCGCCTGCTTGCCCTCGGAGTCGCCGGCGCCGGTCCACCAGGAGAAGAACTCGAACTCGGTGCTCGTCGGTGCGCCGGGACTGGTGCCGCCGGCGCCGGGCTCCGCGCCGTCGTCGTCGCCGCAGGAGGCCAGGACGAGCGCGGCGGCCGCCGCGAGGGCGGCGAGGGAGCGACCACTGGTGCGGTGAAGAGTCGACGTCATCGTCGGTTCCCCCTCACGATGCGAGGAGCGATGTGGTGATGACCAGTCAACCAGCTACGTCACCAGCGGTGAAGGGGGAAAGTGACCTGGATCACACCGGCTCGGACTCGCGGATGCGCTGCGAGATGACCGCCGTGACTCCGTCGCCGCGCATGGAGACGCCGTAGAGGGCGTCGGCGATCTCCATGGTGCGCTTCTGGTGGGTGATGACGATGAGCTGGCTGCGTTCGCGCAGCTCTTCGTAGATGTTCAGCAGCCGGCCGAGGTTGGTGTCGTCGAGCGCGGCCTCGACCTCGTCGAGGATGTAGAACGGGCTCGGCCGGGCCTTGAACAGCGCCACCAGGAACGCGACGGCGACCAGTGACCGCTCGCCGCCGGAGAGCAGCGACAGCCGCTTGACCTTCTTCCCCGGCGGCCGGGCCTCGACCTCGATGCCGGTGGTGAGCATGTCGTCGGGCTCGGTGAGCACCAGCTTGCCCTCGCCGCCGGGGAACAGCCGCGAGAACACGTCGGCGAACTCGCGGGCGGTGTCCTCGAACGCGGACGCGAACACCTGCTGGACGCGGTCGTCGACCTCCTTGACGATGTCGAGCAGGTCGCGGCGGGTGTTCTTGAGGTCCTCGAGCTGCTCGGTGAGGAAGGCGTGCCGCTCCTCGAGCGCGGCGAACTCCTCCAGCGCCAGCGGGTTGACCTTGCCCAGCGCCGCCAGCCCGCGCTCGGCCGCCTTGAGCCGCTTGAGCTGCTGCTCGCGCACGTACGGGACCGGCTCGCGCGGCTCGCCGTCCTCGCCCGGCGGCACGGGCACCGGCAGGTGCGGGCCGTACTCCTCGACCAGCGTCGTGGGATCGACGCCCAGCTCCTCCAGCGCCTTGGTCTCCAGCGCCTCGACCCGCATGCGGTGCTCGGCGCGGGCCAGCTCGTCGCGGTGGACGGTCGACGTGATCTCGTCCAGCTCCGCCGACAGCTCGCGCACCCGGGCGCGCTCCTCGGCCAGCGCGGCCTCGCGCGAGGCGCGCAGCTCCTGCACCTCGTCGCGCTCGGCGGCGGCCAGCTCCAGCGACTGCTCCAGGTACCGCAGGACGACGGCGGCGCCGCGGCCGACCGCCTCGGCCACCCGGGCCTCCGCGGCGCGGCGGCGAGCCGCGGC
>NZ_QUAL01000106.1 GCF_003579925.1 Jiangella rhizosphaerae | reverse complement strand
GGGCGCGGCGGCACGCGCGTTCGCCGAGGCCGCCGGCGTCCCGCTGCTGGCCGAGCCGTCGTCGGGCGCCCGGTCCGGCCCGAACGCCGTCGGCCCCTACCGGTTGCTGCTCGAGCGGCCCGAGCTCGGCGGCCGCATCGAGCGGGTCGTCGTGTTCGGGCATGCGACGCTGTCGCGGCCGGTCAGCGCGCTGCTGGCCGGCGACTCGGCGGAGGTGGTCGTCGTCGCCGGCGGCGGGCCCGACTGGATCGACGCCGGACGCCGGGCCTCCCGGGTGGTGCCGGCGGTGACGGCGCCGGCCGCGGGTTCCGGCGGCGGGGACTGGCTGGCGTCCTGGCTGCGGGCCGCGAAGGCCACCCAGGACGCCGTCGACGGTGTGCTCGCGGCCGGGCCGCTCTCCGGGCCGGCGGTGGCCGCGCAGGTCTGGGCGGCGCGCCGTCCGGGCGAGGCGCTGGTCGCCGGCTCGTCGAACCCGATCCGCGATCTCGACCTCGCCGCCGCGCCGGCTCCCGGCGATGCAGCCGACGCCGGCCCCGTTCTGGCCAACCGCGGCCTGGCCGGCATCGACGGCACGCTGTCGACGGCGACCGGCGTGGCGCTGGGGACCGGGGCGCCCGTGCGGGCGCTGGTCGGTGACCTCACGTTCCTGCACGACGCCGGCGGCCTGCTGATCGGCCCGCTGGAGGACCGCCCCGACCTGCAGGTCGTCGTCGTCAACGACGACGGGGGCGGCATCTTCGCCCTGCTCGAACACGGCGACCCCGCCCACGCCGACCGCTTCGAGCGGGTCTTCGGCACCCCGCACGGCGCGGACCTCGCGTCGCTGTGCGCCGGGTACGGCGTGGCGCACCGGCGGGTGACGGACGCGGCGTCGCTGCGATCGGCGCTGGCCGAGCCCGTGAGGGGGCGCAGCGTGCTCGAGGTACCGGTCGCCCGGGCGGCACTGCGCGACCTGCACGCCCGCATCCGCGCCGCGGTCGCCGCTGCCCTCGGCTGACGCCGCCCCACCCCCGAAGTTGATCTTGGAGTTCTTCGGGTGTCAATCGGACGAATCGGGCGGCAATCGCCGAACAACTCCAAGATCAACTTTGGGGGGTGACGGGAGGTGGTCAGGAGGAGAGTGCGTCGCGCATCGGCACCAGCTTGGCGACGCTCTCGGCCAGCTCGGCGGCGGGGTCGGAGCCGGCGACGATGCCGCAGCCGGCGAACAGCCGCAGCCGGGAGCCGGACACCTCGGCCGAGCGCAGCGCGATGCCCCATTCGCCGTCGCCGCGGGCGTCCATCCAGCCGACGGGGCCGGCGTAGCGGGCGCGGTCGAGGCCCTCGATCTCGCGGATGACCTCCAGTGCCACCGCCGTCGGGGTGCCGCCGACCGCCGCCGACGGGTGCAGCGCCGCGGCCAGCGCCAGCGACGACGCGTCGGAGTCGGAGACGCCCGCGAGGTCCGTGGCCAGGTGCATGACGTTGGGCAGGTGCAGCACGAACGGCGACTCCGGCACGTTCATGCTGGAGCAGAACGGCGCGAGTGCGTCGGCGACGGAGCGGACGGCGTACTCGTGCTCCTCGAGGTCCTTGCTGGACCGGGCCAGCGACGCCGCCAGCGCGAGGTCGTGCTCGTCGTCGCCGGTGCGACGGATGGTGCCGGCGAGGACACGGGACGTGACGAGGCCGCGCTCGCGCCGCACCAGCAACTCCGGCGTCGCGCCGATCATGCCGTCGACGCTGAACGTCCAGCAGTGCGGGTAGCCCTCGGACAGCCGCTGCAGCGGCCAGCGCAGGTCGACCGGCTCCGGGCTCTCGGCGATGAGGTCGCGGGCCAGGACCACCTTCTCCAGCTCGCCGGCGGTGATGCGGCGGACCGCCTCGGCGACGATGGCCTCCCACTCGGTGCCGCTGTGCGCGCCGTCGGCGTACGCGACGGCGGCCGGGCGCCGCGCCGGCGACACGTCGGGCAGCGCCGCACCGCCGGGCAGGTTGCCGGTGACGTCGATGGTCGTCACCCACCAGCGCCCGGACCGGTGCCCGACGACGGTGTCAGGGAGCACCAGCGACGACGAGCCGGGGACGTCGTCGAAGGCGAACGACCCGAACGCGATGGGGCCGGTGCCGGGCAGCCGCACCTCGTCGCGGACGACGGCGGTGCCGACCATGCGCCGCCACCACCGGTCGGCGGCGACGAACCGGTTGGCGCCGATGGTGTCGAACCGGGCCGCCTGCCCCCACCCGACGACCCCCTCGCCCTGCCGGACCCAGGCCATGGGGGTGTCCTCGGGCAGCAGCTCCAGCAGCGGCCCCGGGTCGGGGACCTCCGTGGTGCGCACGACCATCGGCGCGGATGCGGGCAGCGTCGTCACGATCTCCAAGCGTAAGGCCGAGTCGCCGCCGCGGCTGTGGCCGCGGCTACCCTGTGGACGTGACCCGCGCCTCCCTGGACAAGAAGCCGCACGAGGTGGCGGCGATGTTCGACGACGTCGCCGAGAAGTACGACCTCACCAACGACGTGCTCTCGCTCGGCCAGGACCGCGCCTGGCGGCGAGCCGTCGTCGCGGCCATCGGTGTGCGGCCGGGGGAGCGGCTGCTCGACCTCGCCGCCGGCACCGGCACCTCCAGCGAGCCGTTCCGGGCCCGCGGCGCGTTCGTCGTGCCCTGCGACTTCTCCCTCGGCATGCTCCGGACCGGACGGCGCGCCCACGGCGACCTGCCGTTCGTCGCCGGCGACGCCACCCGGCTGCCGTTCACCGACGGGGTCTTCGACGCCGTCACCATCTCGTTCGGCCTGCGCAACGTGCACGATCCTGTCGCCGGCCTGCGCGAGATGCTCCGCGTCACCCGGCCCGGCGGCCGGCTCGTGGTCTGCGAGTTCAGCCATCCGACGTTCGCGCCGTTCCGCAAGGTCTACGTCGAGTACCTCATGCGGGCGCTGCCGCCGGTCGCTCGCCGGGTGTCCAGCAGTCCCGACGCCTACGTGTACCTGGCCGAGTCGATCCGCGCCTGGCCCGACCAGCCGGGCCTGGCCGCCTGGCTGCGCGAGGCCGGCTGGTCCGACGTCCGCTGGCGCAATCTCAGCGGCGGCATCGTCGCACTGCACCACGCCGTGAAGCCCTGACCGCATGGCTCGGGGTCAGGACAGGCAACCGGGCGACGGCGACCGTAGGCGCTACTCCGCGGTGCTCGACACCGCGCGGACCGAAGGCCGCATCGACGACGCCGAATTCTCGCGCCGCTCCTTCACCGTCCGCTACGCACGGACCATGGGCGAACTCGACGCCGTCGTCGACGACCTGCCCGGACCACCCGCTACGCCGAAGAACCGGGTGGCGACGGTCGTCGTCGTGGGGGCCGTGGTGGTCGCGGCCGTCGGCGCCGGTCTCCTGGTGACGGGCAACACCGCGAACGAACCGCCCGCCCAGCCGCCACCAGCGGCGGAGGCGCCCGCGGCCGAGCCGGTCGAGGAGGCCGAGGAGGCCCCGCCGGACCTGCGTTCGGTGGCCGATCTGACCCGCATGTGGGACGAGCTGGCGCAGCTGCCGGTGGCCGGCATCAAGAGCATGTACGTGTACGAGGACCGAGCTCGTCTCGAGGTGCAGACCGCGCCGGGCGCGCTCACCTACGACGATCTCGACTACGACGGCACGCTCAGTGCCCCGGAGCCGGGCACGACGGTCAACGGCGACGACCCCGACTCCGTGTTCTTCCCGCTGAGCGACGTCGACCCTGCCGTCGTAGCGGCCTGCGCCGCCCATGCCGCGCAGATCGCCGGTCGCGAAGGCCGCGCGGTCGAGATGATCGTCATCAGCCGCGACGTGTTCTACGGCGACATCGTCACCATCAACGTGCACCTCGAGACCGACGCGTACGGTGTCGGCTCGGTGGTCACCTGGGACGCCACCGGTCAGTACCTGCTCGATGACGGGATCGACCAGTGAGCCGCCCGGACCGCCGGTGGCGGCCCTCCGACGCCGACCGCGACCGGTATGCCGCCGCCATCTCCCAGGCCTTCGCCGAGGGGCGCATCGACACCGCCGACATGGAGAGCCGCACCGCGCTGGTGCACGAGGCGAAGTCCATCGCCGAGCTCGATGCGCTGGTCGAGGACATGCCCCCGCCCGCACCTGCGCCCACGCCCGAGGCGCCGGTGTCCGATCGGCACGAGACACGGCGGGCGCTCCTCTTCGCGACGGCGCTGACGATCGGCGCGATCGTCGTCGCCGCGATCGTCGGTGCGGTGCTGTACAACGCCCTCGGCGACGACGCGAGCAGCTCGAGCCCGCGCCCGGTCGCCGAGGCACCGGAACCGGAGGAGATCCCGCCGCCGGACGAGCCGGCGCCGCTGCCGGTCGAGGACGTCGAGCTGCCGCCGATCGACACCGAGCAGGTGCCCATGTTCACGCTGGAAGGGCTGCAAGAGTTGTGGGCGGCGGCCGCCCGCACCGTGCCCAGCGACATCAGCCTGTATGCCGACCGCGCCTCGCTGCGGGTGCGGTCCGACTCGGCCCGGCGCGGCCTCGACACCGTCGAGTACCAGGGCGGGCTGCTGCTGCCGCGAGAGCCCTACCGCGACCTGTCCGACGGCGAGCCGGACGACGAGGTGTTCTTCTCCTGGGACGACGTCGCGCCGGAGGCCGTCGCGGCCGCGATCGCGGGTATGCCGGCCGCGCTGGGCGTCGCCGATGTCCCCATCGGACACATCAGCATCGGTCACTTCCCGGACGGAGAGGTCTCCATCAACGTCTATCCGGAGGGTGACATCGGCCCCACCTACGTGCGCTGGGACGCTACCGGGCAGCGGGTTCTCGGCGTGTACTGACACGATCGAATTACGCAACGTTGTTGATGCGTAAATCTGCAGGTCAGAGGGGGTGACCCCCGGTGAGTGACACGACAGGGAACCCCTACACTTAGGACCGAGTGTGCGCTCGTGAACAAATTCACGAGCGTGCCGCCACGAACCGAACAGTGACACGCATCCCGAGGACCCGTCGATGAGCCAGCGCACTGGTCGCACGCGACCGAGCGCCCCGACCCGCACCGCCGGCGAGGCAGACGTCATCGTCGTCGGCGCCGGGCCGGCCGGCTCGACCACGGCGTACTACCTGGCCCGGTCCGGGCTGGACGTGCTGCTGCTCGAGAAGGCGTCGTTCCCGCGCGACAAGGTCTGCGGCGACGGCCTGACGCCGCGGGCGGTGCGGCAGCTGGTCCGCATGGGCGTCGACACCAGCGCGCCCGGCTGGATCCGCAACAAGGGCCTGCGCATCATCGGCGGCGGCATGCGGCTGCACCTGCCGTGGCCGGAGCTGGCCAGCTACCCCAACTACGGCCTGGTCCGCACCCGCACCGACTTCGACGCGCTGCTCGCCCGGCACGCGGCCGCGGCCGGCGCCCGGCTGCACGAGCGCACCAACGTCACCGCGCCGGTGCTCGACGAGCGCACCGGCCGCATCATCGGCGTCACCGCGAAGCCGCTGGACGAGCGCGGCCGCCCGGCCGGCGACGCCGTCACGTACCGCGCCCCACTGGTGGTCGCCGCCGACGGCACGTCGTCGCGGCTGTCGACGGCCATGGGCATCCACAAGCGCGACGACCGGCCGATGGCCGTCGCCGTGCGCACCTACTACAAGACGCCGCGGCACGACGACGACTGGATGGAGTCGTGGCTGGAGCTGTGGGCCGAGAACGACGCCGGCGGGCGCGATCTGCTGCCCGGCTACGGCTGGATCTTCGGCACCGGCAACGGCACGAGCAACGTCGGCCTCGGCATCACGAACACCTCGAAGGCGTTCGGCCGCGTCGACTACAAGGACATGCTGCGCCGGTGGGCCGCCCAGACCCCGCCGGAATGGGGCTTCACCGAGGAGAACCAGGTCGGTGACATCCGCAGCGCGGCGTTGCCGATGGGATTCAACCGTCAGCCCCACTACAGTCGTGGCCTGCTCCTGGTCGGCGACGCCGGCGGCATGGTCAACCCCTTCAACGGCGAAGGCATCGACTACGCGATGGAGGCGGCCGGTCTGGCGGCCACCGTCGTCGCCGACGCGCTCTCCCGGGATGCCGCCGGACGAGAGCGGGTGCTGCAGGGCTATCCTGCGGCGCTGAAGCACGAACACGGTGGCTACTTCACGCTCGGCCGCATCTTCGTCAGATTGATCGGTGACCCACGGATCATGAGAATCGCCCGGAACCACGGCCTCCCGCGGCCCTGGCTGATGAAGTTCACGCTGAAGCTGCTGGCCAACCTGACCGACCACCGCGACGGTGACGTGTACGACCGCGTCATCAACGCGATGACCCGACTCGCCCCGGCGGCGTGAGGAGCCCCATGGAGGACGCTGTGCAGTATCCAGTGCAGAGGGATGGTCTGGCGTGAACTCGTACGCTCCGATCCTCGGTCTCATCGCCATCGCCGCGGTCTTCGCGGTCGGCTCGGTGGTGTTCTCGTCCGTCGCGGGCCCGAAGCGGTTCAACCGCGCCCGCCTCGACTCCTACGAGTGCGGCATCGAGCCGACACCGCAGCCGGTGGGCGGCGGCCGGTTCCCGGTGAAGTACTACCTCACCGCGATGACGTTCATCATCTTCGACATCGAGATCATCTTCCTGTACCCGTGGGCGGTCCGGTTCGACCACCTCGGCGTCTTCGGCTTCGTCGCGATGGTGACGTTCATCTTCCTGATCACCGTGCCGTTCATCTACGAGTGGCGGCGCGGCGGGCTCGACTGGGACTAGCAGGGGCGAATCATGGGTGTTGAAGAGAAGCTTCCGTCCGGCGTGTTGCTGAGCACGGTCGAGGGCCTGCTCGGCTACATGCGCAAGGGCTCGGTCTGGCCGGCGACGTTCGGCCTGGCCTGCTGCGCCATCGAGATGATGGCCTTCGGCGGTCCCCGGCACGACTCCGCCCGGTTCGGTATGGAGGTCTTCCGCGCCTCGCCGCGGCAGGCCGACCTGATGATCGTCGCCGGCCGGGTGAGCCAGAAGATGGCCCCGGTGCTGCGGCAGATCTATGACCAGATGGCCAACCCGAAGTGGGTGCTGTCGATGGGCGTCTGCGCCTCGTCCGGTGGCATGTTCAACAACTACGCCATCGTCCAGGGCGTCGACCACGTCGTGCCCGTCGACGTCTACCTGCCCGGCTGCCCGCCGCGGCCGGAGATGCTGATCGACGCCATCCTCAAGCTGCACGACCAGATCCAGCACACCAAGCTGGGCGCGCACAAGGTCGCGGCCGATGCCGAGGCCGAGGAGCGGGCGCTGGTCGCGCCGGCCACGCACGAGATGAAGGGCCTGCTCCGGTGAGCGACGACGAGAAGCGGACCGAGGCCGCCGACAGCGCCGGCGACGCGCAGGGCATGACCAGCGGGACGCAGCACCCCGACGACGTCGAGGAGGCCGCGCGCACCCGCTCGGAGTCCAGCCCCGTCGACCAGCCCGGCAAGGCCGAGGAGCCCGGCGGCGGCCCGGACCAGCCGTCCAAGGAAGAGGTCACCACCGGCGGCGACGCCCGTCCCGGCGAGCAGGCGCAGACCCAGGACGAGGCGAAGGACGAGGCCGAGGAATCGACCGCCGAAGCTCCCGACACGCTGGGCCCCCGGCTCCCGCCGGAGCACCCGTCGCGGCGCGGCATGTTCGGCGCCTACGGCGGCAGCGGCGACACCTCCGGCTATGGCCGGCTCGTGGTCCGCGACACCAACCCGGTCCGCGGTGCCTCCACGCCGCGGCCGTGGCCCGGCGAGCTGGAGAAGCTGGGCGACGACGTCAGCGCGGCGCTGCGGGAGGCCGGCAGCACCGACGCCGACGTGTTCGAGAAGGTGCTGGTCGACCGCGGCCAGATCACGTTCTTCGTCAAGCGCGAGAAGCTGGCCGAGGTGGCCCGGATCTTCCGCGACGACCCCATGCTGCGGTTCGAGATGTGCATGGGCGTCAATGGAGTGCACTACCCGGAGGAGACCGGCCGCGAGCTGCACGCCGTCATCCAGCTGCTCTCGATCACCCACAACCGCCGGGTCAACCTCGAGGTCACCTGCCCCGACAGCGACCCGCACATCCCGTCGATCGTGCACACCTACCCGTCGGCCAACTGGCACGAGCGCGAGACGTACGACTTCTTCGGGATCCTCTTCGACGGCCACCCGGCGCTGACCCGCATCCAGATGCCGGACGACTGGCCGGGGCACCCGCAGCGCAAGGACTATCCGCTCGGAGGCATCCCCGTGGAGTACAAGGGCGCGACCATCGCGCCGCCGGACGAGCGGAGGGCGTACAACTGATGAGCCAGCAGGACGTCACCTTCACACCGGCCGGCGACGACTACGCCGACGACCCCTACGCGGGCGTCCGCGAGACCACCGAGGGCCCGGTCTACACCGTCACCGGTCAGGACTGGGACGACGTGGTCGGCGCGGCCGCGGCGGGCGAGGAGCGCATCGTCGTCAACATGGGCCCGCAGCACCCGTCGACGCACGGCGTGCTCCGGCTCATCCTCGAGCTCGACGGCGAGACCGTCACCGAGGCGCGGTGCGGCATCGGCTACCTGCACACCGGCATCGAGAAGAACATGGAGTACCGGACGTGGACCCAGGGGGTCACGTTCGTGACCCGCATGGACTACCTGTCCCCGTTCTTCAACGAGGCCGCGTACGTGCTGGGCGTGGAGAAGCTGCTCGGCATCACCGACGAGATCCCCGAGCGGGCCAACGTCATCCGCGTCATGATGATGGAGCTCAACCGCATCTCCTCGCACCTGGTGTGCATCGCGACCGGCGGCATGGAGATGGGCGCGCTCACCGTCATGACCAACGGGTTCCGCGAGCGCGAGCGCACCCTCGACCTGTTCGAGCTGATCACCGGCCTGCGGATGAACCACGCGTACATCCGTCCCGGCGGCGTCGCACAGGACCTCCCGCCGGGCGCGGTCGAGAGCATCCGCGAGTACCTGCGCTGGATGTGGGACCACATCGGCTCCTACGAGGAGTTCTGCAACGAGAACCCGATCTTCAAGGGCCGCACCGTCGGCGTCGGGTACCTCGACCTCGCCGGCTGCATGGCGCTGGGCATCACCGGCCCGGTGCTGCGCTCCACCGGCCTGCCGTGGGACCTGCGCAAGTCGCAGCCGTACTGCGGCTACGAGACCTACGACTTCGAGGTGCCCACCTGGGACACCTGCGACTCCTACGGGCGGTTCCGCATCCGCATCGAGGAGATGAAGCAGTCGCTCAAGATCGTCGAGCAGTGCCTGGACCGGCTGGAGCCGGGGCCGGTCATGGTCGGCGACAAGAAGATCGCCTGGCCGGCCCAGCTGGCCATCGGCAGCGACGGCATGGGCAACTCCCTCGACCACATCCGGCACATCATGGGTGAGTCGATGGAGGCGCTGATCCACCACTTCAAGCTGGTCACCGAGGGCTTCCGGGTCCCGGCCGGCGAGGTGTACATGCCGATCGAGAGCCCGCGCGGCGAGCTCGGCGCGCACGTGGTGTCCGACGGCGGCACCCGGCCGTGGCGGATGCACTTCCGCGACCCGTCCTTCAACAACCTGCAGGCCGTACCGGCGATGTGCGAGGGTTCCATGGTGGCCGACGTCATCGTGGCCGTCGCGAGCATCGACCCGGTGATGGGTGGATGTGACCGATGACCGAGGTGCCGGAGAGTCGTGCGGGCAACGGCCGAGGGGCGGGGCCGGAGGCTCCCCCCGAGGTCGTTCGAGGCCGTGAGGTGACCGGAGAGAGTGAGTGACCCCCGCATGACTCGACCAGATGTGAACGACGTGAACGTGCAGCCGGACGAGGCTGCGGCCGGCCCGCTCGACGACACCGTCCGCGCGGAGATGGCCGAGATCATCGCCCGCTATCCGGAGCCGCGGTCGGCGCTCCTGCCGATGCTGCACCTCGTGCAGTCGCACCAGGGCTACGTCTCGCCCGAGGGCATCGAGCTGTGCGCCGAGGTCCTCGGCATCACCGAGGCCGAGGTGGCGGCGGTCGCCACGTTCTACACCATGTACAAGCGCCGCCCCGTCGGCGAGTACCACGTCGGCGTCTGCACCAACACGCTCTGCGCGATCATGGGCGGCGACGCGATCTGGGACGACCTGTCCGAGTACCTCGGCGTCGGGCACGACGAGACCACCGAGGACGGCAAGATCTCCCTCGAGCGCGTCGAGTGCAACGCCGCCTGCGACTACGCGCCGGTCATGGTCGTGAACTGGGAGTTCATGGACAACCAGACGCCGCAGTCGGCGCGCGAGCTGGTCGACCGGCTGCGCGCCGGCGAGGAGGTCGCCTCGACCCGCGGCCCGCGCATCTGCACCTGGAAGCAGGCCGAGCGGGTGCTGGCCGGGTTCCCGGACGGCCGCGCCACCGAGGGCGTCGCCGCCGGACCGGCGTCGCTCGCCGGCCTGGAGCTGGCACACGAGAACGGCTGGACGGCGCCCGAGGGCGGGCAGCGCGAGCTGGGAGGTAGCACCAAGTGACGACCACGCTCACCCCGGTCCTCACCGCGCGCTGGGACCAGGCCGACTCCTTCACCCGGCGCAACTACGAGAAGGCCGACGGCTACAAGGCGCTGCGACGCGCCCTGCAGCGCACGCCGGCCGACATCGTCGAGATGGTCAAGGACTCCGGCCTGCGCGGCCGCGGCGGCGCCGGCTTCCCGACGGGGATGAAGTGGAGCTTCATCCCCAAGGACTCGCCGAAGCCGACCTATCTGGTGGTCAACGCCGACGAGTCCGAGCCGGGCACCTGCAAGGACATCCCGCTGATGATGGCCGACCCGCACGTGCTGGTCGAGGGCGTCATCATCACGTCCTACGCCATCGGCGCCAAGCACGCGTTCATCTACGTGCGCGGCGAGGTGCTGCACGTCTTCCGCCGGGTGATGAACGCCGTCGCCGAGGCGTACGAGGCCGGCTACCTGGGCCAGAACATCCTCGGCTCCGGGTTCGACCTCGACGTCGTGGTGCACGCCGGCGCCGGCGCGTACATCTGCGGCGAGGAGACCGCGCTGCTGGACTCGCTGGAAGGCCGCCGCGGCCAGCCCCGGCTCAAGCCGCCGTTCCCGGCGGTGGCCGGGCTGTACGCGTCGCCCACCGTCATCAACAACGTCGAGACCATCGCCTCGGTGCCGTCCATCGTGTCCGGCGGCGCGGAGTGGTTCCGCAGCATGGGCAACGAGAAGTCGCCCGGCTACGGCATCTTCTCGCTGTCCGGCCACGTGACGAAGCCCGGGCAGTACGAGGCGCCGCTGGGCATCACGCTGCGCGAGCTGCTCGACCTCGCCGGCGGCATCCGCGGCGGCCG
This sequence comes from Jiangella rhizosphaerae, assembly GCF_003579925.1. Lineage (GTDB taxonomy): Bacteria > Actinomycetota > Actinomycetes > Jiangellales > Jiangellaceae > Jiangella > Jiangella rhizosphaerae. Next base: position 2,057 of record NZ_QUAL01000106.1, on the reverse strand, counting down.
CGAACTGAAGTTCTGGACGCCGGGCGGCTCGTCGACGCCGATGCTGACCGCGGAGCACCTCGACGTCCCGCTGGACTTCGAGGGCATGGCGGGGGTCGGCTCGATGCTCGGCACCCGGGCCCTGCAGATCTTCGACGACACCACCTGCGTGGTCCGCGCGACCGCCCGGTGGATCGAGTTCTACAAGCACGAGTCCTGCGGCAAGTGCACGCCGTGCCGCGAGGGCTTCTGGTGGATGGTGCAGATCCTCGAGCGGCTGGAGAAGGGCGAGGGCACCGAGGCCGACCTGGACAAGCTGCTGGACATGAGCGATAACATCGCTGGCCGCTCGTTCTGTGCGCTCGCCGACGGCGGGGTGGCGCCGGTGGTCTCGTCCATCCAGCACTTCCGCGACGAGTACATCGCGCACTTCGAGCACGGCGGCTGCCCGTTCGACCCGGCCGCCTCGACGCTGTTCGCGCAGGAACTGGGGGCCAAGGCCTGATGACCGTGACGACCAACTCCACGTCCGACGCCGTGGAGCCGCAGCCGAACCTGGTGACGGTCACCATCGACGGCTTCGAGGTGAGCGTGCCCGAGGGCACGCTGGTCATCCGCGCGGCCGAGCTGATCGGCATCCAGATCCCGCGGTTCTGCGACCACCCGCTGCTCGAGCCCGTCGGCGCCTGCCGCCAGTGCATGGTCGAGGTGCCCGACATGGGCAACGGCCGCGGCATGCCCAAGCCCCAGGCGTCCTGCACGCTCACCGTCGCCCCGGGCATGGTGATCAACACCCAGTTCTCCTCGCCGGTCGCCGACAAGGCCCAGCAGGGGATCATGGAGTTCCTGCTGATCAACCACCCGCTCGACTGCCCGGTCTGCGACAAGGGCGGCGAGTGCCCGCTGCAGAACCAGGCGATGAGCAACGGCCGCGCCGACTCCCGCTACGAGGGCAAGAAGCGCACCTACCCGAAGCCGATCAACATCTCCGCGCAGGTGCTGCTCGACCGCGAGCGCTGCGTCCTGTGCGCCCGGTGCACCCGGTTCTCCAAGGAGATCGCCGGCGACCCGTTCATCGAGCTGCTCGAGCGCGGCTCGCTGCAGCAGGTCGGCATCTACGAGAAGGAGCCGTTCGAGAGCTACTTCTCCGGCAACACCATCCAGATCTGCCCGGTCGGCGCGCTGACCAGCGCGGCGTACCGGTTCCGGTCGCGGCCGTTCGACCTCGTGTCCGTCCCGTCCGTCGCCGAGCACGACGCCTGCGGCAGCGCGATCCGCGTCGACCACCGCCGCGGCACGGTCATGCGCCGGCTGGCCGGCGACGACCCCGAGGTCAACGAGGAGTGGATCACCGACAAGGACCGCTTCGCGTTCCGCTGGTCCACGCTCGACGACCGCATCACGCACCCGCTGGTCCGCGACGAGGACACCGGCGAGCTGGTTCCGGCGTCGTGGCCCGAGGCGCTGACGCTGGCGTCGCAGGGCTTGGCCCGGTCGCGCGACGCCGGCGGCGTCGGCGTCCTGACCGGCGGCCGGCTGACGCTCGAGGACGCCTACGCCTACGCGAAGTTCGCCCGCACCGTCCTCGACACCAACGACGTCGACTTCCGCGCGCGGCCGCACTCGGCCGAGGAGGCCGGCTTCCTGACGTCCGTGGCCGGATCCGGACTGGGCGTCACGTTCGGCGACGTCGAGAAGGCGCCGGCGGTGCTCCTCGTCGGGCTGGAGCCCGAGGAGGAGGCCGGCGCGCTGTTCCTGCGGCTGCGCAAGGCCAGCCGCAAGAACGGCACGCAGGTGCACGCCATCGCGCCGTACGCCACCCGCGGCCTGACCAAGACCGGCGGCACCCTGCTGCCGGCCGCGCCGGGCACCGAGCCCGAGATCCTCAACGCCATCACGCTCGGCGACGACCGCGTCGCCTACCTGGGTGAGGCGCTGCGCGAGAAGGGCGCGGTCATCCTGGTCGGCTCGCGGCTGGCGACCATCCCCGGCGCGCTGTCCGCGGCCGCCCGCGTCGCCACCGTCACCGGCGCCCGCCTGGCCTGGGTGCCGCGGCGGGCCGGCGAGCGCGGCGCGCT
>NZ_QUAL01000016.1 GCF_003579925.1 Jiangella rhizosphaerae | reverse complement strand
GGCCGAGCGGTCCGCCGCCGCCGAACAGGCCGACGCGGCCAGGGCGGCGGCCGAGGCCGCGGTCGCGGGTCAGGAGCGCGCGGTCGCCGCGGTCGAGGAGCAGCGCACCGCCGCGATCGCCCAGCTGGCCGCGGCCCGGGGCACCACCGTCGCGCTCGAGCGGCAGCGCCAGGAGGCCCTGGCCGCCGAGCAGGAGCAGGCCGAACAGGACCAGGCGGAGCACGACCCGACCGAGCCGCCCGCGCCGACGAGCGAGCCGTCCCTCGGACCGCCGGACGACCCCACCGTCCCGGTCGAGCCGAGCGCGCCGCCGCAGCCGACGACGGAGCCGAGCGCGCCGCCGCAGCCCAGCACGCCCCCGCAGCCGACGGCCGAGCCGACGACGCCGCCCGAACCGCCGCAGCCCACCGTCGAGCCGTCGCCGGAGCCGACGGACGAGCCGGAGGAGCCCGAGCAGCCCGATCCGCCGGCCAGCGGCGCGCAGGCCGCCGTCGACTACGCGTTCGCCCAGCTCGGCAAGCCGTACGAGTGGGGCGCGGACGGCCCGGACAGCTTCGACTGCTCCGGCCTCACCATGCGGGCGTGGGAGGCCGGCGGCGTCGACCTGCCGCACTGGAGCGTGGCGCAGGCGCAGCGGGTCGACCGCGTCTCGTACTCCGACCTGCGCCCGGGCGACCTGATCTTCTGGTCCGACAACGGACAGGCCTCCGGCGTGTACCACGTGGGCCTGTACATCGGCGGCGGCCAGATGATCCACGCGCCGCGGCCGGGCAAGGACGTCGAGGTCCAGGACGTCTTCTACTGGGTCGACCCGTCCTTCTACGGCCGCGTCTGACGCGCGGCGCCGGCCCGTGGGGTCAGTGGGCGCCGCCGGACTCGATCAGGCGCCGCCGGGAGGCCTCGATCTCCTCCTCCGCCGCCGCGCGGTCGACCCACGTGGCGCCCTCGACCGACTTGCCCGGCTCGAGGTCCTTGTAGACCTCGAAGAAGTGCTGGATCTCGAGGCGGTCGAACTCCGGCACGTCGCCGATGTCCTGGAAGGTGACCTTGCGCGGGTCGGCGGCCGGCACGCAGAGCACCTTGTCGTCGCCGCCGGCCTCGTCCTTCATCCGGAACATGCCGATGGCGCGGCAGCGGATGAGGCAGCCGGGGAAGGTTGGCTCCTCGATCAGCACCAGGGCGTCGAGCGGGTCGCCGTCGAGGCCCAGGGTGTCGTCGATGAACCCGTAGTCGTGGGGGTAGCGGGTCGACGTGAAGAGCCGGCGGTCGAGTCTGATGCGGCCGGTCTCGTGGTCCATTTCGTACTTGTTCCGGCTGCCCGCCGGAATCTCGATGGTGACGTCGAACTCCACCTGTAGGTCCCTACCTCGAAGCGTCCCGATGTGCTGGTCGGGTCCAGTCTCCCGTACGGTGATGTCGGCCGTGTCAACAGGTGAGGGGGCGGACGATGTGGAGGCGCGCCGGGATCGTGGCCGGCTGTGTCGTCGTGCTCGCCGCCGGCGCCGGAGTCGTGCTCGAGCGCACGACCGGCCTGCCCTGGGTCGACACCGCGCCGGCCGCCGAGACGGCGTTGTTCCGTCCGGAGCCGGCGCCCGCACCTGACTGGTCGCCCGCGACCGGCGTGCTGGCGGCTCCGGCCGACGCGGGCGCGGCGGGTGAGCCGGAGGTCGGCGCCGTGCTCGCGCCCACCCTCGGCGCCGCGGGGCTGGGCGGCCGGGTCGGCGTCAGCGTCGTGAACCTCGCCACGGGCGACACGTCCTACGAGGCCGCCGCCACCGATCCGCACACACCGGCCAGCACGCTGAAGATCCTCACCGGCGCCGCCGCCCTCCACGCGCTCGGCCCGGACCACACGTTCACCACCCGGGTGGTCGGCGGGCCCGATCCGTCCGCCATCACGCTCGTGGGCGGCGGCGACCCGACGCTCACGGCGGACGCCGACGGCGCCGGCACCCGGCTGGCCGACCTCGCCGCGGCGACGGCGCAGGCACTCACCGACGCCGGGGTCACGACGGTGACGCTGTCCTACGACGCCTCGCTGTTCAGCGGGCCGGCGGTGGACCCTGACTGGAGCCCCGGCTACGTCCCCAGCGTCGTCTCGCCGACCACGGCGCTCGCCGCCGACATCCAGGACCGGCCCGCCGACCCGCCGCTCGACGCGGCCGACGAGTTCGCCGAACTGCTGAGCGCGCAGGGCATCGCCGTCGACGGCGAACCGGCCGAGGCCGTCGCGCCGGCCGGCGGCGCCGAGCTGGCCGCCGTCGCGTCCGCGCCGCTCTCGACCATCGTCGAGGACATCCTCACCACCAGCGACAACGACGGCGCCGAGGTGCTCGCCCGGCACGTGGCCCTCGCGTCCGGCGCGGCCGGCACATCCGCCGATGCCGGTCCGGCGGTCGTGGGGGCGCTCACCGACCTGGGACTCGACGCGTCCGGCGCGAGGCTGCTCGACGGCAGCGGACTGGCCCGCGGCAGCGCGGTCCCGGCGTCGCTGATCACGCAGACGCTGGCCCTGGCCGCGGGGCCGGACCATCCGGAGCTGCGCGCCGTCGTCACCGGCCTTCCGGTCGCCGCCTTCACCGGCACGCTCGCCGACCGGTTCGGCGACCAGTCCGCCGCGGCCGGGCTGGTCCGGGCCAAGACCGGCACGCTCACCGGCGTCAGCGCGCTGGCCGGCGTGGTCGTCGCCGCCGACGGCGTCGGCTACGCGTTCGCGGTGCTCGCCGACGACGTCGGCAACACGCTGGAGGCGCGGGCGGCGCTCGACGACGTCGCGGCGGCGCTGGCCGGCTGCGGCTGTGCCTAGGAGGGCCGGGCAAGACCGGCGATGAGAGGGAGCCGAAGGCCTCCTCGATGTCGTCGGTGCGAGGTGCGGGAACGGGTGGGCCGTACCGGAGCTTGCCCGGCCCGACGACTCCGTGTGCCTGAGGCGGCCCGGCGATCGGTGACGTAGCGTGGTCGTATGACGACCGCTGACGCCACCCCCGACATGGTCGACTGGGACCTCGCGGTCGCGACGGCACAACGACTGGCCGGTCCCGGACCGGCCGTCACCGACACCGAGGCCCGCGACGCCGTCGCCGAACTGCGCCGGCTCGCCGCCGAGGCCGAGGCCCACGTCAAGGGCTTCACCAACCTCGATGCCTCGCTCGGATACGCACCGCTGGTCGTGGTCGACCGCGGCAACTGGGCCCGCGCCAACGCCCAGAGCATGCGCACCATCATCGCGCCGCTGCAGCGCAAGCTGCAGAAGGGCCGCGGGAACTCCCCGTTCCAGCGGGTCGGGCCCAAGGTCACCGGGCTGCAGACCGGTGCGCTGCTGGCGTTCCTGGCCAGCAAGGTGCTCGGCCAGTTCGACCCGTTCTGGTCCGGCCGGCTGGGCGGACCCGACGACGGCGCGCAGGGACGGCTGCTGCTGGTCGCGCCGAACATCGTCCACGTCGAGCGCGAGCTGGGCGTCGACCCCCACGACTTCCGCCTGTGGGTCACGCTGCACGAGGAGACCCACCGGGTGCAGTTCACCGCGGTCCCGTGGCTGCGCGACCACCTGGCCGGCGAGATCGAGGCGTTCGTCGAGGCCACCGACGTCGACCCCGGCGCGTTCCTGACCCGCGCCCGCGACGCCGTCCGCGCCCTTGGCGAGAGCGCCCGGTCCGGCGATGGCACCGGGTCGATCCTCGACCTCGTCCAGACGCCGGCGCAGAAGGCCGTCATCGACCGCGTGACGGCGTTCATGTCGCTGCTGGAGGGGCACGCCGACGTCGTCATGGACGGGGTGGGCCCCGAGGTCATCCCGTCCGTCGAGACCATCCGGCGCCGGTTCCAGCGGCGCCGCTACTCGTCGGTCGGGCTCGACCGCACGGTCCGCCGGCTGCTCGGCCTCGACGCCAAGATGCGCCAGTACCGCGACGGCGCCGCCTTCGTGAACGCCGTGGTCGACCGCGTCGGCATGGCCGGCTTCAACCGCATCTGGGAGTCGCCGGCCACGCTGCCGACCAAGGACGAGATCGCCGACCCCGTCGCCTGGGTGCGCCGGGTGCACGGCACGCCGGCGCTCGGCCGCGACGGCGCCTGACGCCTGCCGCCCGTCCCATGGGGCACCCGCATCTCGACGTCAGGCGGGCCGTCCGCGCGGCGCTCGCGGATCTGGAGGACGGCGCCACGGTGCTGGTCGCCTGCTCCGGCGGCGCCGACTCGCTGTCCCTGGCCGCGGCGACGGCGTGGGTGGCCGACCGGTCCCGCGGCGGCCTGCGGGCCGGTGCCGTCTGCGTCGATCACGGCCTGCAGGCGGGTTCGGCCGCTCGGGCCCGGTCGACGGCGGCGGCGCTGTGCGGGCTCGGGCTCGACCCCGTCGTGACGGTGCACGTCGACGCCTCGCGTGGGCCGGACGGTCCGGAGGGCAACGCGCGGTCGGCCCGGTACGCGGCCCTGACCGCGGCGGCGACGCGGGCCGGCGCCGCGGCGGTACTGCTCGGGCACACCCTCGACGACCAGGCCGAGACGGTCCTGCTGGGGCTGGCGCGCGGGTCGGGCCCACGGTCGCTGTCAGGGATGGCCGAGCGGTCGGGCCTGCTGCGGCGGCCGCTGCTCGGCCTGCGCCGCGACGTGGTGCGGGCCGCGCTGCCGGCCGGGCTGACGCCGTGGGACGACCCGCACAACGAGGACGCCGCGTACGCGCGCGCCCGGGTCCGGCACCGGGTGCTGCCGGTGCTGGAGGCCGAGCTCGGGCCCGGAGTGGCCGAAGCGCTGGCCCGCACCGCCGGCCTGGCCCGCGCCGACGCCGACGCCCTGGACGCCGCTGCGGCCGATGCGCTCGCGCGGCTCGACCCGGCCGGCGATCGACGGCACCGTGGGCAGACCCCGCCCGGTCCGGGTGGGACCCAACCCTACGGGTGGGCACCGACAGCACCCGGCGCCGACGCGGACTCCGGCGACGCGGCTGAGCGGGCTCGCGCCGAGACCGGCGACGCGGCTGAGCGGGCTCGCGCCGAGACCGGCGACGCGGCTGAGCGGGCTCGCGCCGAGACCGCCACCGGGCTCGACGTCCTCGAGTTGGCGGCGCTGTCGCGGGCGATCCGCTGGCGGGTGCTGCGGCAGGCCGCGATCGCCTCCGGCAGCCCGCCCACCGACCTCACCGCGGCCCACATCGCCGCCGTCGACGCCCTCGTCACCGCGTGGCGCGGACAGGCCGGCATCGACCTCCCCGGCGGCCTGCGCGCCACCCGCCGCGACGGCGTACTCCGGTTCACCACGCCGCGCTGACCGGGGGTTGTGGCGTCGGCTTTGCGCTGGCGTGGGCCGTCCCCCTGCTGCGTGGGCCGTCCCCCTGCTGCCCGATTGTCTTGGCCGCGGACGCGCGCCTCAAGTCCGCGCGCGTTGTGGTGGGGCTTCGCTGTGGTCGGGGCGCTTGGACTTGACCCGCGCGCCCGCGGCTAAGAACGGGCAGCTATCAGGGGGACGGGGGAGTGTGGCGACGAGACCGGGGCGTCGGCCCTGTTTCTGTGTGGCGTTGCTGTCGTTGAGCGTCCACCTGGTGAGATTTCACCGTGATTCGGGAGCCATCACGAGGATTACCCCAGCGTCAACACCCCTACAGCCATGGTGAAGCTCACGCAATCCTCGTGATGTATGCGATCGCCGAGGATCATCGCTGGCCACAGCCCCGACAAAGCACGCGAAACGGGCGCGGCAACGCCGAGGCGTGCCCACATCCTCCCCGTCCCCCTGATAGCTGCCCGTTCTTCGCCGCGGACGGGTGAGTCAAGCGGTCATCGTCGCGCGAAGCGCCCCATAGTCCGCTTGACGCGCCCGTTCGCGGCAAGAGAATGGGCAGCAGGGGGACGGGGAGCCCAGAATGGGCAGCAGGGGGACGGCCAGCGTCAGGAACCCGACGAACCGCCCCACAAGGGCGTCTGACCGTCGTCGCGGTCGCCGCACCTCGCTCGCCGGCGGTGTGAAAGGCTGCGCATGTGGATCCAGAACACGTCGACGGAGACCTCGAGAAGATCCTGCTGACCGAGGAGGAGATCCAGGGCAAGCTGGCCGAGCTGGCCGCGCAGATCGAGCGCGACTACGAGGGCAAGGACCTCCTGCTCGTCGGTGTGCTCAAGGGCGCGATCATGGTCATGGCCGACCTCAGCCGGCACCTGTCGCGGCATGTCGAGCAGGACTGGATGGCCATCTCGTCCTACGGTTCGGGCACCCGGTCCAGCGGCGTCGTGCGCATCGTCAAGGACCTCGACACCGACATCACCGACCGGCACGTGCTCGTCGTCGAGGACATCATCGACACCGGGCTGACGCTGTCGTGGCTGGTGTCGAACCTGCGCTCGCGCGGGCCGGCGTCGGTCGAGGTGTGCACGCTGCTGCGCAAGCCCGAGGCCGCGAAGACCTCCGTGGAGGTCAGGTACGTCGGCTACGACATCCCCAATGCGTTCGTCGTGGGGTACGGACTGGACTACGCCGAGCGGTACCGCAACCTGCGCGTCGTCGGAACCCTGGCGCCGCACGTGTACAGCTGACCCGTCCGGTGTGACCGAGTTGGCGAGCGGCCTGGGAACACTGCGGCTCACCTGCGACGTTCGTACCATGTAACAGACCTGCCGGAATGGTCGAGCAGGCCCCCGCAAGGTATCGTCGGACGATCCGACACCTTCGGTGGACATGCCGGGCGTTCGCGGCGTGTGCTGAAGCCAGCCGATCACAGGAGGTACGAGGCCGTCAGGTCTCGCATCATGAACGCCAAGCGATTCACGCGACCACTCATCTGGTTGCTCGTCTTCGTGCTCGCCGCCGTCGTGCTGAGCAGTGTGCTCGACCGCGCCGGGGGTGCGGAGGAGGTCGACACCGCTCGCATCGTCTCCGAGATCGAGGCGGGCAACGTCAAGTCGGCGAAGATCACCGGCGGCGAGACGCAGGAGATCGAGCTCACCCTGGCCGACGGCGACGACACGAAGATCGTCGCCCAGTACGTCGAGGGCCAGGGCCTGCAGCTGCAGGAGTCGCTCCAGGACCTCCACGACGCCGACGGCAGCTCCCTCGAGACCTACAACATCGAGGTGCCGCAGCCGAGCATCCTGTGGGGCATCCTCGGCACACTGCTGCCGTTCCTCATCCTGGGCGCGCTGATCTTCTTCTTCATGACGCAGATGCAGGGCGGCGGCGGCCGGGTCATGCAGTTCGGGCGCTCGCGCGCCAAGCTCGCCAGCAAGGACGCGCCGAAGACGACGTTCGCCGACGTCGCCGGCGCGAACGAGGCCGTCGAGGAGCTGCACGAGATCAAGGAGTTCCTCCAGGAGCCGGGCAAGTTCCAGGCCGTCGGCGCCAAGATCCCCAAGGGCGTGCTGCTGTACGGCCCGCCCGGCACCGGTAAGACGCTGCTGGCGCGTGCGGTCGCCGGCGAGGCGGGCGTGCCGTTCTACTCCATCTCCGGTTCGGACTTCGTCGAGATGTTCGTCGGTGTCGGCGCCTCCCGGGTCCGCGACCTGTTCAAGGAGGCCAAGGAGAACGCGCCGGCCATCGTCTTCGTCGACGAGATCGACGCGGTCGGCCGGCACCGCGGCGCCGGCATGGGCGGCGGCCACGACGAGCGCGAGCAGACGCTGAACCAGCTGCTGGTCGAGATGGACGGCTTCGACATCAAGACCAACATCATCCTGATCGCGGCCACCAACCGGCCCGACATCCTCGACCCCGCGCTGCTGCGCCCGGGCCGCTTCGACCGGCAGATCGCCGTCGAGCCGCCCGACCTCGAGGGCCGCGAGAAGATCCTGGGCGTCCACGCCCGCGGCAAGCCGTTGACCGAGGACGCCGACCTGCGGGCGGTGGCGCGCCGCACGCCAGGCTTCACCGGCGCCGACCTCGCCAACGTGCTCAACGAGGCCGCCCTGCTCACGGCGCGCAAGAACGAGAAGATGATCACGCCGCAGGCGCTCGACGAGGCCATCGACCGCGTCGTCGCGGGCCCGCAGAAGAGCTCGCGCCTGATGAAGGACGAGGAGAAGCGCATCACCGCCTACCACGAGGGCGGGCACGCCCTGGTGGCCGCGGCGCTGCACCACACCGACCCGGTGCACAAGGTGACCATCCTCCCGCGCGGCGGCGCCCTCGGCTACACCATGGTGCTGCCCGACGAGGACAAGTACTCCACCACGCGCAACGAGATGCTCGACCAGCTCGCCTACATGATGGGCGGCCGGGCGGCCGAGGAGCTCGTCTTCCACGACCCCACCACGGGCGCGGCCAACGACATCGACAAGGCCACCACGCTGGCCCGGCGCATGGTCACCCAGTACGGCATGACCGAGCGGCTCGGCGCCATCAAGTTCGGCTCCGACCGCTCCGAGCCGTTCCTCGGCCGCGAGCTCGGGCACGAGCGCGACTACTCCGAGAACGTCGCCGGCGTGGTCGACGAAGAGGTGCGCAAGCTCATCGAGACCGCGCACCAGGAGGCCTTCGACATCCTCGTCGAGAACCGCGAGGTGCTCGACCACCTGGTCATCGCGCTGCTCGAACGCGAGACGCTGAACAAGGAAGAGGTCGCCGAGGTCTTCGCGCCCATCCGCAAGCGCGGACGCCGTCCGGCGTGGACCGGCTCGGCCACCCGCAAGCCGTCCGAGCGTGGTCCGGTCGCGTTCCCGATCAAGGTGTCGACCAACGGCCACCACGCCGAGGAGCAGGCAGCTATCACCGTCGCGCCCGACCCGACGCCGGTCCTCCCGCCGGTGCCGAAGCCCGAAGGCCCGGCCGAGGGCTGAGGGACGTGAACGCGGAACCGGTGCTGCCGGAGCCACCCGGGCAGTTCGACTATGCCCGGGCGGAGGCCGCTGTCCGTGAGCTGCTCGTCGCGATCGGCGAAGACCCCGACCGTGACGGCCTGCTCGACACCCCATCCCGGGTCGCCCGGGCGTACGCCGAGATGTTCCGCGGCCTGCACCAAGATCCAGCCGACGTCCTCACCACGACGTTCGAGCTCGGCCACGACGAGATGGTGCTGGTCAAGGACATCGAGCTGGCGTCGATGTGCGAGCACCACCTCGTCCCGTTCTACGGCTACGCCCACGTCGGCTACATCCCCGGACCGTCGGGGCGCATCGCCGGGCTGTCCAAGCTGGCCCGGCTGGTCGACGTCTACGCCAAGCGGCCGCAGGTGCAGGAGCGGCTCACGTCGCAGGTGGCGAACTCGCTGGTCGAGCTGCTCAAGCCGGCCGGCGTCATCGTCGTCGTCGAGGCCGAGCACCTGTGCATGACCATGCGGGGCGTCCGCAAGCCGGGCGCGAAGACGCTCACCAGCGCCGTGCGCGGCCAGCTCCGCGACGCCACCACGCGCGCCGAGGCGATGAGCCTGATCATCGGGCGTTGACCGTCGGCGGCGCCTGTCCTTCGCAGATGGGCCGCCGGTGGGTGGGGGACGCCGGCCCCGCCCGCCTCGCTCGTTCCTCGCTCGGACGCCCGCAGCCTACCCCTGCCGGCATCCTCCTCCCACCCGCTCGCCTGGGTGCCGCGGCTTGCGCTTCGTCGCCCTCAGACTGCGGCGTTGTGGCGGTCGCGCCAGGCGACCCAGTCGGCCAGTGAGCCGAGGTCGTACAGTGGGCCCGACGCGCTGAGCGTGAACAGGGTGATGCCCAGCTCGACCAGTTCCTCGGCCGCCGCGCCGGGCCGGCCGCGGACCGCCGTCGAGCGCTCGATCTCGTTCGGGTCGCGTCCGACGGTCGCGCACCAGGAGTCCAGCACCTCGCTCTTGTGCCGCAGCACGGTGGCGTCGCCGAAGGCGTGCCAGATGTGCCGTGTTCGGCGACGTGGCGCAGCGTCTTCTTCTCGCCGCCACCGCCGATGAGGATCGGGATGTCGCGGGTCGGGGCCGGGTTCAGCTTCGACCAGCGGCTCTTGATCCGCGGCAGCGCCTCGCCGAGGTCGTCCAGCCGGCTGCCGGCGGTGCCGAACTCGTAGCCGTACTCGTCGTAGTCGCGCTGGAACCAGCCGCCGCCGATGCCGAGGATGAGCCGGCCGTCGCTGATGTGGTCGACGGTGCGGGCCATGTCGGCCAGCAGCTCGGGGTTGCGGTAGCCGACGCTGCTCACCAGCGCACCGATCTCGACCCGCGACGTCTGCTCGGCCCAGGCGCCGAGCATGGTCCAGCACTCGAAGTGCTTGCCGTCGGGCTCGCCGCGCAGCGGGAAGAAGTGGTCCCAGTTGAAGACGATGTCGACGCCGGCGTCCTCGGCCTCGGCCGCGGCGCGGCGGATCGCCCGGTAGTCGGCGTGCTGCGGCTGGATCTGGACACCGATGCGGATCGGTCGGGACATGCGTGCCTCGTTCGTGTCGGGGGGACTGACCACTGGCGACAACCCCGCCGCGCCGTCCCGGCATTCCGGCGGCGCCGGCCTACGCGCCGGCGCGTCGGTATCCGTGCAGGTCGGTCTGGACCTGGTTGACGAAGATCTGGCCGCCGTCGGGATCGGGCACCCGGACGGTGAGCCCGTAGTTCTCGTCGACGACGGACGCCGTCAGGCCGCGGGTGGTCAGCCGGGCCGCCAGCGCGCGGACGTCGCCGTCGTACTCGAAGGAGAGCTGGACGCTGGGGCGGCCGGCTCCGTGCGCCGCCACGAACCCGCCGCCGGGTGCGACGAAGTCGACCCAGTCGCCGGTGTGCGACGCGATGCGCACCGCCAGCCCCAACCGGTCCAGCACGCCGGCCGCGCCCGCGACGTCCGGTGAGTACCAGAGCGGCAGCGTCGACAGCGCCGGATCGACGCCGGGAGGCGTCGCGACCGGCGGATGCTCGTCGACGTGCACCCGCAGGCCGTCGGGACCGGTGATCTCCAGCCGCCCGCCTGCGGTCACCGTCGCCAGCCCGTTGCGCTCGCACTCGGCGGCGACGGCGAGCAGGTCGGGCGCCTCGAAGCCCAGCTCGGCGCCGGACTCGCCCGCATGGACGACGGCGACGCGGCCCTGTCCCAGCGCGAGGTCGACGCGATCGCCGTCGCGGCCGACGACGACGCCGCCCAACGCCTCGACTACCCGGACCCACGCGTCGGCGTGCGGGGTGCGCCGGATGGGGCGGACGGTGAGCGTCATCGGGGATCCTCCTGCTCGGCGGTGGCGAGGTACTGCCGGAGCACCTTCTCGACGAACGCCGACAGGCTCAGCTCCTCGTCGATGCTGCGGTGCTTGGTCGCGCGGACGACGTCCGGGGGCAGGTAGACGTTGAACTGCACCTTGTCGGCCATGGCTAGGATGCTAGTGGATCAGCCGAACAGCCCGAACTCGGTGTGCAAGACGGCGATCGCGTCGCGGGCGAGCAGGAAGCCGGCGATGCCCATGATCCAGGCCAACGTTTCGGCCGAGTTGGCCTGCAGCCAGTCGCGGAACCGCTCGAACCGCGCCCGCACCCGCTCGCCGGCGACCCGCCAGACCAGGAACAGCAGCACGCCCGGCGCCACCATGACGAGGTTGTAGCCGGCCAGCAATGGCGCCCACTGCGCCGGGCTCAGCTCGGCCGACGTCATCAGGCCGATCGCGGCCAGGTACGGCAGCGCCGTCGCGGCCTCGAGCAGGCCGGTCGTGAGGCCGAGCCCCACCATCGCCGGGACCGTCTGGACGCGTGCGGCCCGCCGCTCGCCGCGTCCGGGGGATCCGTCGTCGTTCTTCTTCTTCGTCGGGACGAACCACGCGCCGACGAAGAGGGCGGCGCCGAGGCCGGCCTGGATCAGGTACGCGGTCCGGCTGTTCGCCGCGTCGCCGAGTGAGTCGACGACGGCGCCGAGCCCGGCCATCAGCGCGGTGCCGAGGCAGAAGTAGAACAGTGCGACCGTCGCCAGGTAGCTGAACAACAGCCGCGCCGTCCGCGCGCCCGCGCTGAGCAGCAGGTAGATCGAGATGCCGATGGTGGCCGGGCTCATGGTGTCGAGCAGGGCCAGGCCGTAGACCGGCAGGATGACGTCGAGGCCCATGTCAGCCCCGCAGGGTGCCACGGTGGGCGGCGGTCACGAGGGCGACCACCACGACGACTCGCTGGGGCTCGGGGCGGTTCATGGCTCGTCCTTCCAGGTGGGCACGTTTCCAACACGACTGTGCGAAATAAATTAGCACACCCGTGATAGAAAGGCCTCATGCCGAAGGTGGTCGATCACGAACAGCGCCGGCGCGAGATCGTCGACGCGGTGCTGCGGGTGGTGGTCCGCGACGGCGCCGCGGGAGCGTCGGTGCGGACGGTGGCGGCCGAGGCCGGCTGGTCGACGGGCGCCTTGCGGCACTACTTCGCCTCGCAACGCGAGCTGCGCGAGTTCGCCGCCCGGACGGTCACGGAGCGGGTCGGAGGGCGCATCCGCGCCTACATCGCCGACCACGAGCTCGTCGTGCCCCTGCCGGAACTGGCGGCGGGCATCCTCGAGCACCTGATCCCGCTGGACGAGGAGCGGCGTGAGGAGTACCAGCTCTGGCTGGCCATCACGGAGTGGTCGCGGCAGGACGACCTGGCCGCGTCGGCGCGCATGTGGACCGAGCAGCGCGACATGTACCTGCAGATCGTGTACCGGCTCTCGGGCTACCCGAACGAGCCGTTGCCGGCCGAGGGCCTCGATCCGCGCGTGGCGGCCTGGGCGGAGTACCTGCACGTCTTCGTCGACGGACTGGCCGCGCAGGCGATGTTCGTCCCCGACGACATGCCGCCGGACCGGGTCCGCGCGGTGCTCCGGGCGTTCCTCGCCGAGATTCCCCCACTCGCAGACGTGCCGCCGCCCGCGGACCGGTGAGGGCCCGTGGGCGACGGCGTCGGCTGAGCGGTGGCACCCGGGTGCCGCCGCCCTTGGTCGGGTGAGGCCTGCGTCAGGTGAAGACGCTCACGCCGCCAGGCCCGACCAGCAGGCCGACGACGATGAGCACGATGCCCCACAACATCTGGCCACGCACCAGCGAGACAATGCCCGCGATGACGAGGATGACGGCCAGGATCCAGAGCAGGAACTCCATCGTGTCTCCTTTCCCTCGCTTCCGGCCACCGACGGCATCGGCGGTCGAGCTCGGTGATCAGTTGGTGCCCCGAATGCCTGGTTCCCAAACGGGTGGTGCCGACCTGGCCTGCGTCGTGCGGGAGAATGGACGTCGTGCCCGACAAGCCCGCGATCCCCGACGTCCTCGCCGCCCGCTACGCCTCGCCGGAACTGACCCGGCTCTGGTCGCAGCAGAACAAGATCGTCCTGGAGCGGCGGCTCTGGCTGGCCGTGCTTCAGGCGCAGCGCGACCTCGGCGTCGACGTCCCTGACGGCGTCGTCGAGGCGTACCAGGCGGTTCTCGAGAACGTCGATCTCGACTCCATCGCCGCCCGCGAGCGGGTGACCCGTCACGACGTCAAGGCGCGCATCGAAGAGTTCAACGCGCTGGCCGGCCACGAGCACGTCCACAAGGGCATGACCAGCCGCGACCTCACCGAGAACGTCGAGCAGCTGCAGATCCGGCTGTCGCTGGAGCACGTGCGCGACCGCATGGTCGCCGTCCTCGTCCGGCTGGCCGCGCGCGCCGCCGAGCACGCCGAGACCGTCATGGCCGGGCGCAGCCACAACGTCCCGGCGCAGGCGACGACGCTGGGCAAGCGGTTCGCGTCGGCGGCCGACGAGGTGCTGGTGGCCTTCGAACGAGTCTCGGAGCTGCTCGCCCGGTATCCGCTGCGGGGCATCAAGGGGCCGGTCGGGACGGCGCAGGACATGCTCGACCTGCTGGGCGGCGACGCGGAGCGGCTGGCGGAGCTGGAGCGGCGGGTCGCCGGACACCTGGGATTCGAGCGGGTGCTCACCAGCGTCGGCCAGGTCTACCCGCGCTCGCTCGACCACGACGTCGTCTCCGCGCTGGTCCAGGTGGCCGCCGGTCCGTCGTCGCTGGCCACGACGATCCGGCTGATGGCGGGGCAGGAGCTGGTCACCGAGGGGTTCAAGGCCGGACAGGTCGGGTCCAGCGCCATGCCGCACAAGATGAACACCCGGTCCTGCGAGCGCGTCAACGGCCTGGCCGTCGTGCTGCGCGGCTATGCGTCGATGGCCGCGGAACTGGCAGGGGCGCAGTGGAACGAGGGCGACGTGTTCTGCTCGGTCGTCCGCCGGGTCGCGCTGCCCGACGCGTTCTTCGCGCTCGACGGCCTGTTCGAGACGTTCCTCACCGTGCTCGACGAGTTCGGCGCCTACCCCGCGGTCATCGCCCGCGAGCTCGACCGCTACCTGCCCTTCCTCGCGACGACGTCGGTGCTCATGGCCGCGGTCAAGGCCGGCGTCGGCCGCGAGACGGCGCACGAGGCCATCAAGGAGCACGCCGTCGCGGTCGCGCTGTCAATGCGCGAGCAGGGCGCGTCTGAGAACGACCTGTTCGAGCGGCTGGCCGGGGACGAGCGGCTGGGGCTGGACCGCGCCCACCTGGACTCGCTGGTCCGGTCGCCGCTGGAGTTCACCGGCGCGGCCCGCGCCCAGGTGGGCGCCGTCGTCGCCCGGGTCGAGGAGGTCGCCGCCGCTCACCCGGTCGCCGCCGCCTACACCCCGTCGCCGATCCTGTAGCAGCAGAAACCCCGGCGCGGAGTCAAGGCAACGAAGCCACGCGCCGGGGTCCGGCCGGGATCAACGGTGTTACCAGCACCTCCACCGGCAGGAACAGTCTACGGCCATTGACGATGGCTTGACCAGATGTCATTCTGAAGGGCTAACTACATCGGGAATCCGCCCGGCGTAGTCCAGAGATGGGCTACCGGGCGGGCTGTTACCAGCGGCTCACCGGTGGCTCTCGAAAGAGAGGATGCACGGTGAGTCAAGGCAACAGGGAAGAGCGCACGATGCTGACCAGGCTTCGACAGCTGCGCCGGCACACCGAGATCATCGGCCAGATCCTGAGGGATCTCTGGCCACTGATCGCGGGAGCGTTCTCCGTCCTGGGTGTCGCCCTGCACCAGTTCGTCGCGCTGCTGAGGTAGCGGGGCGGACCGCAGGGAGCGAACGGGGCTGGTGAGAACCGGCCCCGTCGTGCGTCGCGGGGCCGGACATGCCGCCGGGGGCGGCACCGCCAAGCGGCACCGCCCCCGGAACAGCGACAACCTCCTACAGGTCGGGCCGGTCGGTCACGCGCAGGGCGTTGACGATCGGCAGCTGGTAGCCGAAGCGGTCGTGGAACTGGATGGTCAGCGGCCCGCCCTGGTGCTCGACCACGAACGTGTGCTGGTCTGCCCAGAGGCCGCGGACCTCGGCGGCCACGTCGTGGTTGACGAGGACGTAGGAGCCGTTGACGCTGACGTCGAACACCCGGCGCCCGGGCAGCATGTTCGCCTGGAACTCCGCGAACCCGAGCTCCACCTCGTACGTTCCGGCCGGCACGTTGTCGAACCGGTAGCTGAAGATGCCCGACCGCCGGTCCTGGAACAGCCGGTCGTCCTCGGTGCCGCCGATCGCCCGGTTGGTCGAGGAGACCTCGACGCGCTGGCCGACCCAGCCCCACGACCCGGAGGTGTACTTCTTGTCCGCCTGCCAGACGTCCTGGTCGCCGTCGGTGTACGCGGCCCCGCCGGCGTTGACGCCGACCTGGTACGCGGGCACCAGCAGCGACACCGGGATCTGGTGCGTCGGCACGCGCCCGGCGTTGGTGACGATCGACAGCGTCGCCTCGTAGAGGCCCGGCTCGAGCCCGGTGCTGTCGGCGGTGACGGTCACCGTCACGGACTCACCCGGCGCGAGCGTCCCCGACGACGGGTCCTCGGAGAGCCACGACACGTCACTGGCGTTCGGGACGCCGGTGTCGATGAGGTACGCCGTGTTCGTGAGCTGGCTGGACGCCCACAGCTCACCGCTGTCGCTCATCTCCAGGCCGGCGCCCGGACCCTCGCCCTGCTCGGGGAACTCGATGGTCGAGATCGTGGCGCAGGTCGACGGGTCGATCTGGTAGATGAACGTGGTCAGCGAGCTGTTGACCATCCACAGCACGTCCGCCGTCGGGTTGTAGGCCAGGCCCGCGATCGACGAGTCCTCCGTCGAGCACTGGGCGAGGGTGGCGCCCGGGTCGTCGTGGGACTGACCCGCGACGGTGTAGATGACGCCCTCGTTCCAGCCGCCGATGTAGAAGACGTCGTCGACGGGGTTGTAGGCGAGGCCGCGCTGCGAGATGCCGGTCCACGGCGAGCCCGAGATCACGTACTGCTCGGACCCGTCGGCGGTGTCGAAGCAGTGGATCGCGTTGTCGCCGCCGACGTTGACCTGGCACATCGCCCCGGTGCTGGCGTCCAGCGCCATGTCACCGTTCCAGACGCCGCCCCAGTTGCCCGGGAACACCTCGCCCGGCTCGCCCTCGGTGGAGAACTGGTGGTTGGTGATCGAGTCCGGGTCGGACACCCAGACGTCGCCGTCGTAGCCGACGCCCCAGGCGACCGAGACGCCCTCGGTCTCCCACTGCGTGACGACGTCGCCCGGTGCGGCCGGCGCCATGTCGCGCGACGCCAGCTCGGCCAGCTGCTCCTCGGAGTACGTGCTGAGCGCCGTGCGAGCGTCCGCGTCGACGTCGGAGCTGCCCATGAGCGCCGGCGTGAGCGCCGTCTGCCGGCCGGAGCCCCGGTTGACCTCGGTGGCCTCCCAGGTCAGGTCCGCCGAGCCGGTGTTGGTGATGGTCACCTCGCCGGAGCGGGTCTGGCCCTCGGTGATCGTCCAGGACAGCTCGTCGGACTCGACGACGGCGATGCCGGTCGGCAGCGCGAAGTCGATCGTGTTGACCTCGCCGTCCTGGTTGATGACGACGTCGTCGCTGCCGGTCACGTAGCCGCTGCTGCTCGCCTCGATCGCGTACGCGCCGAAGAACAGCTGCATGCGGTAGGCGCCGTTCTCGTCCGTGCTCACCTGACGGACGACGGTGCCGTCGGCGGCGACGGCGGCCACGGTGGCGCCCTCGACGGGCAGGCCGTCGTTGGCGTCGGTGACCGTGCCGGTGACGAACCCGTTCGGCGGCAGCGCGAAGGTGATCGCCGTGCCATCGGACAGCGCGGCCTGGTTGAACGAGTACTGCAGGGCGTCGGTGCCGGTGGCGTTCTCGATGCCGACGGTGGCGCCGTTGCCGAGCTCCTGAGCCTGCGCCGGGTCGAGGTTCCGGTAGGCGAAGGTGACCGAGCCGTCCTCGTACAGCGTCACGCTGAAGTCCACCCGCAGGTCGTCGACGTTGAAGAACGCGACGTTGCGGTACTCGATGACGAAGCCGCCGTCGACGATGCCGGTGTAGACGCCGCCGTCGGCGTTGATCTCCAGGTCGTCCCAGAACGGGGCGATCGTGGCGTTGGGCGCGCCCGCGTTCGGCAGCGCCGTGTTGGAGTAGTTGGTGATCGGGGCGAGGAGGTTCACGTGCCCGTTGGAGGACAGGTACGCGGTGTCGTAGCTCTCGCCGTAGAACGGGAAGGCGAACGGCAGCTCGACCGTGGCCGTCGACTCGTCGCCGGTCAGCGCCACCTGGGTGGTGCCCTCGACGTACTCCGACGGGCCGGTGGTGCAGAAGTAGCCGTAGCCGTCGGTCCGCTTCGGCAGGGCGAAGTCCAGCGCCGACGGCCCGCCGACCGTCAGCGCCTGCGTGAGCGGCTCGGTGCAGCGTCCGCCGTCGGCGGTCAGCTCGTACGAGCCGGCCGGGACCGCGGCGAACGTGTACGTCCCGTCGGCGCCGGTCGTCGCGGCCTCGACCGGGGCGCCCTCGATGGTGACGGTGGCGCCGGCCACGGGGTCGCCGGACAGCGCGTCGGTGACGGTGCCGGTGACGGGGTGGCTGTCGGCGAGCTCGAGGGCGACGTCCAGTGTCGTCGTCCCGTCGGCCGCGACGGTGGCGGTGGCGGTCGCCGTCTCGTAGCCGAACGCGGACACCGTCACGTCGTAGTCGCCCGCGGTGAGGACGAGCGAGTAGGTGCCGTCGCCGGCGGTGGTGGTCTCCCGCTCGATCGGGCCGGCGACGGTGACGGTGGCGCCGTCGACCGGGCTGCCTGCCGCGGTGACGGTGCCCGCCAGCGTGCCGGTCTCGCCGGTCGGTGCGGCCTCGAGCAGCGCCAGCGCGTCGAGCCGGCCCTCGCCCCAGACGTTGTTGTCGTCCGCCGTGCCGCCGCAGGTGAGGTCCTCGACGTCGATGGCGGTGTCGTCGAGCAGCTCACGAGTGCCCTCGATGTCACCGACCAGCGTCGGAGCCGCCGACCACAGCAGCGCGATGGCGCCCGCCGTGTGCGGCGTGGCCATCGACGTGCCCGACAGCGACCCGTATCCGCCGTTGTCGATCGACGAGCGGACGTTCACGCCGGGCGCTGCGATGCTCGGCTTGATCTCGCCGTCCTGGCCCGGACCGCGGCCGGAGAAGTCGGCGATGGCGTTGTTGACGTCGTACGCTCCTACGGAGTAGTTGATCGTCCGGCTCCCCGGCGAGCCGCTGCTCTCGCAGGAGTCGCCGCTGTTGCCGTTGGCCCAGACGCCGAAGATGCCGGCGTTGGCCCACTCGATGAGGATGTCCTCCATGAACGGGTCGTTCGACGGGAAGATCGACCCCCACGAGTTGTTGACGATGTGCGGGCGCATCGACACGTCCGGGTTCTCGCCGTTGAGGTCGGTCGGCGCGAGCATCCACTCGCCGGACTCGATGAGGTCGGCGTCGGAGCAGGTGTTGCAGCCGTTCGCGGCGATCCACGTCGCGCCGGGCGCCACGCCGATCTGGTTGCCGTTGCCGTCGTCGCCCACCATCGTGCCCATCGTGTGGGTGCCGTGCGAGTTGCTCGCCCCCTCGAACGGGACGTCGCTGGTGCCGGTGGCGTCGAACCAGTTGTAGTCGTGGTCGAACCCGGTTCCGGTGTTGCCGCGATACTGCTCGATCAGCGCCGGGTGGTCGTAGTCGACGCCGCTGTCGATGTTGGCGACGACGATGCCCTCGCCCCGGACGCCGAACTGCGACCAGACGTCGTCGGCGTTGATGTTCGCGATGCCCCACTCCACCGCGGCCGTGCCCATGCCGCCGGACGGCTTCGCGTCGACCGGTTCGGGCAGCTCGTACGTCCGCGGCGCCCTGATCTGCTCGACGCCGTCGAGGGCGGCGAGCTGCTCGGCCAGGGCGCGGCTGCCGTCGTGGACCAGGATCGCGTTGGTGATCCAGTGGGCCTCGAAGCCGACGCCCTGCTCGTCGAGGAGCTTGCGGACGGCGGCCTGCGACTGGTCGGCGGTCGCCTTGAGTTGGTCGACCACGAACTGACCACGTTCGGTCCAGTCCTCGATGGCTGTCGCGGACGTCGTCCGTGCCGACGAGCTGAACCGGACCCAGAAGTCGGCGCTGTCCTTGACGGCGTCGGGGTCGAACACGCCCGGCTCGATCGTGGACGCCGGCTGCGCCGGCCGGCCGAACCCGGCCTGCGCCGGCGTGGCGGCCAGGACGGCCGACACCAAGGCGAAGACCGAGAGTACGGCGGCGAGATATCGCCGCGGTCCCCTTCTCCTCGTGGGAATTGCTGCCGCCTCGCGACCTCGCGGTCGGCCTCGGCCTGGGTGGGCTGGTAGCTGCACAGTGGACCTCCTGTGTGGGCGCGACGCGGCGGAGGCAGGTGACGCGGACGCCGTGTCACACTTGTCCGAAATGCGGTAGCGCCATCCTGGCTACGTCCGGCTACCGCTACAAGGTCGGTTCACGGGCAAGACCGAGGCCGTTGGCGGGCGATGTCAGGCGGATTGACTCCCGGATGCCCCGGATTTAACCGGAAATATTCCGTGAGACATACCAAACCGTCGCGAAACCTGTCATGCTGCCAAGCAATCGGTGGGGCGGTTCGCAGGGAGTTGATGCATGGTGTCCGCAGCGCCATACATTGAAACGATCACGCCATTCGTCATCTGTGTCGGCACGACGCTGGAGGACTCGACCGCGATCGCCCAGGCGATCGACCGCAGAGCCATCGTCATGATCGCGCCGGACACCGAGGCGGCCCGCAGGCTGCTGATGGGCGAGGGCGGCGTACCCGACAGCCCGGCGGGCGTGGAGGAGCTCGAGACCAGGGTCATCGAACGCGGCTGCCTCCGCGTCGACCTGGTGTCGCGCCAGGTCACCTGGGGCGAGGTCGACATCGCGCTCAGCGCTCGCGAGTTCGACCTCCTCGCGACGCTCGCGACGGAGGCCGGGCGGGTCTGGACGTTCGAGGAGCTGATGGGGCGCATCTGGAAGACCCGCTACCTGGGCGACGCCGACCCCGTCGTCTCGGCGGTGAAGCGTCTGCGCCGGCGCCTGGCGCTGGTGGTCGACGAGCTCCGGGTGGTGTCGGTCCGGGGCGTCGGCTTCCGGCTCGTGGTGCCGGACTGACCGCGGCCGGCCGCGGTCGCGGCCGGTGATGGGTTGGGTGCGGCCGGCGGTGGTTCGGTTCGGGCAGGGTGCGGACCGAACCCCGCCGGGCCGTGGTCGACGACCTGGTCCTGCCCGGTTCCGCGGGCTGGACATGGGTGTCGCCGGCCGGGCTGGGTATCCTGGGGCACGTTCCCGGTTCTTCTGCCGCGCGAGGAGCGTGCCCGTGGCCCGCGTCGTTGTCGACGTCATGCTCAAACCCGAGATTCTCGACCCGCAGGGCAAAGCCGTGCAGGGTGCGTTCGGCCGGCTCGGATTCGAGGGCGTCGCCTCGGTCCGGCAGGGCAAGCGGTTCGAGATCGAGCTCGACGGCGAGGCGACGCCCGAGGCGGTGGCCGAGATCGAGCGCGCCGCCGCGACGCTGCTCGCCAACCCCGTCATCGAGTACTTCACCGTCCACGTGGAGGCCGGCGTCTGATGCGCATCGGCGTCGTCACGTTCCCCGGCTCCCTCGACGACCGCGACGCCGCCCGGGCCGTCCGGGTCGCCGGCGCCGAAGCGGTCGCGCTCTGGCACGGCGACGCCGACCTGCACGGCGTCGACGCCGTCGTCCTGCCGGGCGGCTTCTCCTACGGCGACTACCTGCGCTGCGGCGCCATCGCCCGGTTCGCGCCGGTCATGGAGCCGCTGGTCGACGCCGCCCGCGGCGGGCTGCCGGTGCTCGGCATCTGCAACGGCTTCCAGGTGCTGTGCGAGTCGCACCTGCTGCCCGGCGCGCTGATCCGCAACGACCACCGTAAGTTCGTCTGCCGCGACCAGCCGCTGCGGGTCGAGAGCACGGCGACGGCGTGGACGTCGGGCTACCAGGCCGGCCAGCAGATCGTCATCCCGCTGAAGAACGGCGAGGGCGGCTACGTCGCCGACCAGCGCACGCTCGACGAGCTCGAGGGCGAGGGCCGGGTCGTCGTCCGGTACCTCGGCGACAACCCCAACGGCTCCTACCGCGACATCGCCGGCATCGCCAACGCTCGCGGCAACGTCGTCGGGCTCATGCCGCACCCCGAGCACGCGGTCGAGTCGCTCACCGGGCCCGGCACCGACGGCCTCGGCTTCTTCACGTCCGTTCTGGAAGGACTGGTCCGCGCGTGACCATCGACACCGTCGAGCTGGCCGCCAAGACGCCCGACCAGCCGCAGCCCTGGGACGAGCTCGGCCTCAAGGAGGACGAGTACCAGCGCATCCGCGACATCCTCGGCCGCCGGCCCACCAACGCCGAGCTGGCCATGTACAGCGTCATGTGGTCCGAGCACTGCTCGTACAAGTCCTCCAAGGTGCACCTGCGCCAGTTCGGCGAGAAGGCGCCCGAGAGCGACGCGCTGCTGGTCGGCATCGGCCAGAACGCCGGCGTCGTCGACATCGGCCAGGGCTACGCCGTGACGTTCAAGATCGAGTCGCACAACCACCCGTCCTACGTCGAGCCCTACCAGGGTGCGGCGACGGGCGTCGGCGGCATCGTCCGCGACATCCTCGCCATGGGCGCCCGGCCGGTCGCCGTCATGGACTCGCTGCGGTTCGGCCCGCTCGACGCCGACGACACCCACCGCGTGCTGCCCGGCGTCGTGGCCGGCGTCGGCGGCTACGGCAACTGCCTCGGGCTGCCCAACATCGGCGGCGAGGTCGTCTTCGACCCGTCCTACGCGGCGAACCCGCTGGTCAACGCGCTGTGCGTCGGCGTCATGAAGCACGAGGACATCCACCTCGCCAACGCGACCGGTGTCGGCAACAAGGTGGTGCTGTTCGGTGCGCGCACCGGCGGCGACGGCATCGGCGGGGCGTCGATCCTGGCCTCGGAGTCGTTCGACGACAGCAAACCGAGCAAGCGGCCCGCCGTCCAGGTCGGCGACCCGTTCATGGAGAAGGTGCTCATCGAGTGCTGCCTCGAGCTGTTCGAGGCGCAGGTCGTCGAGGCGATCCAGGACCTCGGCGCGGCCGGCATCTCCTGCGCGACGTCCGAGCTGGCCAGCAACGGTGACGGCGGCATGTACGTGCAGCTGGAGAAGGTGCTGCTGCGCGACCCCAGCCTGACGCCCGGCGAGATCATGATGTCGGAGTCGCAGGAACGCATGATGGGCATCGTCACGCCCGAGAACCTCGACGCGTTCCTCGCCATCACCGCCAAGTGGGACGTCGAGACCGCCGTCATCGGCGAGGTCACCGGCACCGGCCGGCTGGTCATCGACTGGCACGGCGAGACCATCGTCGACGTCGACCCCCGCACCGTCGCGCACGACGGCCCGGTGTACGAGCGGCCGTTCGAGCGGCCGGCCTGGCAGGACGAGCTGCAGGCGGCCGGGCCGGAGTCGCTGCCCCGGCCGTCGGGCGGCGACGAGCTGCGCGGCACCCTGCTGCGGCTGCTCGCGTCGCCGAACGTCGCGTCGAAGGCGTGGATCACCGACCAGTACGACCGCTACGTGCTCGGCAACACCGTCTTGGCGCAGCCCGAGGACGCAGGCGTGCTGCGCATCGACGAGTCGACCGGGCTGGGCGTCGCCATCGCCACCGACGGCAACGGCCGTTACGCCAAGCTCGACCCGTACACCGGCGCTCAGCTGGCGCTGGCCGAGGCCTACCGCAACGTCGCCACCACCGGCGCCCGGCCGCTCGCCGTCACCGACGGCCTGAACTTCGGCTCGCCCGAGGACCCCGCCGTCATGTGGCAGTTCGCCGAGGCCATCCGCGGCCTGGCCGACGGCTGCCAGACGCTGGGCACCCCGGTCACCGGCGGCAACGTGTCGCTGTACAACCAGACCGGCGACGCCGCGATCCTGCCGACGGCCATCGTCGGCGTGCTGGGCGTGCTCGACGACGTCGCCCGGCGCACGCCGCAGGGCTTCCGTGAGTCCGGCCAGGTGATCTACCTGCTGGGCGAGACGCGCGACGAGTTCGGCGGCTCGGAGTGGGCGTGGGCCGAGCACCAGCACCTGGGCGGGCGGCCGCCGTCGGTCGACCTCGTCGCCGAGCGCGAGCTGGCCGAGATCCTGGTCAACGCCTCACGCGACGGTCTGATCGACGCCGCGCACGACCTCTCCGACGGCGGGCTGGCCGTCGCGCTGGCCGAGTCGGTGCTGCGCTACGGCGTGGGCGCGCGGGTGTGGGTGCCCGACGGCCTCGACCCGTTCGTGTTCCTGTTCTCCGAGTCGCAGGCCCGGGCGATCGTCGCGGTGCCGCGTTCGGAGGAGGTGCGGTTCACCGACATGTGCTCGGCGCGGCGGTTCCCGCACCAGCGCATCGGCGTGGTCGACGACGGCGGCGTGCTCGACGTGCAGGGCCGGTTCACGGTGCCGCTCGACGAGCTGCGCACCGCTCACGAGTCGACGCTGTCGTCGGCGTTCGAGGCCTGATTCTTCGCCTCTGCGATGCGGGCGTTGGTGAGCCGCGGCAGCGCGTACACCAGCAGCAGCACGTGCACGCCCGCCGCGACCAGGTACGGCAGCCGCAGCGACCACTCGCGGCTGAGCCAGGTGTCGGCGATGGTGACCATGGCGCCGCCGAGCAGCGTGCCCACGGAGATGGCGCCCCAGCCGAAGAATCGGTAGACGGAGTTGACCCGGCCGAGCAGGTGGTCGGGGATGATGCTCTGCCGCAGCGACACCGTGATGACGTTCCACAGCACGACGAAGAACCCCTCGACCACGAACACCGCGTAGACGACGATCGGCGACGACACCAGGCCGATGACCGCAAGGCCGCCGCCGAGCGTGGCCAGCGAGAGGAACAGCGACGTGCCGGGGCCGATACGCGCGCTGATGCGGTGCGCGACGAGCGACCCGAGCACCGCGCCGACCGCCGCCCCGGTGAGCAGGATGCCGAACTGCGTCGCGTCGACGTCGAGGATCTCCTGCGCGAACAGGACGTAGATCGCGGCCGCGGCGTTGGCCAGCCCGTTCGTCGCGCCGAGCAGGAACGCCAGCGAGCGCAGCAGGCGGTGGTCCCACAGCCAGCGCACGCCCTCGCCGATCTCGCTCTTCCAGGCGATGCGGCCGCTGGTGACCTTGCCCTTCGGGGCGAACTGCCCGGCCAGCATGAACACCAGTCCGGCCGCGACGGCGAAGGTGCCGGCGTTGATGAAGAACGGCAGCGCGAACGCCAGCCCGAGCAGCAGGCCGGCCAGCGGCGGCCCGATGAAGTTGTTGACGACGACCTCGGCACCCCACATGCGGCCGTTCGCCTTCTCGAGCCGGTCCTTGGCGACGATCGACGGCAGCAGCGTCTGCGCGGTGTTGTCGCGCAGTACCTCGGCCGAGCCCAGCAGGAACGCCATCAGGTACAGCAGCACGAGCAGGACGGTGCCGTTCTCGGGCAGGTCGGCGGTGCCGCCGGCGATCTGGTCCGGCGTCGGCAGGCCGGACTGCCACGCCAGCACCGCGAAGGCGAACGTACCCATGACGGCGAAGCGCAGGACGTCCATGGCCGCGACCAGCTTGCGCCGGTCGAGGCGGTCGGTGATGACCCCGGCCGGCAGTGAGAACAGCAGCCACGGCAGCCGGGTGGCCAGCGTGACCAGCGCGATCTGCAGCGGGTCGCGGGTGACGGCCGTGGCCAGCCACGGGATCGCCACCGCCGACAGGCCGTCGCCGAAGTTCGAGACGACCGACGCGCTCCAGAGCTTCCAGTAGTTGCGGCCCAGCCCTTGCCTCGCGGGCGC
This sequence comes from Jiangella rhizosphaerae, assembly GCF_003579925.1. Lineage (GTDB taxonomy): Bacteria > Actinomycetota > Actinomycetes > Jiangellales > Jiangellaceae > Jiangella > Jiangella rhizosphaerae. The sequence goes on along the minus strand of NZ_QUAL01000016.1, from coordinate 43,717 downwards.
GTCCGTCGTCGTCACGACGCACCGTCCTTCGGCTCCGGCAGGTGCCCGCGCTGGGTCGGGAAGACTCCGACCAGCAGCCCGTAGGTCACCTCGCCGCCGCGCGGCTGCCGGACGAACTCGTCGAGCAGGTCGATCAGGCGCTGCCGCCACTCCGCCGCCCGCTCGGCCGGGATGCGGGCGTAGCGGGCGTTCGTGATCATGGGCAGGTCCAGCAGCTCGGCCGGCAACTGCTGGATCTCGGTGACGGTCTCCGCGAGCACCCCCTTCGGCTCCAGCCCGATGCCGTCGAACGAGGCGCGGTCCCAGTCGTGGTACAGGAAGACCCGCGCCGTGCGGCCGTAGTAGCGGGCCTCGATGGCGCGGACCTGCTTGGTGCGCACGACGTGCACCAGCCCCGCGTACTCCAGCACCTTGAGGTGATGGCCGACGGTGCCCTTCGGCTTGTCCAGCGCGATCGCCAGCTCCGTCGTCGTCGCGGCCCGCTCCAGCAGCAGGTGCACCAGCTTCATCCGGGTCTCGTCGAACAGCGCCCGGTACTGCGCGGGATCGGTCAGCTCGAGCTCGTCCGCGAGCTCATAGTCGGGAACGGCGGACTGGTCGGCCATTCCAGTATGGTCGGCCAATCCCGACCATACTGTCAAGGCACGTACTGCTCGGCGTACTCACCCGTGGGCTCGATGGGCGTGATGACGTCGACGAGCACGCCGTCGGGCGCCTCGACGATGAAGTGCCGCTGGCCGAACGCCTCGTCGCGCAGTTCCAGCGCGACCGGCAGTCCGGCGCCGCCGACCAGCCGCGCGTACCAGTCGTCGACGTCGGGAACCTCGAGGTTGAGCAGTAGTCCGCGCGCCGGCTGGCGGAACCGTTCGGGGATGGTCGGGTGGCGGTGGTCGACGAACGCCAGCTCGACCTGCGGGGCGTCGGGATGGCGCAGGCTGACGTACCAGTCGGCCTCGAAGGTCGGGGCGAAGCCGAAGTACTTGAGGTAGAAGTCGCGCGCGGCGGCGACGTCGGTGCTGCAGATGACCGGGTAGAAGCTCGTGATCGTCATGAGGTCTCCTCGGATACCTACCGTCGGTATGTTGAGTTGACGATAGAATGCATACCCTCGGTATGTCAACTGGAGGTGCGGTGTCCCCGACCAAGATCGAGCAGCGTCAGGCCACGGTGCACGCGCTACTCACCGAAGGGCGCCGGCAGTTCGCCCGCGACGGCTATGCGGCGGTGAGCCTGGCCGGCATCGTCGACGCGCTCGGGCTCACGAAGGGCGCGCTGTACCACCACTTCCCCGGCAAGGCCGCGCTGTTCCGGGCCGTCGTCGAACAGGTCCAGGAGCAGGTCGCCGCCCGCGTCGTCGCCGCGGCGGAGGCCGCGCCCGGCTCCTGGCGCCAGCTCACGGCCGGTTGCGAGGCGTTCCTGCGCGCCAGTGCCGACCCCGAGGTCCAGCGGATCATGCTCATCGACGGCCCGGCGGTCCTGGGCTGGGACGTCTGGCGCGCCCTCGACGACGCCTCGTCCGGGCGGCACCTGCGCGAGGCCCTGCAGGCCGTCATCGACGACGGCGTCATCGCGCCGCAGCCGGTCGAGCCGCTGATGCACCTGCTGTCCGGTGCGATGAACGAGGCCGCTCTCTGGCTGGCCCGCTCCGACGACCCGCGCGACCTCGACGACACCGTGGCCGCGCTCCACTCTCTCCTGGACGCCCTGCGATCGCCCGCGAATGGCGCTACCTGACCATGATGACTAGTATGGTCATGGAGGTGGTTCGCCATGACCGCAGCGGACACCTGGAGCGTCGCCGACGCCAAGGCGCGGCTCAGCGAACTGCTCGACACCGTCGGGCGCGACGGCCCGCAGACCATCAGCCGCCGGGGCCGCCCGGTCGCCGTCGTCGTCTCCGTCGACGAGTGGGAGCGCCGCAAGCGCCGTCAGGGGACGCTCGCCGAGTTCCTCGCGACCGCGCCGGTCGGCGACGAGGACCTCATTCTCGAGCGCGACAGGGGTGGCCGGATGCGTGAGGTCGACCTGTGACCTTCCTGCTCGACACCAACGTGCTCTCCGAGGGATTCCGTAGATTCCCCGACCACGACGTCATCGAATGGCTCGACGATGTGCCGGAAGAGAGCACGTTCATCAGCGCCGTCACCGTCGGGGAGGTGCGGAAGGGCATCGAGAAGCTGCCGCTCGGCCGACGCCGCAGCAACCTGGAGGCCTGGCTGACCGACGGTCTGGTGCCCCGGTTCGAGGGCCGGATCCTCGCCATCGACACCGACGTGGCCGACCTGTGGGGTCGCACGGTCGCCGCCTGCCAGGCCGATGGGCGGCCGGTCGATCCCATCGACGCGCAGATCGGCGCCACGGCGCTCTGGTACGGGCTGACGCTCGTGACCCGGAATGTCGAAGACTTCGTTCCCATGGGGGTCGAGCTGTTCAACCCCTGGCTGAGCGAGGCCGAGTAGGGCCATGCTGCGGACCGTCGCCATCGCGAACTACCGGTCGCTGCGCGACGTCGTCCTGCCGCTGACCGGCCTCGACATCGTCACCGGCGCGAACGGGACGGGCAAGTCCAGCCTGTACCGCGCGTTGCGGCTGCTCGCCGACTGCGCCCGCGGCGCCATCATCGCCTCGCTCGCCCGCGAGGGTGGCATGCCGTCGGTCACGTGGGCGGGGCCCGAGAAGCTGAGCCGCGAGATGCGGACGGGGGAGCAGCCGATCCAGGGCACCCGGCGGTCCCAGCCGGTCAACGTCCGCATGGGCTTCGCCGGCGACGACTTCGGCTACCTGATCGACCTCGGGCTGCCCCAGCCCATCAGCAAGACGAACCCGTCGTACTTCGAGCTCGACCCCGAGATCAAGCGCGAGGCCATCTGGAGCGGCCCGGTGCTGCGGCCGGGGACCTGGCTGGCCGACCGCCGCAACGAGCTGGTGCGCGTCCGCTCCGGCAGCGGCGACTGGGAGCACCTGGCCCACGGGCTGCGGACGTTCGAGAGCATGCTGAACGAGGTCGCCGATCCGGTCCGCGCGCCCGAGCTGCTCACCGTTCGCGAGCAGGTCCGCAGCTGGCGCTTCTACGACCAGTTCCGCACCGACGCCGACGCACCGGCCCGGCAGCCGCGGCTGGGCACCCGCACCATGGTCCTGGCCGACGACGGCGCCGACCTGGCCGCCGCGCTGCAGACGATCCGCGAGATCGGGGCGGTCGAGGCCCTCGACGACGCCGTCGACCGCGCCTTCCCGGGGTCGCGGCTGGAGATCACCCAGGTCGGCGGCCGGCTCGACCTCTCCTTCCGGCAACACGGCCTGCTCCGCCCGCTGACGGGGGCGGAGCTCTCCGACGGCACGCTGCGCTTCCTGCTCTGGGCGGCCGCGCTGCTCACGCCGCGGCCGCCGGCGCTGATGGTCCTGAACGAGCCCGAGACCAGCCTGCACCCGCAGCTGCTGCCCGCGTTGGCCGAACTGGTGGTCAAGGCGCGCGAGACCACCCAGATCGTCGTCGTCACGCACTCGCACGCGCTGATCGACCACATCGGCGCCGGCGCCGCCCGGGTCGAGCTGGTCAAGGACACCGGCGAGACCGGCATCGCCGGGCTGGAGCGGTTCGACCGGCCGTCGTGGAACTGGGGATCGCGCTGACCCTAGCGTGGAGCCATGGCCCTCGCCGTCTGCCTGCTCCTCGACCAGCGGGCCGACGCCGCCGTCCGCCGGCTGTGGGACCGTCTCGAACAGCGCGGCATCGCCACGCTGGCCTCCCACACGCACGGCCGCCACGTCCCGCATGTCTCGCTGGCGGTGCTGCGCCGCTGGGACCTCGACGACGTCCGGGCCACGGTCGAGGCCCTGCCCGACGCCGGTCCGGTGCCGCTGCGCTTCGACGGCCTGGGCACGTTCCGGCGCGGCCGGTCCTGGCTGATCCCGGCCGTCAGCGCTGAGCTCGTCGCCCGTCAGGAGCGGGTCGCCCGCGCGCTGGGCGACGGCGGCGCCGAGCTGCATCACCACTATCGGCCGGGCGCCTGGATCCCGCACTGCTCGCTCGCGCCCCGTGTCCACCTCGCCGACCTCGGAGCGCTCGCCGCGACGGTGTACGACGTCCTGCCGCTGGAGGCGGTGGCCGACCGTGCCGCGCTCATCGACAGCGGCACCGGCGAGCAGTGGCCGCTCCCGCACGCCCCGTGACGTCGCCGCCCGGTAGCCTGCCGGGGTGGCGAAGCGGATCGACCCGGCGACGGTGTGGACGACGTACCGCGGCGGCCATGAGGCGCTGCGCGGCTGGGTGGCCGGGCTGCCACCGCAGCACTGGACCGGGCCGAGCGTGCTGCCCGGCTGGACCGTGGCCGAGCTGGCCGCGCACATCGCGCTGGTGGCCGACTCGGTGACGGCGCTCGCGGTGGCGCCGCGAGGCGTGCGGGCACAGACGGTCAACGACTACCTGGCCGCCTACGCGCCGGTCGCCGGCGAGCTGGCCGACCGCACCCGGACCATCGCGGCCGACGCCGGTCACGATCCGGCCCGCATCGTCGCCGCGATCGACGAACGCTACGCGGCGGCGACCCGTACCGTCGAGGACCTCGGACTCGACGACGTCCTCGTGACGACGCGACGGGTTCCGGTCCGGCTCGGCGACTACCTGCTCACCCGGGTGATCGAGATCGCCGTCCACGCCGATGACCTCGCCCGATCCGTCCCGTCCGCCGACCCGCCCGTCCTGCCCCGCGACACCACCCGGCTTGCCGTCCGCACGCTGCTCGACGTCCTGGCCGAGCGGGTGCCGGGCCGCAGCGTCGAGGTGCGCGTGGCGCCGTTCGCCGCCGTCCAGTGCATCGAGGGCCCACGGCACACCCGCGGCACGCCGCCGAACACCGTCGACCTCACGCCGCCGCTGTGGCTGCGGCTGGCCGGTGGACGCACCACGTGGGCCGAGGAGGTCGCGGCCGGCACGGTGCTGGCCAGCGGGCAGCGCGCCGACCTGTCGCCGTACCTGCCGTTGTTCTAGTCGTCGTCGGAGAGGTCGGCCGCGAGCGTCGTGCCGCCGGGGCCGACCAGGTCGATCCGCTCGATCTGGTAGATGTCCGCGTCAACGGTGCTGCCGGCGCCGCCGCCGGTCCGGTCGACCTCGCACTCGGCCAGCGGCTGCGTGCCGTCCTCGGTGACGACGGACACGTCGTACGTCCCCGGGTCGACGGTGTCGTCGAGCACGGTGAACACCCACGACGGCTCGCCCTGGTAGAGGAACACGTGCCCGACCTGCTCACCGTTGTCGTCGACGATCGGGGCGGCGTGGAAGTAGCGGCCGTTCGCGACGTCGAGCGTCTCGCGGTAGCCGGCCGCGAGGTCGCGGTCGTCGGAGGTCGCCTGCCAGACCACCCCCGCGCCGCCGAGCGCGGCGATCGCGGCCGCGGCGGCGTAGGGCAGCGCCCGCCGCCGGCGTCGCGGCCGCAGCGGGGTCACGACGGCGTCCGGCTCAGCGTCCGTGGCGGGCGCGGGCGGCGGTGACGGCGGCGGAACCGCGGGCGACTCGGAGGCCAGGGCGGCGATGCGGGCGAGGACCGCGCCCTCGAAGCCGGCGGGCGGGTCGTGCTCCGGCGCGACGAGCAGGACTTCGTCGGCGACCCGGGTGAGTTCGTCCAGCTCGCGGCGGCAGTCGGGGCAGTCGGCCAGGTGCGCGAGCACGCGCGCGCGATCGGGGCCGCTGGCGGCGCCCGTGGCCACTTCGGCCAAGGCGTCGGCGACCTCGCCGCACCTGTTCGGATCAACCATGACTCACCTCGAGCATCGCACGCAGCCGCGAGAGACCGGTCCGGATGCGTGTCTTGGCCGTACCCAGCGGGATCTGCTGCTGCTCGCTGATCTCGCGCGCGGTCAGGCCGAAATGTACGGAGAGCAGGACGGCCGTCGCCTGCTCGCGGGGCAGCGCCCGCAGCGCGGTGGTGATGCGCTCGCTGTCGGCGACCCGGTCGCTGTCGTTGGTCGTGGAGATCAGCATCTCCGCGACGACGGCCGGCTCGACGGTCAGCTCACGGCGTACCCGCAGGACGTCGATGGCGACGTTGCGGGTGATGGTCAGCAGCCACGTCGACGCCTGCGCCCGGCGGGCGTCGTAGTTGCCGGCGTGCCGCCACGCCCGGACGAACGCCTCCTGTGCCACCTCCTCCGCGATCGCGGGCACCCCGACGACCGACAACGCCAGCCCGTAGACGCGCCCCTGGTGGCGGCGGACGAACGCGGCCATCGCGTCCGCGTCGCCGGCGGCCATCCCGGCGAGCAGCGCCTCGTCCGACACCCTCACATCCTCATATACGGGGCCGGCCGGGGAATCGATTGGATCCCGATGTGGCGTCAGTCACGGCCGGCGCCCGCGGCGGCCTCGGCGTCGACGATGATCGGGCGCAGCCAGGTCCACAGCGCGAAGAGCGCGGCGGCCACGAGCAGCCCCACGCCGGTCCACAGGTTGATGTTGATGCCGTCGGCCTTCTCGAGGTCGGCGTCGCTGGTGCCGAACAGGCCCATGCCGGTGAGGACGAGGCCGAAGACGCCGAACAGGGCGGCGATGACGATGCGGATGTCGAAGGCGCCGGCGCGGCGCGTCCGGTGTCCACTGACGCTCATGGTTCGGCTCCCCTCAGAAGAAGACGATGTTGAGGACGATGATGAGGACGAGCGCAATGCCGGCCATCAGGCCCGGCCGCTGGTACCAGGCCTCGTCGCGGTCGCGTGGGTCGCGCAGGTTCTCCTTCGGGGTCAGCCCGTACACCAGGCCCACCAGCTCGGTGGCCGGCTTGGGCGCCGTCCGGAGGCTCACGGCGACGCTGACGACGATGTCGACGACGAACGCGACACCGGCGGCGAGAAACGCCGAGCCCTGGCCGGGGAGGTCGAGGGCCCCGGTCTCGGAGAGCACGAACACCGTCACGGCCGACAGCGTTCCCGCTACGAGACCGGTCCAACCGGCCGCCGCGGTCATGCGCTTCCAGAACATGCCCAGGATGAATGTGGCGAACAGCGGCGCGTTGAAGAACGAGAACAGCTGCTGCAGGTAGTCCATCAGGTTGGAGTAGCCCGCCGCGATGAACGCCGTCCCGATCGCCGCCACCGTCGCGACGACGGTGATGGTGCGGCCCACCCGCAGGTAGTAGCCGTCCTCGCGGTCCTTCACGACGTAGCGCTGCCAGATGTCGTAGCTGAAGACGGTGTTGAACGAGCTGATGTTCGCCGCCATGCCGGCCATGAACGACGCCAGCAGGCCGGCGATCGCGAGGCCGAGCATCCCGTTGGGCAGCAGGTCGCGCATCAGCAGCAGGATCGCGTCGTTGTAGTCGACGCCGGCGTCCGCGGACTGGTCCTCCTTGTACTGGGCCAGCTCCGGGACGATGACCGCGGCGATCATGCCGGGGATCACCACGAGGAACGGGATGAACATCTTCGGGAACGCGCCGATGATCGGCGTGCGCCGGGCCGCCGACATGCTCTTCGACGCCATCGCCCGCTGCACCTCGACGAAGTTCGTCGTCCAGTAGCCGAACGACAGCACGAAGCCGAGCCCGAACACGATCCCGATGACGGACAGGACGCTGGAGTCGAACCCGGCCAGCTCGTTGCCCGGCCAGGCGCTCAGCTGCTCCGTCGACCCGGTGGCGTCGCGGATGCCGTCGGTCAGCCCGCTCCAGCCGCCGACGCGGTCCAGCGCCACCACCGTCAGCGGGAACAGCGCGGCGACGATGACGAAGAACTGCAGCACCTCGTTGTAGATGGCCGCCGACAGCCCGCCCAGCGTGATGTAGCTCAGCACGATGATCGCGGCGGCGACGACGGCCACCTCCCGCGGCCAGCCCAGCAGGGCGTTGACCAGCGTGGCCAGCAGGAACAGGTTCACGCCGGCGATCAGCACCTGCGCGAGCGCGAAGCTGATCGCGTTGACCAGGTGGGCCGTCGGCCCGAACCGGCGCAGCATGAACTCCGGCACGCTGCGCACCTTGGACCCGTAGTAGAACGGCATCATCACGACGCCGAGGAACAGCATCGCCGGCACCGCACCGACCCAGAAGTAGTGCATGGTCGGCATGCCGTACTCGGCGCCGTTCGCGGACATACCGACGATCTCGATCGCGCCCAGGTTCGCGGAGATGAACGCCAGCCCCGTCACCCACGCCGGCAGCGACCGGCCGGACAGGAAGAAGTCGAGGCTGTCCGAGACGGCATATCGCGCCATCAACCCGATACCCAGCACGAACACGAAATAGACGGCGATGAGTGTGTAGTCCCAGAATCCCGCGTCCAACCGCAGGCTCGCGTCCGCGACCAGGGTCATCGGTACCTCCCGTAGCCGGAAATCCCCGGTGACCTTACCCGCGAGTACCAGTCACACTCGGTGTGACGAATGCGGCGTTTCCGGACGGGGCCGGGGCCTNGTAGCCGGAAATCCCCGGTGACCTTACCCGCGAGTACCAGTCACACTCGGTGTGACGAATGCGGCGTTTCCGGACGGGGCCGGGGCCTGCGGCGTGCTGGAGGTCTGCGGTCTGATCGGACGGCAGAGCTCCAGTGGCGTGAGCGGTCCGGGGGAGAGCGGAGGACGGCCGCGGCGTCCGCGTCGGTCCGCGTCGGTGCCGGCCGGCGGGGGCCGCGGCCGCCCCGGGCGTCGGCGGCGTGCTGGAGGTCTGCGGTCTGATCGGACGGCAGAGCTCCAGCGGGGTGAGCGGTCCGGGGGAGAGCGGATGGCCGCCGCGGCGTCGGCCCCGGACGGCAGAGCTCGAGTGGCGTGAACGGTCCGGGAGCGGGTGGATGGCCGCCGCGGCGTCCGCGTCAGCGCCAGCCGGCGGGGTCGACGCCGCCGGGGACGTCGGCGCGGGGGTCGTACGGGGTGCGGGTGAAGATGAACGACGCGAGGTCGAGGTGCCGGACGGTCCCGTCGGCGTGCCGGACCACCCGCAGCGGCTCGCCGGCGTAGTAGCCGTCCAGGCCGACCCAGCCGCCGTCGCCGTCGGGGCGGAAGCGCGACGCCCGGCCGGCGCCGTGTGCAGGGCCGAGCCGCAGCCAGCCGTCGTCCATGGCCCGCAGCTCGAACGTCGTCGATCCCCAGTACCAGTGTCCGACCAGCTCGAACAGCTCAGGCGGCACCGAGCCGACCCGCCAGACGGGCGGAGTGTGCGGCTCGGCGGCGGTGAACGCGTCGAGCAGCCCGGCGGCGAAGCCGCGCGAGAGCCCCGCCGTGGTGTTGGTGAGCACGACGACGCCGTCGCCGGTCTCGACGTCGACCCGCACCTCGGCGAGGAAGCCGGGCATCGAACCGCCGTGGCCGGTGAAGCGGCGGCCGCCGTCGTTCCACAGCTGGAGGCCGAGACCGTGCGCGCCCGTCCACGGCGCTCCGGGCACGTCGACGACGACCAGCGGGCGGCACATCTCCGCCAGCGTGTCGGCGGACAGCAGCCCGTCGGTCCGGCCGCCGAGGAACGCCGCCCACCGCGCGAGGTCACGCACCGTCGACCAGAGCTGACCGGCCGGCGCCATCGCGCCGCCGTCGTGCTCGGGCTCGGGCAGGACGACGTCGGCGAACGGGTGGACGGCGAGGCCGTGCGCGTGCGGCGCGACCGGCCGCGACGTCGTGCGGCCCATGCCGAGCGGCTCGAGCAGCTCCTCGGAGACGACCTTCGCCCACGACCGGCCGTGCATCCGGCCGACCAGCTCGCCGAGGACGCCGAAGCCGACGTTGGAGTAGTGGAACCGCTGCCCGGCCGGGTGCCGCCGGCCGAGCTGGGTCGACAGCGACCGCCACGGGCCGCCCTCGGTGCGCTCCCACCACGGCCCGTCGGTCTCGGCCTGCAGCCCGGCGCCGTGCGACAGCAGCTGCGCAATGGTGACGTCCCCGATGGCGGTGTCGGGGAGGTGCTTGTCCAGCGGGTCGGTGAGGTCGAGGCGGCCCTCGTCGCGCAGCCGCATGACCGCCACCGCGACGAACGTCTTGGTGATCGAGCCCATGCGGTACTGCGTGTGCTCGTCGGCCTCGCGGCCGCCCTCGCGGCCGTCGATGGTGCCGCGCGCGGCGGACCAGACGAGCTCGCCGTCGCGGACGATGCCGGCGGCGACGGAGGGCAGCCGGCTGCCGGCCTGCTCCTCGGCGACGAGACGGGTGAGGTCGGTGGCGGTGGTGGGCCGAATCATCGCCCCACGCTCATGTGTCGGGCCATGCACCTCACGTCACTGACTCCCATCCACTCGCGCCCCCGGACCGACGACTCGTGGGAGCCTCCGGCCCCCAGTCGCCGCCGGTGTTCCTGGCCCTCCACGGGCCGAGCCTAACGGGCGGCCGGATCGTACCGCCGCACCGGCTGGGTGGCGCGCAGCAGCGCCCGCAGCGCCCACCGGTCACCGTCGACGGCGCCGTGGGCGCGGGCCTGGACCAGCACGTTGCCCAGCGCGGTCGCCTCGACCGGGCCGGCCAGCACCGGCAGGCCGCAGGCGTCGGCCGTCAGCCGGCACAGCAGCTCGTTCTGCGCGCCACCGCCGACGAGGTGGACGACGTCGACGGCGCGGCCGGACAGCTCCGCGGCCTCGCGGACGGTGCGCGCGTAGGCGGCGGCCAGGCTGTCGAGGATGCAACGGACCAGCTCGGGCCGGGTCTCGGGCACCTGCGCACCGGACCGGTGCAGCACCTCGGCGATGCGGGCCGGCATGTCGCCGGGCGGCAGGAAGACCGGGTCGTCGGGGTCGAAGACCGGGCCGCCGGCGGGGACGTCGGCGGCGGCCGCGAGCAGCGCCGGGAGGTCGGCCGCCGGCCCGACGCGGTTCCACGTCGCGATCGACTCACTGAGCAGCCACAGCCCCATGACGTTGCGCAGGTAGCGCACCGTACCGTCGACGCCGCCCTCGTTGGTGAAGTTGGCGGCCCGGCCCGCCTCGGTCAGCACCGGCCGGTCCAGCTCGACGCCGACCAGCGACCACGTCCCGCACGAGATGTAGGCGAACCGCTCGTCCGCGGCCGGGACCCCGACCACGGCCGACGCGGTGTCGTGCGACCCGACGGCGGTGACGACGGCGGACGGGTCGAGCCCGGTGTCGTCGAGCACCTCCGGCAGCAGCGGCCCGACGACGTCGCCGGGGAGGCGCAGCGGCGGGAACAGCGCGGCCGGGAGCCCGAGCGCGGCGAACAGCGGTGCCGCCCACTCGCGGGAGCGGACGTCGAGCAGGCCGGTCGTCGAGGCGTTGGAGAACTCGGTGCCGAGCGTGCCGGTCAGCCAGTACGTCAGCAGGTCGGGCACGAGCACGGCGTGCGCGGCCCGCTCCAGCGCGGGGCCGGACTCGGCGGCCAGCTGGTAGATCGTGTTGAACGGCAGGAACTGCAGCCCGGTGACGTCGTACAGCTCGCGCTCGCCGACCTTCGCATGCACCGTCGCCGCCGCGTCGGCCGTCCGCCCGTCGCGGTAGTGGTACGGGTTGCCGAGCAGCGCGCCGGTGGCGTCGAGCAGGCCGTAGTCGACCGCCCACGAGTCGATGCCGATGCTGCGCAGCGGCTCGCCGCCGGTGGCCGCCCGGGCTGCCTGTCCGAGGCCGTCGAGCACGTCGCGGTACAGCCGCAGCACGTCCCAGTGCAGCCCGCCGGGGAGCCGCACCGGCACGTTGGGGAAGCGGTGCACCTCGGTGAGGTCCAAGCGCTCCCGCCCGATCCGGGCCAGCATGACCCGGCCGCTCGAGGCACCCAGATCCACGGCGGCCGCGGTGAGCACCGGGCTCATCGCAGGAACGCCGCCGCGACCCCGGCGTCGACCGGGATGTGGAGGCCGGTCGTGTGGGACAGGTCGCCGCCGGTGAGGGCGAAGACCGCGTTGGCGACGTGCTCGGGCAGCACCTCGCGCTTGAGCAGGGTCCGCTTGGCGTAGAACGCGCCGAGCTCGTCCTCGGGCACGCCGTAGACGGCGGCGCGCTGCGCGCCCCAGCCGCCGGCGAAGATGCCGGAGCCGCGGACGACGCCGTCGGGGTTGACGCCGTTGACGCGGATGCCGTGCTCGCCGAGCTCGGCCGCGAGCAGCCGCACCTGGTGCGCCTGGTCGGCCTTGGTGGCGCCGTAGGCGACGTTGTTCGGGCCGGCGAAGACGCCGTTCTTGCTGGCGATGTAGACGATGTCGCCGCCCAGCCCCTGGTCGATCATCGCCCGGGCCGCCTCGCGCGAGACCAGGAACGATCCGCGCGCCATGACGTCGTGCTGCAGGTCCCAGTCGGCGGCGGTGGTCTCGAGCAGCGGCTTGGAGATGGACAGCCCGGCGTTGTTGACGACCAGGTCGACGCCGCCGAAGGCGAGCACGGCCTGCTGGAACGCCGCCGCGATCTGCTCCTCGGACGTGACGTCGACGGTGACCGGCACGGCCACGTCGGTGGACCCGATGCCCGCGGCGACCGCGGCGGCGTTGTCGCCGTTGAGGTCGGCCACGACGACGCAGGCGCCTTCGGCGGCCAGCCGTTCGGCGATCGCCTTGCCGATGCCCGACCCCGCGCCGGTGACCAGCGCGACGCGGGTGGCCAGCGGCTTGGGCTTGGGCATCCGCTGCAGTTTGGCCTCTTCCAGCGACCAGTACTCGATGCGGAACTTCTCGCTCTCGGGGATCGGCGCGTAGGTGGAGACGGCCTCGGCGCCCCGCATGACGTTGATGGCGTTGACGTAGAACTCGCCGGCCACGCGGGCGGTCTGCTTGTCCTTGCCGAAGGAGAACATCCCCACGCCCGGCACCAGGACGATCGCCGGGTCCGCGCCCCGCATGGCTGGGCTGTCGGGCGTGGCGTGCCGCTGGTAGTAGGCGGCGTACTCCTGACGGTAGGCGGCGTGCAGCTCACGCAGCCGGGCGACGGCGTCGGCCAGCGGCGCCGTGGCGGGCAGGTCCAGCACGAGCGGCCGAACCTTGGTGCGCAGGAAGTGGTCGGGGCAGGACGTGCCCAGCTCGGCCAGCGCGGCGAGCTTCTCGCGGGACAGGAAGTCGAGCACGACGTCGCTGTCGGTGAAGTGGCCGACCTGCGGCTTGTCCGTCGAGGCAAGGCCGCGGATCACCGGGGCCAGCGCGGCGGCGCGTTCCCGGCGCTGCGGTTCGGGCAGCGGGCCGAACCCGTCGACGACGGCGCCGAACGGCTCGGCCTTGCCGCGGGCGGCGAGGAACTCCTCCGCCGTCCGGATCATCCACAGCGAGTTCGCCTCGCACTCCTCGCTGGTGGCGCCCCACGCGGTGATGCCGTGCCCGCCGAGGACGCAGCCGACCGCCTCGGGGTGCGCGGCCTTGATGGCGGCGATATCCAGCCCCAGCTGGAAGCCCGGCCGCCGCCACGGCACCCACACGACCTTCTCGCCGAAGCACTCCTTCGTCAGCGCCTCGCCGTCGGCCGCCGTCGCCAGCGCGATGCCGGAGTCGGGGTGCAGGTGGTCGACGTGCGCGGCGTCGACCAGCCCGTGCATGGCCGTGTCGATGGACGGCGCCGCGCCGCCCCTGCCGTGCAGGCAGTAGTCGAACGCGGCGACCATCTCGTCCTCGCGCTCCACGCCCGGATAGACGTCGACGAGCGCGCGCATGCGGTCCAGCCGCAGCACGGCCAGGCCGGACTCCGTCAGCGTGCCGAGGTCACCACCGGACCCCTTGACCCACAGCAGCTCGACCTCGCCGCCTGTGACCGGGTCGACGGCGGTGCCCTTGGCCGACGTGTTGCCGCCGGCGTAGTTGGTGTTGCGCGGGTCCGACCCGAGCCGGTTGCTCCGCTCGATCAGCTCGGTGACGGTGGGGTTGGTCATCGGTCCTCTTCTCGGGGCGCGGCGGCCAGTTGGTCGTCGAGGTTGAACACCTCGTCGATGAGCCGCCAGTTCTCGTCGGGCTTGCCGCCGTCGGCGAACAGCAGCGCCATCTCCTCCTGCCAGCGGCGGTTGACGTCGGTGGCCTGCATGGCCGCCTGCGACGCGGCGAGGTCGTCGGCCTCGACGTAGCCGACCAGCAGGCCGTCGTCGCCGAGGAAGATCGAGTAGTTGCGCCAGCCGGTGTCGCGCAGCGCCCGCAGCATCTCCGGCCAGACCGCCGCGTGCCGGCGACGGTACTCCTCCAGCCGGTCGGTGCGGACCTGCGAGACGAAGCAGTACCGCGGCACCGTCAGGCTCCCCAGCCGGCCTGCGCGCCGTCGGCCCGCTCGGCGCTGATCTTCTCGAAGTAGCCCGAGCGCTGGTACGCCGCGATGGGGTCGGGGTCGAGGCCCTGCTCCTCGCGCAGCTCGGCGAGCAACGGACGGACGTCGGTGTTGTAGGCGTCCATGAGCACCGCGTTCGCGCCGAGCACGTCGCCGCTCGCCTGCGCCTTGGCCAGCGCGTCGGCGTCGACCAGGAGCGCCTTGGCCAGCGCCTCCTGGACGTTGAGCACCGAGCGGATGACCGCCGGGATCTTCGGCTCGATGTTGTGGCACTGGTCGAGCATGAAGTTGACCCGCGACTCCGGCTGGTGCGCGTCCTGGCTGACGATCTCGTGCAGGATGCGGAACAGCTGGAACGGGTCGGCGGCGCCGACCATGAGGTCGTCGTCGGCGTAGAACCGCGAGTTGAAGTCGAACGCCCCGAGCCGGCCGGCGCGCAGCAGCATCATGACGATGAACTCGATGTTCGTGCCCGGCGCGTGGTGGCCGGTGTCGAGCACGACGTGTGCCCGCTCGCCGAGCGCGAGGCAGTGCGTCAGCGACGTGCCCCAATCGGGGATGTCGGTGGCGTAGAACGCCGGCTCGAAGAACTTGTACTCGAGCAGGATGCGGTGGTCGTCGTCGAGCGCGGCGTAGATCTGCCGGAGCGAGTCGGCCAGCCGCTCCTGGCGGTCGCGCAGGGAGTCCTGGCCGGGGTAGTTGAGGCCGTCGGCCAGCCAGATCTTCAGGTCCTTCGAGCCGGTGGCGCGCAGGACGTCGATGCACTGCAGGTGATGGGCGACGGCCTTCGCGCGGACCGAGGGGTCGGGATTGGCCAGCGAGCCGAGCTTGTAGTCGTCGTCCTGGAACACGTTGCTGTTGATGGCGCCGATCTCGACGCCGAGGTCGCGGGCGTGGTTCGCCAGCGCCGTGAAGTCGTCGACCAGGTCCCACGGGATGTGCAGCGAGACCCGCGGCGCCGAGCCCGTGTACTGGTGCACCTGCGCGGCGTCGGCGATCTTCTCGAACGGGTCGCGCGGCACGCCCGGCTGGCCGAACACCTTGAACCGGGTGCCGGAGTTGGCGAACGCCCAGGACGCCGTCTCGACTCCGAGCGCGCGGACGGCCGCCTTCACCTCGTCGCGGGTTCTCATCCATGTCCTCCAACGGCCGTCTTTGAACCGATTCAGCTCTGCGCTCAAGCTACGCGGTCCCCGCCGGGCGCGTCAACCGGCCCGGCCGCCATCGGCCACGCCGGGCAGCCGGTAAGCTGCGGCGATGGCAGGAGCCCCGAACATCCGTGAGGTGGCGCTGCGGGCCGGTGTGTCGGTGGGCACGGTGTCGAACGTCCTCAACCGGCCCGAGCTGGTCGCCGAGCCGACCCGCGAGCGCGTCTACGCCGCCATCGCCGAGCTGGGCTTCGTCCGCAACGACTCCGCCCGGCAGCTGCGGGTCGGCCGCAGCCGCACGCTCGGTCTGGTCGTGCTGGACGTCGCGAACCCGTTCTTCACCGATGTCGCCCGCGGCGTCGAGGACACCGCGAACCAGCACGGCCTCGCGGTCATCCTGTGCAACACCGACGAGGACCCGCGCAAGGAGGCCTCGCACCTCGACCTGCTCGCGGAGATGCGGGTGCAGGGCGTGCTGATCAACCCGATCGACATCGACGGCCGCATCACCGCGCTGCGCGGACGCGGCATCCCGGTCGTGCTGTTCGACCGGCTCGGCGACCCCGCGGTCGAGTGCTCCGTCGCGGTCGACGACGTCCTGGGCGGCCGGCTGGCGGCGACGCACCTGATCGAGGCCGGCCACCGCTCGATCCTGTTCGTCGGCGGGCCGCTGACGCTGCGGCAGGTGCAGGAGCGGTACGAGGGCGCGGCCGCGGTCGTGTCCGCGCACGACGACGTCGAGCTGACCGTCCTGACGACGACGGCGCTCAACGTGGCGGCCGGGCGCGCGGCGGGCGACCGGCTGGCCGCCGGCGGCCGCGACGCGCTGCCGTCGGCGGTGTTCTGCGCCAACGACCTGCTGGCGCTCGGCGTCCTGCAGGCGCTGACGCACGCGGGGCTGCGGGTGCCGGCCGACGTCGCCATCGTCGGCTACGACGACATCGACTTCGCGGCGGCCGCGGCGGTGCCGTTGTCGTCCGTGCGCCAGCCCCGTCAGCAGCTCGGCCGGACGGCGGCGGAGCTGCTGCTTGCGGAGACGACGGAGGACGAGCACGAACACCGGCAGGTCGTGTTCGAGCCGGAACTGATCGTGCGCGACTCGTCCGTGCGCTAGCTCGAAGCCTTCTGTTGGCCTGTTCCGGTGTGCGGGCTCGCGCGCCTCGAATGCACCTCACCCGCCGCAGCGCCGGATGGCGGTCGTCGTCGGTGGTCAGACGGTCCTTGCGCGGGTGAAGTGCCCTTCGGCGCGTGTGAAGCCGGTCCCGTGGCTGTTGATCATGCGGAAGTCGGGATTCCGACGCGCCGGGAACCCCGATTTCTGCATGATCAACTCGGTGGGTGGGCCGGGAACCGGCGAACCTCCGTGGGTCGAAGGGTCAGGTGTCCTCGACGATGGCCTGGATCTCGGCGACGGGGACGGGCGTCGTCTGCCAGGGGGTCTCGAACACCACCGGGGCGCCGTCGATCTCCATGACCTCGCCGTCCAGCTCGAACCGGACGGTGTAGACCAGGCGCGCCTGGCCTTCGTACGCCGGCTGGCCGTCGGCCGTCGCGGTGCCGTCGATCGAGGCCCGCGCGTACACGTACGAGCAGGCGTCGCTCTGGGCGACCGTGAACGGGCAGGTCAGCGTCGGCGAGCCGTCGCCCGGCCGCACCTCGAGCCGCTCCGGGGTCGCGATGGCGACCAGGCCGGCGGCGGACGTGCCGGTGAGCTCGTCGTCGGTGGCTCCCTCGGCCCAGTACCAGGTGTCGAGGGTGACGTAGGCGCGCTGCGGCGGGTTGAACGCGAGGTCGAACTCGGGCGCCGCCAGCCGGCCGAAGGCCTGGAGGGCCTCCTGCTCCCAGTTGACGTAGTCCTCGGGCGGCGGCAGCCACATGTTCTCGTAGATGACGACGTCTTCCTCGGGCGGCTGGGTGAAGCAGGTGAGTACGGCGTAGACCGCGTCGTCGGGGGTGCCGGCGGGCTTCTCGGGCCAGTCCTCGGGGTCGGGCGCCGACGGCGGCGGGCTGTAGACGTAGCAGCTCAGGTCGCCCTCGCAGTAGGACCAGTCGTAGTCGAACTGGTCCTCGCGGCCGAGATAGCACTCGGGCTCGGCGTTACCGCCGTCGCCGCCACCGCCCTCGTCGCCGCCACCGCCCTCGTCGCCACCGCCGCCCTCGTCGTCGTCGCAGATGTTGGTGTAGACCCAGACGCCCGGGCTGATCTCGACCTGCTGGATGCAGTCGTCCGCGGACGCCGGCGTCACCTGGACGAGCGTGATGACGGTGCCGGCCACCAGGGTGGCGGCGGCCATCAGGACGTGCGTGAGCCGGCGGGTCAGCACGAGACGTCGCCCTCCACGTCGACGGGGTCGCCGATCAGCCAGGAGCCGTTCAGGAAGAGCACCTGGAACTCCACCGGATACACGGCCGGCTTGTCCGGGTTGACGGGGAGCGGCTCGCCGTTCTGCGTCCCCACCCACTCGCTGTCGTCGACGCACGAGGTGACGGTGCCCCGCTCGCCGTCGATCGAAACCGCGGTGTCGTACACACGGGGCTCGCCGGTGAAGACGATGCCCTGCTCCTCGTACGTCCGGGCGGTCTGCGTGTGCAGCGCGATGGTGGACTCCGTCGCCACTCCGGCGAACGCGTCGGGGCTGGTGTCGGGGCCGTTGACCGACCGGATGCGGGCGTCCCAGTAGCGCTCGTAGACGTCGAGGACGGCGGCCTCGGCATCGCCGCCGGCGGCCGGCTCGTCAGGTGGTGCCTCGGTCGTGGGTGCCGCCGACGGGGTGTCGTCGAGACCGGCCGGCTCCTCGCCCGCCGACGTGCACGCGGCGAGCACCGCGACGGCGGCGGCCGCGGCCAGCGTCCGCGTGAGGATCGGGGACATCGTCCGGGGAAGGCTGGTCCTGGTCACGAAGCCGACCATAACGGAGCGAACCGACGGCGTGTCACGAATGCATCTCGACTCCGGGACGTGTTGACGAGGGGCCGTGGTCGCGACCAGCCTGTGCCGTGGCGTATGCCCTCCGTTCACCCGGCGGAGATAGCGTCGCCGCCGTCAATCTGCCATGTAGGGGGTAGAGAATATGCGCCTGAACAGGCGTTTCCAACGTGCCCTGGGCGCCGCTACCGTCCTGGGACTCGCCGGCGGGGGAGTCGCCTCCGTTCCGGCCGCTGCCGACACCGAGCCGCCCGCCACCACCATCGACATCTACGCGATCAACGACTTCCACGGCCGCATCGTGGCCGGGCCGCCGTTCGCGCCGGAGGCCGGCGCGGCGCACGTGGCCGGGGCGATCGAGCAGTTCCGCGCCGAGAACCCGAACTCACTCTTCGTCTCCGCCGGTGACAACATCGGCGCCTCGACCTTCGAGTCGTTCATCCAGCAGGACCAGCCCACCCTCGACTTCCTCAACGCGGCGGAGCTGGACGTGTCCGCGGTCGGCAACCACGAGTTCGACCAGGGCTTCGCCGACCTCACCGACCGCGTCATCCCGGCGTCGGACTTCCCGTGGCTCGGCGCCAACGTGTTCGAGGAGGGCGCCGACGAGCCCGCGCTGCAGGCCTACGAGGTCGTCGACGTCGACGGCGTCCAGGTCGGCTTCGTCGGAGCCGTCACCGAGCAGATGCCGTCGCTGGTCAGCCCCTCGGGCATCGAGGGCCTGGAGTTCCGCGACATCGCCGAGTCGGTCAACACCGTCGCCGACCAGCTCTCCGACGGCGACGACGCCAACGGCGAGGCGGACGTCGTCGTCCTGCTGGTCCACGAGGGCGCCACCGACGAGTCCGTCGAGGCCGCGGCCAGCGGTGACTTCGGTGAGGTCGTCAACGGCGTCAACGCCAACGTCGACGCGATCGTCTCGGCGCACACGCACCAGCTCTACGCGCACGAGCTGGAGCTGGACGGCCGTGAGCGCCCGCTGCCGGTCGTGCAGGGCGGTCAGTACGGCCAGGCGATGTCGAAGCTGACGGTCCAGCTGGACGCCGAGGGCGGCATCATCGACATCGCCGCCGACGCGTTCCCGCTGACGGAGGAGGCCGGCGAGGACTGGCAGCAGCTGTACCCGGCGGACCCGGAGGTCGAGCAGATCGTCGCCGACGCGGTCGACGTCGCCGAGGAGCTGGGCGCGGAGTCGCTGGGCGAGATCACCGCCGACTTCAACCGCGCGCGGCAGTCCGACGGCGAGACCGAGAACCGCGGCGGCGAGTCGACGCTGGGCAACTTCGTCGCCGACGTGCAGCTGAGGGCGGCGCAGGTGACCGACCCGGACGCGCAGATCGCGTTCATGAACCCCGGTGGCCTGCGGGCCGACCTGCCGTTCGCCAGCAGCGGCGCGGCCGAGGACCCGGACGGCAACGTCACCTACCGCGAGGCGGCACAGATCCAGCCGTTCGCGAACACGCTCGTCACCACGACGCTGACCGGCGAGCAGATCCGGCAGGTCCTCGAGGAGCAGTGGCAGCCCGAGGGCGCCTCGCGGCCGTTCCTCAAGCTGGGCGTCTCGCGGGAGCTCACCTACACCTACGACCCCGACGCGCCGGCCGGCGAGCGCATCACGTCGATGTCGCTGATGGGCAACCCGGTCGAGCCGGCGGCCGAGTACCGCGTCGTGGTGAACTCGTTCCTGGCCTCCGGCGGCGACAACTTCGCCACCCTGGCCGAGGGCGCCGACCCGACCGACACCGGCCAGGTCGACCTGCAGGCCATGGTGTCCTACCTCGCCGAGAACTCGCCCGCGTCGCCCGACTACGGGCAGCGCGCCGTCGGCGTCAACTGGGTCTCCGACCCCGCGGCCGTGTACACCACGGGCGACGAGATCGCCGTCGACCTGTCGTCGCTGCTGTTCAGCGCCGGCGAGCCGGTCGATGCGACGGCGACGGTCACGCTCGGCGGCGTCGAGGTGGGCAAGGTCGACGTCGACCCGACGCCGGTGGACACCACCGACGAGGTCGGCCGGGCGCAGGTCCGGGTCACGGTCCCCGCGATCGTGCCCGACGCCGCCGAGGAGCTGACGCAGTCGGACCTGGTGGTCGAGCTGCCGGAGACCGGCACGACGGTCACCCTGCCGGTGACGCTCGACCTCGGTGACGACCCCGGCGCCGACACCGGCGCCGAGGACGGCGACGACACCGGCACCGTGGACGGGGCCGAGGACGGCACCGAGGACGGCGAGGAGCTGCCCGACACCGGTTCGTCCGGCGTGCTCTGGTGGGTCATCGGCGGTGTCGCCGTGCTCGCGATCGGCGGCGCGCTGTTCGCCGTCTCGCGGCGCAAGGGCGACGCCGGCGGTAGCGGCGGCCACGCGGCCTGATCGCACCGTCCGACCACGAGCCGGCCACCTCGGCCGAATGCAGCGCGACCGTGGCGCCCCGCCCACCCGGCGGGGCGCCACACCCTCACCGAGGCCCGATCCCTCGACCCGAAAGGTACGACCGATGCACTCGACCAGACGTCCTCTCCGCTGGCTCGCGGCGGTCGCCGCGGCCGGCCTGGCCGGCGCGAGCATGGCGGCCGTGCCCGTCCTGTCGGCCGGCGCGGCCGACGGCGACCCGTTCATCAGCGAACTCCACTACGACAACGCCGGCACCGACACCGGCGAGGCGATCGAGATCCAGGCCGAGCCCGGCACCGACCTCACCGGCTGGCAGATCGTCCTCTACAACGGCAACGGCGGCGCGCCGTACAACACCCGCACGCTCAGCGGCGCCGTCCCCGCGGCGGGGGTGGTCGTGGCGACCTACCCGACCGACGGCATCCAGAACGGCTCGCCCGACGGCATCGCGCTGGTCCGCCCCGACGGCACCGTCGCGGAGTTCCTGTCCTACGAGGGCGGCATGACGGCGACCGGCGGCCCGGCGAACGGCATGACCAGCGTGGACATCGGCGTCTCCCAGGCCAGCTCGACGCCGGCCGGTCAGTCGCTGCAGAAGGTCCAGGGCGCGTGGACGGGCCCGCTGGCGAGCACGTTCGGCGCGGTCAACGGCGGCGACCCCGATCCGGACCCGGAGCCCGAACCGGCCACCATCGCGGAGATCCAGGGCACCGGCGCCGCGTCCCCGCTGGCCGGCACGACGGTCGTCACCAGCGGCGTCGTCACGGCCGCGTACCCGACCGGCGGGTTCGCCGGCTACTACGTCCAGACGCCGGGCAGCGGCGGCGAGGGCGCGCGGACGGCGTCCGACGCGGTGTTCGTCTACTCGCCGTCGACGGCGGACGAGGTCGAGATCGGCGACCACGTGCGCGTCACCGGCGAGGTCACCGAGTACTTCGGGCTGACCGAGATCGAGCTGGCGTCCGACGGCCTGGACGTGCTCACCGAGCCGGCCGAGGCCGTGAAGCCGGTGCCGTTCACGCTGCCGGCGACGGAGGCCGGCCGCGAGGTCTACGAGGGCATGCTGGTCCGCCCGGCCGAGGGCTACGTCGTCTCCGACACCTACGCGCTCGGCGGCTGGGGCAGCAGCGCGTTCGGCTCCATCGGTCTGGGCTTCGGCGGCCCGCTGGTGCAGGAGACCGAGGTCGCGGCGCCGGGCACGCCCGAGTACGCCGCCGCCGTGGCGGCCAACGCGGCCCGCGCCGTCACGCTCGACGACGGCCAGTCGAACCGGACGGCGACCGGCAGCCTGGTGCCGTACCTCACCAACGACGACCCCGCCCGCACCGGCGCCGGCGTCACGTTCCAGGACGACGTGATCTTCGATTACCGGTTCCAGTGGAACTTCCAGCCGACCTCGCCGGTCGCCGGCCCGGCGCCGGACGTCGTCACGTTCGGGACCGGCAACACCCGCGAGGCGAACGCGGCGCCGGAAGAGGTCGGCGGCGACCTCCAGCTCTCCGCGTTCAACGTGCTGAACTACTTCACGACCCTCGGCGTCGACGTGCCCGGCTGCGAGCCGTACACCGACCGCGAGGGCAACCCGATCACCGTCGCCGGCGGCTGCGACGCCCGCGGCGCGTGGGACGAGACGAACTTCGAGCGCCAGGAGGCGAAGATCGTCGCGGCGATCAACGGCCTCGGCGCCGACGTCGTCTCGTTGCAGGAGATCGAGAACTCCGCCGCGTTCGGCCAGGACCGCGACGTCGCGCTGGCCACGCTGGTCGATGCGCTCAACGAGCAGGCCGGCGCGGGCACCTGGGCGTACGTGCCGTCGCCGGCGCGGCTGCCGTCCGACGAGGACGTCATCCGCACCGCGTTCATCTACCGGACGGCGGTGGTCGAGCCGGTGGGCGAGTCGGTCATCCTCATCGACGACCCGGCCTTCCACAACGCGCGCGAACCGCTGGCGCAGGAGTTCCGGACGCTCACCACCGGCTACGAGTTCACCGCGATCGTCAACCACTTCAAGTCCAAGGGGGGCGAGTGCGGCGACCTGCCGGAGGGCTGCTTCGACGCCGACCGCACCGCGCAGGCGCAGGCACTGGTGGCTTTCGCCGACGCGCGCGCCGCGGCCACCGGCACCGAGGACACCTTCCTGCTCGGCGACTTCAACGCCTACAGCGGCGAGAACCCGATGCGGGCGCTGTACGACGCCGGCTACACCGACCTCAACAACGAGTACGCCGGCGAGCACACCTACGTGTTCGACGGCAAGGTCGGCTCGCTGGACCACGTGCTGGCCAGCCCGTCCGTCGTCGAGGCCGGCCTCGTCACCGGCGCGGACGTCTGGAACATCAACTCGGTGGAGTCGGTGCTGTTCGAGTACTCGCGGTACAACTACTTCGCCAGCGAGCTGTTCCAGCCGGGCACCGTCTACCGTGCCAGCGACCACGACCCGATCCTGGTCGGCGTGCAGACGCCGGTCACGTTCGAGGGCGTGCGGGCGCTGGTGGAGCGCTACGCCGCGGCGGGCGCCGTCAATCGGTCGCAGGCGGCCCAGCTGCTCGCGCACCTGTCGACCGCCGAGCGGCTGGCCGGGCGCGGCCTCACCGGGCCCGCGGGCGAGTCGCTGGACCGGTTCGCCGCCGTGGCCGAGCGGATCGCCGACGAGGACGCCCGCGAGACGCTGATCGACGCCGCCGAGAGGCTGCGCGAGCAGCTCTGACGCGACACCACGCCGAGGCAACCGTCCGACCCGCCGGTTGATCTTGGAGTTGTTCGGCAATTGTGGGGTGAAATGCCCGATAGATGCACGAACAACTCCAAGATCAACGCCGGTACGTGATAGGGAGTGTCCATGACCGATCTCCGGGCCGCCGTCGAGGCCGTTCTCCCGTCCGTGCGCGCCGACCTCGAGCGGCTGGTGCGCATCCCCAGCATCAGCGCCGACCCCACCCGGGCCGGCGACGTCCGCGCCAGCGCCGAGGCCGTGGCCGAGCTGGCGCGCGGCGCCGGTGCCGCGCAGGCCGACGTCGTGAGCGTCGACGGCGGCGCGCCGGCCGTCATCGCCACCTGGCCGGCGCCGGAGGGCGCGCCCACCGTCCTGCTCTACGCCCACCACGACGTGCAGCCGACCGGCCCCGCCGACCAGTGGTCCAGCGGCCCGTTCGAGCCCACCGAACGCGGCGGACGCCTCTACGGCCGCGGCGTCTCCGACGACAAGGCCGGCGTCGCCATGCACCTCGCGGCGCTGCGCGCGTTCGACGGCCGCCCGCCGGTCGGCGTCGTGCTGTTCGTCGAGGGCGAGGAAGAGATCGGCTCGCCCACGTTCACGACGTTCCTGCAGACCTACCGCGATCGGCTGGCCGCCGACGTCATCGTCGTCGCCGACTCCGCGAACTGGACGCCCGACACCCCCGCGCTGACCACGAGCCTGCGTGGCCTGGCCGACTGCACGGTCACGGTGCGCGTCCTGGAGCACGCCGTGCACTCCGGCGTCTTCGGTGGGCCGGTACTCGACGCCCTCACGTCGCTGTGCCGGCTGCTGGCCACGCTGCACGACGAGAAGGGCGACGTGGCCGTGGCCGGGCTGGTCACCGACCCCGCGGCCGACGTCGAGTACCCCGAGGAGCGCTACCGCGGCGAGGCCGCCGTCCTCGACGGCGTCGAGCTGTCCGGCACCGGGCCGCTGGCCGACCGGCTGTGGAGCCGCCCGGCCATCTCGGTGCTGGCCATCGACGCCCCGGCGGTCGCCGACGCCGCGAACATCCTCATCCACCGGGCCAGCGCGAAGGTGAGCCTGCGGCTGGCCGCGTCGCAGGACCCGCAGGCGGCGCTCGAGGCCTTGACTGAGCACCTGCGCAGCCACGCCGGGTTCGGGGTGCAGGTCGAGGTCACCGACGGCGCGGTGGGCGGCGGCTGCGTGCTGCCGACGTCCGGTCCGGCCTTCGAGGCGGCCGAGGCCGCGCTCACCGAGGCCTTCGGCGTCGCGTCGGTCCGCGCCGGCATGGGCGGGTCCATCCCGTTCATCGCCGAGTTCCAGGAGGCCTTCCCCGAGGCGACGGTGCTGGCCACCGGCGCCGGCGACCCCGACACCCGCGCGCACGGGCTCGACGAGAGCCTGCACCTGGGCATGTTCGCCAAGGGCTGCCTGGCCGAGGCCTTGCTGCTCGACCGGTTGTCGCGCCTGCCCGGCTGACGGGCGCCCGGCCGTGACGCGCCACGTCGCCCTGCTGCGGGGCATCAACGTCGGTGGGAAGAAGAAGGTCGCGATGGCCGACCTCCGCGCCCTCGTCGCGGGGGTCGGCCACACCGACGTCGCCACCTACATCAACAGCGGCAACGTCGTCTTCACCAGCGGCACCCCGGACGCCGGGCGCGACGAGCTGGAGGCGGCGATCGAGCGGGCCATCGAGGCCGAGCTGGGCCTGGAGGTCGCCGTCCTCGTCCGTACGCACGACGAGCTCGCGGCGGCCGTCGACGCCAACCCGTTCCCCGACGCCGTCCCGGCGCGGCTGCTGCTCACGTTCCTGCGCGACGAGCCGGCCGCGGGCGCCTACGCCGCGGCCGAGCGGGTGCGGTCCGGCGCCGACGAGTTCCGCGTCGTGGGCACGACGCTGTACCTGCACTGCCCCGACGGCATCGGGCGCAGCAAGCTCGCCGAAGCGCTCGGCCGGGTGAAGGGGCCGGTGGGCACCGCCCGCAACCTCGGCACCGTCCGCAAGCTGATCGACCTGTCGCGTGACGAGCCGCCGGAAGGATCTTGACAACGGGTCATTTCGGCCGGTAAGAGCAGGGGTGTCCTGTTCGTCCGCCGTGTCATCGTCCTCCGCAGCGGGACGGCGCCATCCTCAGGAGCTGCCATGCTGCGTCCACGTCGCCGACCACTCGCCGGTCTCGCCCTCGGCCTCGGAGCCACCCTGGCCCTGACGCTGTCGGCCGCACCGGCCGTCGCCGAGCCCGGCACCGTCCCGAACGGGCCGTGGGTCGAGGACTCCCAGCACGTCTCCCTCGAACGCCTGCACACGTACGCCGAGCTGACCGACGCCCTGCACCGGCTGGAGGAGCGCAGCCGGGGCCGGGTCGACGTCAGCAGCATCGGCACCACCAACGAGGGCCGCGACATCTGGTACGCCCAGGTGGGCACCGGCGCCACGAAGCTGCTCTACATCACCCAGCAGCACGGCAACGAGCCCCTGGGCACCGAGGCGGCACTGCGGGTGCTGCAGCAGCTGGGCACCTCGCAGGCGTCCTGGGTGCGTGACCTGCTCGGCGAGATCACCCTCGGCGTGGTCGTCCGCGCCAACCCCGACGGCACGGAGCGCTACCAGCGGCAGAACGTCGACCCCGGCTGCTCCGGCGCGTTCTGCCGGCCCGGCGTCGGCTACGACATCAACCGCCACCACGACCCGGCGATCGATCCCGCCGACAACCCGGTGCCCGAAGCCGCGGCGATCCAGACGCTGGTGCGCGAGTGGCAGCCCGACATCACCGTCGACTACCACCACCAGGGCTCCTACGTCGCCGACGACGGCAGCCTCATCACCACGTCGATCCTGTGGCCCACCAACCCCGACGTCGCGCCGGCCGTCGTCGACGCGTCGAAGCAGGTCGCGGTGACGGTCTTCGACGCGCTGTCGGCGTACGGGCACGGCGAGGTCAGCCAGTACCCGGGCGACGACCTCGCCGGCATCGCGCGCAACTCGTTCGGCCTGCAGGGCAGCGCCAGCCTGCTGGTCGAGCTGCGTGGCGGCATCGGGCAGAAGAGCGCCGGCTACCTCATCCGCCAGGCCTACCTCGCGATGATGGCGGTGGCCCAGGCGGCGGCCGACGGCACGCTCGCCGACATCGACCCGAGCCTGGCCGACGCCATCCCGCCGCGCGGCCCGTCGGTGGACGGCGACGAGGACGAGTGACGCCGTGACGGGCGGCCGGGCGCGGTCCCCGGCCCGGCCGCCCGCCGAGCACGTCGATTCGCGTCGCCGGTGCGGACTCGCGCTGAGAGACTGCGGGCATGGAGAACGAGGCCATCCTCCTGCAGGTGCGCAACGGTGACCTGGTCGGCGTCGGTTCCTGGGTGTACGTGTGGCTGCGGCCGGGCGCCGACCGCCCGGTGGTCTACGTCGGCAGCACGGGCGTGCCGCCGGTGGTGCGCACCTGGCTGCACCTGCACGACGCCGATCCCGACGTCGGGCGGCTCAAGGCGCGCTACCCAGACGTCACGCACGACGCTCTCGACGTGCTCGCGTTCTCCGTCGCCGACCGGCTCGACCGCGCCGCGGTGAAGGCGGCGCTGGTCGACCGGCTGGAGACGCGCGGGCTGTTGTCCGAGCGCTACGTCGGCGACCCGCCCGGCCTGCTCACCGCCAACGGCACGGTCGGGCCGGCCGTGGAGTGGATGGTCGGCCAGGTGGTGGCGCACAACGGCTGACAGGCCGTTCACCGCCGCGTTCGACGACGTCGTCCGCCCACCCGGGCGGCCAAGCCCGATCAGGCGCGCCGGGCGAGGGCCCGGGCGACCAGCGCGTCGGACAGCTCACGCAGCCGGCGGCGGGCGTCGGGGTCCAGCGCCTGCGGGTTCGGCGTCGCCGCCATCGTCTGGTCGAAGTAGACGCCGCTGACGTCGGCCACGTCGGGGTCGGCGATCAGCCGCAGTGTCGCCTCGCCGCCGTCGTGCAGCGTGCTCAACGGCGTCAGCTCGGCCTCGCGGACCATCGACGTCGCCATCAGCGTGGCCGGGTGCAGCGCGTTCACCGTGACGCCGCTGCCGCGCAGCTCTTCGGCGAGGTCGATGGTGAACATGATCTGCGCGAGCTTGCTCTGCCGGTAGGCGCGGTAGCCGTCGTAGCCGTGCTCGAGCATCGGGTCGGCGAAGTCGATGGGCGCCTGGCCGATCGACGCCACGTTGACGATGCGCGCGGGCGCCGCCGCGACCAGCGCCGGCAGCAGCCGCCGGGTCAGGTGGTAGCCGGCCAGGTAGTTGACCGCGAACCGCAGTTCGATGCCGTCCGGGCTCAGCTCGCGTCCCGCACCGGGTTCGCCGAAGCCGACCGCGGCGTTGTTCACCAGGACGTCCAGCCCGGCGAAGCGGTCCAGCACCTCGTCGGCCAGCCGGTCGACCTGGCGGAGGTCGGCGAGGTCGGCCCGGACGACGCCGACCGGCTCGCGGCCGCCCTCGGAGCGGATCTCGCGGGCGGTCTCGTCCAGACGCGCCGGATTCCGGCCGTGCAGGACGACGCCGACGCCCGACGTCGCCAGCCGCAGCGCAAGCCATCGGCCCAGGCCATCGGTCGCGCCGGTGATCAATACCGTCGTGGGGCTCATGTCCTAAGGCAACCACCCGCCGCCCCGGTGTTCTTCCCTCCGCTCGCAATCCGGGGCCGGCTCCGTACACTGGGTGCCGTGGCCCGGGGCGATGGACGACTCACGCACGACATCAACCCACAGGAGAAGGGGCCGCAGGACGCCTGCGGCATCTTCGGGGTGTGGGCACCCGACGAAGAGGTCGCCAAGCTCACCTACTTCGGGCTGTACGCGCTGCAGCACCGCGGCCAGGAGTCGGCCGGCATCGCCGTCGGCAACGGTGAGCAGATCCTCGTCTACAAGGACATGGGCCTGGTCAGCCAGGTCTTCGACGAGTCGACGCTGAACACCCTGGTCGGCCACGTCGCCGTCGGGCACACCCGCTACTCCACCACCGGCGGCAGCCACTGGCAGAACGCGCAGCCCACGCTCGGCGCGACGCCCGCCGGCACGGTCGCGCTGGCGCACAACGGCAACCTCACCAACACCGCCGAGCTGTTCGACATCGTGCGCGAGCGGGTCGGGCCGTCCAGCGGCGAGCTGCGCTACGGCAACACCACCGACACCGCGCTCATGACCGCGCTCATGGGCTCCTACGCCGACCGCACGCTCGAAGAGAGCGCCATCGAGGTGCTGGCGCTGGCGCGCGGCGCGTTCTCGCTGGTGTTCTCCGACGAGTCGACGCTGTACGCCGCGCGCGACCCGCAGGGCGTCCGGCCGCTCGTCCTAGGCCGGCTCGAGCGCGGCTGGGTCGTCGCCAGCGAGACCGCCGCCCTCGACATCGTCGGCGCGTCGTTCATCCGCGAGGTCGAGCCCGGCGAGCTGGTGGTCATCGACGCGGACGGGCTGCGCTCGCATCGGTTCGCGGCGGCCGAGCCGAAGGGCTGCCTGTTCGAGTTCGTCTACCTCGCCCGCCCCGACACCCACATCTCCGGCCGGTCGGTGCACGAGACCCGCGTCGAGGTGGGCCGCCGGCTCGCCCGCGAGCACCCGGTCGAGGCCGACCTCGTCATCCCGGTGCCCGAGTCCGGCACGCCGGCCGCCGTCGGCTACGCGGAGGAGTCCGGCATCCCGTACGGCATGGGGCTGGTCAAGAACGCCTACGTCGGCCGCACGTTCATCCAGCCGTCGCAGACGCTGCGCCAGCTGGGCATCCGGCTCAAGCTCAACCCGCTGCGCGAGATCGTCGCCGGCAAGCGGCTGGTCGTCGTCGACGACTCCATCGTCCGCGGCAACACCCAGCGGGCGCTGGTGCGCATGCTGCGCGAGGCCGGCGCCGCCGAGGTGCACGTGCGCATCTCCAGCCCGCCGGTCACCTGGCCCTGCTTCTACGGCATCGACTTCGCCTCGCGGGCCGAGCTGATCGCGACCGGCCTGTCCACCGACGAGATCTGCCGCTCGATCGGCGCCGACTCCCTCGGCTACGTCTCGCTCGACGCCCTGATCGAGGCGTCGACGGTGCCGAAGAACGGCCTCTGCCGGGCCTGCTTCGACGGCGTCTACCCGATCGAGCCGCCGGCCCGCGCCGGCAAGGACGTCCTCGAGCAGGAGACCATCCCCGGCTGCGAGACCCCTGACCGCGACGGCCTGGCGCGAGCCGCATCACTCGGCGATCCCGCCGACGGCCTGAACTCCCTGCTCAGCGCTGGTGGAGCCGCCGATGCGCTGCGGCGTCCGTGAGGCCGGGTTGTGACAAATCGCCCGAAATGTGGTTGCCTGCTCCTCGGTCACGAAATGGTATCGGCCTGAGGATGGAGATCACGTAGTGCCGAGAGCTCGTCACGGACGCTCGCGTCATCGACGCACCAAGCTGCCGGCGCTCACCCGTCTGCCGGCGCTCGCCAGCCTGCCGGCCCTCACCCGTCGCCGGCTCGCGCTCATGGCCGCGCCGGTGGTGCTGGCCGGGGCCGCAGTCGCCGGCGTGACGGTGTGGCCCGACGGCTCCGCCGACGCCGGTCAGGACGCGAGCGCGTCGCTCGGCCTACCCGAGCGTGAGGAATCCGCCAGCCGCGGTGAGGACCGCCCGCCGCTGCCGCCGGTGACGCCGAACGCGGCCCCGACGCCCACGGCCACACCGACCCCGACGGTGACGCCCACGCCGACCCCCACACCGACGCCGACCCCCACACCGACGCCCACGCCCACACCGACCCCGACCCCCACGCCGGAGCCGACGGTCGCCGGGCAGCTCTTCGTCACGGCGGGCCTGAACGTGCGCACGAGCCCCGACCTCGAGGCCGACGTCGTGACGGTCCTCGGCACCGGCACCCAGGTCGACATCACCGGCGCCACCGAGGGCACCTGGTCGCAGATCCTGCTCGACGGCGAGCCGTACTGGGTGGCCACCGAGTACCTCTCGGAGGAGCCGCCCGCCGAGGAGCCGTCCGGCGGCATCTCCGCCGCCGAGTGCGAGTCCGGCTCCGCGGTCGAGGAAGGCCTCACGCAGGACGCCATCCGGGTGCACCGCGCCGTCTGTGCGGCGTTCCCGGAGGTGGAGTCGTACGGCGGGCTGCGCCCCGGCGACAGCGGTGAGCACGGCGACGGCCGGGCGCTGGACATCATGATCCGCGGCTCCGTCGGCGACCAGATCGCGGCGTTCGTCCAGGACCACTACCGCGAGCTCGGCGTCAGCGAGATCATCTGGGAGCAGCGCATCTGGACCGTCGAGCGCTCCGAGGACGGCTGGCGCTGGATGGAGGATCGCGGCGACGACACCGCGAACCACTACGACCACGTCCACGTGACGGTCTACGGCAACGAGGGCACCACCTGATCCGGTGCCGGGCGCCGAAGAGGTCCTGCAGGGCGATCCGCACCGCCGCGTGGTGCGGATCGGCGACACCGTCCGCCGGCCGCTGCAGCCGTGGTCGCCCGCGGTCCACGCGCTGCTGCGGCACCTCGAGGCGGCCGGCTTCCCGGCCGCGCCCCGCTTCCTCGGCGTCGACGAGCAGGGCCGCGAGGTCCTGACGCACGTCGAGGGCGAGTCCGGGCCGCAGGGCTGGGCCCACGTGGTCCCCGACGACGGCCTGGTGCGCTTCGCCCACCTGCTGCGTGACTACCACGACGCCGTGGCTGACTTCGAGCCGCCGGGCGGGGTGACGTGGTTCGCCGCGCCGCCCGCCGGGCTGGGCCCGGCCGACGTGATCCTGCACGGCGACTTCGGCCCGTGGAACGTCGTCTGGCGCGACGGCCGGCCGGTGGCGATCATCGACTGGGACCTCGCCCGGCCGGGTCCGCGCCGTTACGACCTCGCCTACGCCCTGGAGTACCTCGCCCCCTTCCGCGACGACGCCGAGTGCCTACGCTGGCTGCGGTACCCGGCGCCGCCCGACCGCGGGCGCCGCTTGCGTCTGTTCACCGCGGCCTACGGGTCGCCGGCGGCGTCCGCTTCGGCCGACGAGCTGGTCGACGACGTGCTCGCCGTCCAGCGCGAGGGCCTCGACGCGGTCCGCCGGCTGGCCGAGGCGGGGCAGCAGCCCCAGTCCGACTGGGTGGCCGCCGGTCACCTCGACGAGCTGCGCTCCCGGATCGCGTGGACCGCTGCTCACCGTGCGCTCTTCGCCGCGTCGGCGTGACGGGCCTGGTTGTCCTCGGCCGCGTTGGCCCCGTCCCCTGACGTTGGTCCCGTCCCCCTGCTGCCCGATTGTCTTGGCCGCGCACGCGCGCCTCAAGCGGACCGATGGAGGCGCTTCGCGCCGATGCGGACCGCTTGACCCGCGCGCACGCGGCAAAGAACGGGCAGCTATCAGGGGGACGGGGGAAGAGCGGCGACGGCTACCGGGCCGTTGGCCCCGTAACGGTGTGACGTTGGTGTCGTGGAGTGTCCACCTGGTGAGATTTCACCGTGATTCGGGGGGCCATCACGAGGATTACCCCAGCGTCAACACCCCTACAGTCATGTTGATGTTCGCGGAATCCTCGTGATGTCGGCGATCGCCGATGATCATCGCTGTCCACAGCCCGACAGAGCGCGCGAAACGGGCACGCCAACGCCGAGGCGTACCCACATCCTCCCCGTCCCCCTGATAGCTGCCCGTTCTTGGCCGCGAAGCCGCGGGTCAAGTCCGCCCCTCGTCGCGAAGCGACTCCATGGCGGACTTGAGGCGCGGGTTCGCGGCAAGAGAATGGGGCAGCAGGGGGACGGGGACCTACGCCAACGTGAGGATCGTCAGCCGACGAGGTCGATGCGGGCGCTCTCCTCCTCGAACCCGACCGCCTCGAACGCTCGCCGCATGGGGAGGTTCTCGTCATCCGTCTCGCCGACGACCTTCTCGGCGCCGTGCTCGGCCTGCCATCGCGTCATCCACGCCAGCAGCTCGCGCGCGTACCTGTGGCCTCGTTGCTCCGGGACCACACCGACGTAGCCGGTGAACACCTTGGCGCCGGGGTTGCCGGTGACCAGCCCGACCAGCGCGCCGCCGGTGTCGTAGGCGACCCGCCAGCCGTCGACCGGACCGGCGTAGTTGACCATGTCGGCCAGTTCCTCGGCGGCCAGCTCAGCGGCGTCGCGCGTCTGCAGCGACCGCCGCGTGTGGGCGTCCAGGCTGCCCACGAACGTGCGCCGGTACGCGTCGGCGAGCACGGGGTCGTCCGGCCCGGCGACCGGCTCGAAGCGCAGCCCGTCGCCGACGGACGGGACGCCGGCGGCGGGCGTCCAGCGGAACCGGCGCCGCGTCACGAGGATCTCGAAGCCGGCCGCCTTCGCCGCGGCCAGCAGGTCGGGCAGGGCCGCGGGGGGATCGTCGCGCCAGCCGGCCGGCGGGAACAGGTTCAGCTCGACCTGCTCCAGCCCGCCGGCACGCAGGTCGGCGGCCGCGCGTTGCAGGAGTGCGGCCATGATGTCGATCCGGTCCGGCTCGTCGCCGAGGTCGAAGAGGTCGAGGATCCACGGCTGGTCGTTGGCCGGCGCGCCCCAGCCGGCGACCCGGCCGGCCACCCGGCCCTCGCGCGATGCCGTCCAGACCCATTCGGGGCGGCGGTTGCGGTTGGCGAACGCCGTGGTGAGGTGGTGGTCGGTGACGACGAGGTCGGAGATGGGCGTGCCGAGGTCGGACCGGGCGCCGCGGAGCAGCGCGAGCGCCTGTTCGGGTGTGCTGGGGCGGGTGATGCTGACGTTGTGCATGGCTCTCCTCCTGGAGAGTCAGGCGCCGTCCTCACCGTGGAGGGCGGCGCGGGACACCTGGCGGTACATCGCGACCTCCTCTCCTGCCGAGCCGGGTCGCCGATCGGCCCGGACGCTGGGCGCGAGCCTAGCACCAGCCACCGGATACCCTTTTACCCGTGTCGAGCAGCGAGAGCGCGCCCGCGGGTGCCACCTATGCCAGTGCCGGGGTCGACATCGAGGCCGGTGACCGCGCCGTCGAGCTGATGAAGGAGTGGGTCGCCAAGACCCGCCGCCCCGAGGTCGTCGGCGGCCTCGGCGGCTTCGCCGGGCTGTTCGACGCCAGCGCGCTCAAGGCCTACCGGCGGCCGCTGCTGGCCACCAGCACCGACGGCGTCGGCACCAAGGTCGCGGTGGCCCAGCGGATGGACGTCCACGACACCATCGGCTTCGACCTCGTCGGCATGGTGGTCGACGACATCGTCGTGTGCGGGGCCGAGCCGCTGTTCATGACCGACTACATCGCCTGCGGCCGGGTCGTCCCGGAGCGCACCGCCGCCATCGTCAAGGGCATCGCCCAGGCCTGCGTGGCCGCGGGCTGCGCGCTCAGCGGCGGCGAGACGGCCGAACACCCGGGGCTGCTGGGCCCGGACGAGTACGACGTCGCCGGTGCGGTCACCGGCGTCGTGGAGGCCGACGCGCTGCTGGGCGCCGACCGCGTGCGGGCCGGTGACGTCGTCGTCGCGATGGCGTCGTCGGGGCTGCACTCGAACGGCTACTCGCTGGTGCGACACGTTCTCCTCGAACGCGCCGGCTGGGCGCTCGACCGCGACGTGCCGGAGCTCGGCCGCACGCTGGGCGAGGAACTGCTCGAGCCGACCCGCATCTACGCGCAGGACTGCCTGGCGCTGGCGGCCGGCGTCGAGGTGCACGCGATGTCGCACGTCACCGGCGGCGGGCTGGCCGCCAACCTCGCCCGAGTGTTGCCCGGCACCGTGACGGCCCGGCTCGACCGCGCCACGTGGGCGCCGCAGCCGGTGTTCGGGCTGGTCGGCGAGGTCGGCGGGGTGTCCGAGCCGGAGCTGGAGAAGACCCTCAACATGGGTGTCGGCATGGTGGCCGTCGTGGCGGCCGACGCGGCCGACGCCGCGGTACGGCTGCTCACGGACCGAGGGGTGCCCGCGTGGGTCGCCGGCGAGGTGGTCGACGGCGACGGCTCGGCGACGCTGCACGGCGCCTACCGCGGGTGATCGCGCGCGACTGATCAGCTCGGTCGGACTGCCGGCCACGGACACCCGAGGCCGGCAGACCGCCCGGACGGTGCGATATCGCTAGCGACCCGGGTCAACCCGCGTGACGACGAGGTTCGTCGTCATCGTCGTCGAGGTAGCGCGAGTACGCCTCGTACTCGTCGGTGTTCTCCTCGTCGAGGTCGTTGTCGTTGCCGGCATGCCCGTCAGCGCCCAACTCGCGCTGCAAAGCGCCGAAGTCGGTGTCCAGAGTCTGGTACTTCAACCGACGGGCGACCTTTGTCTGCTTGGCCTTCGCCCGGCCGCGCCCCATAGGGTCGACCCCCTCGCACAAACCGGGGCGACCAGCTCACTGGACGCCCTCGTTTCCGTTCGAATGACATCTACTCGTAGGGACAACGGTACAGGGTCTGAGGCTGTTCCGCCTCATCCGGTACCAACTAGCGCCTGTCCGGGCGTCATCGACCCAGGTAGACGTCGCGCAATCGGCTGACGGCGGCGATGCGGCGCTCGGCGAGGCGGTCGGCGGCGACGGCCGGCGGCACGCCGTCGTCGGCGGCCAGCTGGAAGATCTCGCGGGTGGTGTCGAAGATCTTCGCCGCCTTGGCCTTGGCCCGGTCGAAGGAGAATCCGTGCAGCTCATCGGCGACCTGGATGACGCCGCCGGAGTTCACGACGTAGTCCGGCGCGTACAGCACGCCGGCGTCGTCGAGGCTCTTCTCGATGCCGGGGTGGGCCAGCTGGTTGTTCGCTCCGCCGCAGACGGCGGCCACCCGGCCCTGGGCGAGCAACGTCATCGTGTCGTCGTCGAGCGCACCACCCAGGGCGCATGGCGCGTACACGTCGATGCCGGCGCCGAGCAGCTCGTCGGCGGTCCCGACGACGTCGACCTGCGGGTGCGCGGCGCGCAGCTGCTCGATCGCCTGCTCGGAGACGTCGGTGACGACGACCGAGGCGCCCTCGTCCAGCAGCAGGCCGGTCAGCTTGGAGCCGACCTTGCCGACGCCGGCGATGCCGACCCGGCGGCCGGCCAGGCTGGTGCCGCCCCACAGCCGCTCGGCGACGGCGCGCATGCCCTGGTAGACGCCGAACGCCGTGAGCACGCTGGAGTCGCCGGCGCCGCCCTCGGCCGGCGAGCGGCCGGTGACCCACCGGCTCTCGCGCGCGACGAGGTCCATGTCGGCGACGTAGGTGCCGACGTCGCACGCGGTGATGTAACGGCCGCCGAGCGACTCGACGAACCGGCCGTAGGCGCGCAGCAGCGTCTCGGACTTGTCCAGCTCCGGGTCGCCGACGATGACCGCCTTGCCGCCGCCGTGATCGAGGCCGGCCAGGGCGTTCTTGTAGGTCATGCCGCGGGAGAGGTGCAGGACGTCCTCGAGTGCGGCCTCTTCGGATTCGTACGGGTAGAACCGGGTACCGCCGAGGGCGGGTCCGAGAGCGGTGGAGTGCAGCGCGATGATGGCTCGCAGGCCGCTTCCGGCATCGTGGCAGAAGACGACCTGTTCGTGTCCGGAGTGCCGTCCGAACACCAGGGGCGACGCCTTGGTCATGGTGGTGACCCTTTCACGTCCGGGCCCGCGGGGTGGGCGGGCTGGGTGTCAAGCTCACTCTAGGAGGGATCGGGCAGCGGCGGCGAGGAGGTAGCACGGTGAGGCGATGGCACGGGAATCCCTGGGCGATCCTGCTCACGCTGTGTCTCGGGTTCTTCATGACGCTGCTCGACGTGACGATCGTCAACATCGCCATCCCGAGCATGATGGACGAGCTGGGCGCGTCGCTCGACGAGATCCTCTGGGTCATCAACGCCTACGTGATCATGCTGGCGGTGCTGGTCATCACCGCCGGCCGGCTGGGCGACCTGCGCGGCCAGCGGACCATGTTCATCATCGGCGTCGCGGTGTTCACGCTGGCCTCGCTGGCCTGCGGGCTGTCCCAGGGCCCGGCCATGCTCATCGCCTGCCGGGTGCTGCAGGGCATCGGGGCGGCGATCCTCATGCCGCAGACCTCGGCGCTGCTCATCACCACCTTCCCGCCGGAGAAACGGGGGACGGCGTTCGGCATCTGGGGTGCCGTGGCCGGGGTCGCCACCGTCGCCGGCCCGACACTGGGCGGGCTGCTGGTGACGGTG
Organism: Jiangella rhizosphaerae; assembly: GCF_003579925.1. Taxonomy (GTDB): domain Bacteria; phylum Actinomycetota; class Actinomycetes; order Jiangellales; family Jiangellaceae; genus Jiangella; species Jiangella rhizosphaerae. The sequence continues at coordinate 7,346 of NZ_QUAL01000016.1, read as the reverse complement.
CTCGACTGGCGGTGGATCTTCTTCGTCAACGTGCCGGTCGGCGCCGTCGTGCTGACGATGGCATGGTCGATCATCCCGGAGGCGGGACGGCGCGAGCGGCACCGCCTCGACCTGCCGGGTGTCGCGCTGGCCAGTGCCGCGCTGGTCTTCCTGACGTTCGGCCTGGTCGAGGGCGAACGGTTCGGGTGGGGGCAGGTGTGGGAGTTCGTGTCGATCCCGGCACTGCTGGTGACCGGCGGTCTCCTGCTGGCCGTCTTCCTCGTGCTCCAGGCGCTGCGCCAGGACCGCGAGCCGCTGATCCCGTTCGCGCTGTTCCGCGACCGCAACTACTCGGTGATGAACGGCGTCGCCGGGCTGGTCGCGATCGGGATGGTGGGCACGTTCCTGCCGATCACCATCTATCTGCAGACCGTGCTCGGGCACACCGCGCTGGAGGCCGGGCTGACGCTCGCCCCGATGTCGGTGGTGTCGATGTTCGTGGCGCCGGCCGCGGGCCGGTTCACCGACCGCGTCGGCGGCAAGTACATACTGATCGCCGGGCTGTTGCTCTACGGCGCCGGCATCCTGTCCTTCGCCCTGGTGGCGACGGACTCCGCGCAGTGGTGGCACTTCCTGCCGTCGTTGCTGGTGGCGGGGCTCGGCCTGGGCGGCATCTTCGCGCCGATGAACACGGTGGCGATGCGCGACGTGTCGGGCCGGGTGGCCGGCGCCGCGTCCGGGGTGCTGAACACCAACCGGCAACTGGGTCAGGTGGTCGGCAGTTCGGTGGCCGGAGCGGTGCTGCAGGCGCTGCTCGCCAGCCAGCTGCATTCCCGGGCCGTTGCGGCCGCAACCGCTTTGCCGGCCGACGTTCGTCAGCCGTTCGTCGACGGCTTCGAAGGTGCGGCGGAGGGCGGACTGCAGGTCAGCGCGCCGCAGAGCGGAATTGACATGGCACTTCCACCGGGAGTTTCTGAAGAAGTCGCGGAAAAGATCGCCAAAATGGCCCACGATGTGTTCATACAGGGCTATGTTGATGCAATGAAGCCGACGCTGATCGTTCCGGTCGCCGCCGTGGCATGTGGGGCACTGCTGTGTCTCGCAGTCAAGGGTGGACGAACGGCGCGAGAAGTGGAGGCGGGTGGTGCCGGCAGGCGGACGATCTCCGATGCCGGCTAGGCCGACTCGGCACGACTTGGGTCGGTTCGCGGCTTACGTGAACCTTACGTAGGCTAGAGACACCCTGGGTGGACATCAGCCGAATGGCTGGCTCGGGTCGAGCCGTACGGGCGGTGTCCTTCGCAGGGGTCGACAAGGTGGAATATCCGGTGTGGCGGGAAACCTCCCGCTATGGGATCTAAGGAGGTGACGATGGCGACCAGGACACAAGACGCCGAGCCCCTCCTCACTCCTGCCGAGGTGGCGGCCATGTTCAGGGTTGACCCGAAGACGGTGACCCGGTGGGCCAAGGCCGGCAAGCTCACGTCGATCCGGACGCTCGGTGGCCACCGGCGGTACCGCGAGTCCGAGGTGCGTGCGCTGCTCAACGGGCAAGGGTCCGCAGTGGAGCGCGTCGAGGTCGGCGAGCTCTGAGGGGTGAGAATCGTCCCACCATACGCTCGACTTGCCGAGCGGGGGCGGTACACGGGGAAGTCAAGGCTGGGCCCGTAGGCGGCGGGCCAGGCCTGCGGCGGGGGCTGCGCGGGAACGCGTAACTAGAAGTCGTGTGACCTGTGGTGCAGGATCACACGAGATCGGGTCGGCGTCGCGAGTGCGATGAGCTCAGCCCCGGGTGGGGTGTGGCTGCAGGTCGCCTCGCAGTAGCCGCCAGGCGTCGACACGGGCGGTAAGCAGGGTGGCCGCCCGTGTCCGCTACTTTCGCCGATCATCTTCTTTTCTCGCACATCTTCTTTCTGATCGGCCATTCGGCCGGAATGGGCCGTGCTTCCGACGGCGCAATGCTTCAAGGCTCGATTGTCTGGGCGCACTTTGTGACACACGAGCCGCATCTCCATCATCGTGGTGACACATTTTCGGCAGGCGCGCTCGCGTGCGGTGTGGCCGGCGTCAGGCGGCGCTGCGTTCCTCGAGCGGGCGGCGCCGTCGGGCGGGGTCGGACAGCGAGACCGGGCTCCACGCGCCGTCGGGATGGTAGGCGTTCGTCCCCGGCGGCACGATGGCGTCGATGCGGTCCAGAATCGCGTCGTCCAGGGTGACCTCGGCGCCGTCGAGCAGCGACTCCAGCTGTGCCATGGTGCGCGGCCCGATGATCGTCGACGTGACAGCGGGGTGCACCTGCGTGAACGCGACGGCCAGCTGCGGCAGCGTGCATCCGGCATCGTCGGCCACCTCGACCAGCCGCTCGACCAGCTCGAGCTTGGCGGCGTTGACCGGTAGCGCCGGGTCGAACCGGGCCGGCGTCAGTTTCGCCCGCCCCGAGGTGAGGTCGACCGGCCGGCCCTTGCGCTGGGCGCCGGACAGGAAGCCCGACGCGAGCGGGCTCCAGGTCAGCACCCCCATGCCGTAGCGCTGGCAGGTCGGCAGCACCGAGGTCTCGATGCCGCGGGCCAGGAGTGAGTACGGCGGCTGCTCGGTGCGGAACCGCAGCAGCCCGCGGCGTTCGGCGACGTGATGGGACTCGACGATCTCCTCGGCCGGGAACGTGGAGCAGCCGAACGCGCGGATCTTGCCCTGGTGGACGAGGTCGCTCAGGGCGGACAGCGTCTCCTCGACGTCCGTGGTGTGATCGGGCCGGTGCACCTGGTAGAGGTCGATCCAGTCGGTCTGCAGGCGGCGCAGGCTGTCCTCGACCGCGGTGACGATCCAGCGGCGCGAATTGCCGCCCCGGTTCGGCTCGTCGCCCATCGGGCAGTGCACCTTCGTCGCGAGCTCGAAGTCAACCTCGCGCGGCGCCTACTGATCGACAGCTCGTCTCAATAGCACCTTGTTGAAACCACAGATCCATCAATAGCCTCGGCGGGACCGCATTCACCGACGACTGCCGAGGAAGGGCGCAACGATGCGTGCTTCGACCCGCCGACCCTGGGTCGCCGCCCTGAGCGGCGTGCTGCTGGCCGCGCTCCCGGTGGCCGTCCCGCCGGACGAGGCGCGGGCGCAACCGGCCGTGACGATCGTCGTCGCGCCGGACGGCGACGACGCGAACCCCGGCACCGAGGCGGCCCCGCTGCGGACCCTCATGGCGGCGCAGCAGGCGGTCCGCGACCTCTCCACGATTCCGGACGGCGGCGTGTCCGTGCTGCTCCGCGGCGGCCGGTACGAACTGCCGGACACGCTCGCGTTCGACGCCCGCGACTCCGGCCGGGCCGGCCACCCCGTCACGTGGGCCGCGTGGCCGGGCGAGCGACCGGTGCTCGACGGCGGCCGGCTGGTCGACGGCTGGACGGTGCACGACGCGGCGGCCGGCATCTGGTCGGCACCGGCCGGTGGGCTCACGGCGCGCCAGCTCTACGTCGACGGCGTCCGCGCCACCCGGGCCCGCACCGAGACCTTCGCCGGCACCACGTCGACCGACGACACCGGCCATCTGACAACCGACACCGCGCCGCTGAGCTGGCAGCGCCCGGAGGGCGTCGAGCTGGTGTACCGGCGCATCTGGACCCAGCCGCGCAACCTGGTCGCGTCGGTGTCGCAGGCCTCCGACGGCCGGACCCGCGTCACGATGGCGCAGCCCGGCTGGGGCTACAACCGGCGCAAGGGCGGCACCGCCACCACGACCCCGCCGGCCTGGATCGAGAACGACTACACGTTCCTCGACGAGCCGGGCGAGTGGTACCTCGACCCGGTCGCCGACACCGTCTACTACATCCCGCGCGAGGGCGAGGACCTCACGACCGCCGACGTCGTGCTGCCCGCCGTCGAGCGGCTGGTGACGGTGCACGGCACGGCCGGCCAGCCGGTGCACGACATCGTGTTCGACGGCCTGACCTTCGCCCACTCGACGTGGCTGCAGCCCAGCGGCCCGCTCGGCGGACACCCGGACATCCAGGGGAACCTGGTCCGGCTGCCGGAGCCGGGCCAGGACAACCGGGTGGCGCCCATGCTGGTCACCCCCGGCGCGGTGCACCTGGAGTACGCGCACCGGGTCGACGTGACGGACGGGACCTTCACCCGGCTCGGCAACGCCGCGATCGACGTCGCCCGCGGGTCGCGGGACGTCGCCGTTGCGCGCAACCGGATCGAGGACATCGCCGGGAGCGGCGTGCAGATCGGCGAGGTCGACCTGTCCGACGGTTCGCTCACCTACGACACCACGTCGCCGTACGACACCAGGAACTACGACCCCGACGACGAGCGCGACATCATCCGGGGCATCGACGTGACGGCGAACCACATCACCCGGGTCGGCCTGGACTACGCCTCGGCCGTCGGCGTCTTCGCCGGCTACACCCAGGACGTCCTCATCGCCCGCAACGACCTCGCCGATCTGCCGTACAGCGCGATCAGCCTGGGCTGGGGCTGGGCACAGCCGCAGGTCCTGGCCGGCTCCATCGCGGGCGACAACGCGATCGTCGGCAACAGCATCCGGGGCGCCATGGCCACGCTGAAGGACGGCGGGGCCATCTACACGCTCGGCGGCCAGCCGGGCACGACGATCGAGCGCAACCTCGTCGCGAACTCCGTCCTCGCCCTCTACCTCGACGAGGGGTCCAGCGGCATCGACGTCGCCCAGAACGTGTCGACCGGATCGGCCACCCTGACGCTGCAACAGGACTTCACCAACCGCCCGTATCCGACCGGCGCGTTCGACAACACGGTGCGCGAGACCTACTGGCAGGGCTCCTCCGGCCCGGCGGCCGACGGCGTGGTCTCGCGGCTCAACGGCGACAACACGCTCAGCGGGAACGTCCGCGTGCCGGCCGGGACCGAGTGGCCGGCCGCGGCGGACCAGATCGCCCGCGAGGCGGGGATCCCGGGCACCCACTGGTCCGTCGGCGACCCCTATGCGGTCTTCCACCTCACCTCGACGACCGGTGGCCTCGAGAACGGCGAGGCGGTGATGAACCTGACGGCGCGCGTGGCACGGGCCGCGAACGTCGACCCCGACGCGACCGTGCGCTGGGTCCTCGACGCCGGCCCCGGCCTCGCCGGCCGTACCTTCACCGCCGGCCAGAGCCAGATCACCACCGACGCCACCGGCCGCGCCGTCTTCGGCACGGCCCAACGGTTCGGCGACGCCCTCGACCTGCAGGGCATGGACGGCCGGGTGATCCCGATCAGCGGCCCGGTGCCGGCTGGGACGCATCAGGTTCGGCTCGGCCTGGCCGACGCCGCCGCGCCCGGCACCGGCGCGCTGGTGTGGTCGGCCCCGCACGAGGTGGTCGTCGCGCCGGAGACGGTGCTGTTCGCCGAGGACTTCGACACGACGGCGACCGGCTCGCTCCCGGCCGGCTGGACCACCACCGGCACGCCGGGCACGGCCGCCGTCGTCGCCGATCCGGACGGCACCGGCCGCAGCCTGCGGATCGACCACCCGGCCACCGGGTCGTCGTCGTTCACCACGCAGCTGCCGTTCGCCGCGCAGGGCGGCGACCTGGTGCTGCGGCTGCGCATGCGGGCCGAACAGACGACGGCGATCGGCTACGGGCCGTGGCTGCGCGACGCCGCCGGCGTGCAGGGGCCGATGGCCGCGGTCCTCGACGACGCAACGTTCGGCGTCTACCGCACGAACGCCTGGAGCGGCATCGGGCCCTACCAGGCCGGCCGCTGGTACGACCTCACGCTGCGCATCGACGTCCCGGCACAGCGCTACAGCGTCGCCGTCGACGGCGTGATCCTCGCCACCGACGTGCCGTTCCGCGGCACCACCGGCGACCTGGCGCTGCTGCAGTTCGGCGCCTACTCCGGCGACACCGGCCGGTTCCACGTGGACGACATCGCGCTGTCGCGCATCGACACCTGAGAAGGAGACACCTGTCATGATGGCTGGATGGACGGCGCGAGTCGCGGCCGCCGCGGTGGGCACGCTGCTGCTGACCGGGTGCTTCGCCGGCTCGTCGGACGACGACACGACCGGCAGCGCGACCGAGGGCGGGACGGTGAGCCTGCGCCTGGCGCACGGCTGGACCGGCGAGGTCCCGCAGGCCCGGGCGTTCGAGCCCGCCGTCGAGCGGTTCCAGGAGGAGCACCCCGAGATCGACCTCACCGTCGAGACCGCGGCCGGCAACGAGATCAAGACGCTGGTCTCGTCGGACATGGCCGCCGGCCGCGAGCCCGACGTGTTCCTGCACTGGGGGACGCGCGACACCTCGCCCTACGTCGAGGACGGCCGGCTGGCCGACCTCACCGACTACCTCGACGAGAACCCGGAGATCCGCGACCGTTACGAGGACGGAGCGTTCGACTCCGTCACCTGGGACGGCCGCGTCTACGGGCTGCCCATCGGGGCGTACGCCCAGGTGCTGCTGATCAACAAGGCAGTCATGGACGCGGCGGGGGTCGAGCCGCCGGCCGACGAGGCCGACGTGCTCCGCGCCGTCGAGGAGCTGGTGGCCGCCGACGTCATCCCGCTCGCCGTGAACGGGACCGCGGAGCGGTACCTGTTCGAGCTGTTCCTGGCCCGGGAGCTGGGCGCGGACGGCCTGGACGGCGTCGCGACCGGCGACGCCGCCACCCGCGACGCGATCGTGACGGCCGCGGCGAAGGTCATGGAGCTGCGCTCGGCCGGCGCGTTCCCCGAGGGCGCTGAGACGCTGCAGACCCTGCAGGCGCTGGAGCTGTACAACTCCGGCGCGGCGGCGATGTTCTACAACGAGACCTGGACCATCGGGAACCTCGCCGAGTCCGTCATCGAGACCACCACGCTGTCGACCTACCCGGGCGAGGGCGTGCGCACGCTGGCCGGCGCCGGCTACTACGTGTACATCAGCGCCGACGCGTGGGAGGACGAGAATCGGCGCGAGGCGGCGCTGACGCTGGCCGAGTACCTGGCCGGGCCGGAGGTCAACACCGATCTGGTCGACATCTCGTGGTACCCGTCGCCGATGCTGGCCGACCAGCTCGACGTCGACACCGCCGCGCTGCCGCCGCTGGTGCAGGACATGCTGCAGACCCGCACCGACGCCGTCGCGTCCGGGGAGTTCGCCGACAAGCTGGACGAGAAGCTCACCGCCGGGGCGTTCGAGAGCCTGACGTCGCTGTCGGAGCGGCTGTTCATCGGCGAGCTGACGCCGGAGCAGTTCGCCGACGAGTTGCTCGCGGCGACGGCGGCCGACCCGGCGAGGCTCTGACCTCCATGGCGGCACCCTCGGCGTCCAGCGCCGTCACCCACGGGTCCCCGGCCGGGCGTGCGTCCGGCGGGGGACCCGGCCCCGCGCCCCGGCCCGCGGACCCCGTCCGGCCGCGGCGCC
>NZ_QUAL01000103.1 GCF_003579925.1 Jiangella rhizosphaerae | reverse complement strand
GCCGGCTCCCGCTGCGCCGCGTCGCCGGCTCGCCCGGCCGGCCGCAACCGCTCGCCCACGCCCCGCAGCCCGCGCCGTCCGATCGCCGACAGCGTCCGACCACCGCTGGGCCGCGCCGACCGGGCGACCAGCCGCGGCAGCGACGCCTCGCGCGTCAGGCCCGCCACCGGCCGGAGCCGGTCGACGGCGCCGGTGACCAGCCGGAAGCCGGCCGAGACGCCGAGCCGGCGGTCGAGGTCGCGGGGGAGTGGGGTGCCCAGCAGTGCCCGGGACCGGGCCAGCACGATCGCCAGCGCCGGCGCTGCCCCCCAGCCGTCCGCCCGCCGGGCGACGTCGTCCCAGTCGCCGATCTGCCGGGCCAGCTGGTCGGCGTCGAGCAGCCAGAGCATCTTGTGCGCACCGGTGAGCGCGGCGTGCAGGCACACGTGGATCAGCGAGTCGGCGGCGTCGAGCGTCCACGTCGCCGTGCCCCCGACCGGGCGCGACACCCGGCGCTCCAGCAGCGCCCCGGTGTCGACGGTGAACTGCCGCCGGGTCTGCTGCATGTTGATCAGCGACCAGTGCAGGTCGACCAACACGCCCTGCGGGCTGACCAGGTGCATCTCGCCCGGCGTGTGGACGTTGACGAGCATGTCGCGGAAGTCGATGACCTGCCAGCCGGCGGCCAGCAGCAGCTCGACCGTGGTGCGCAGCTCTGCGGGCGGCACGAGCACGTCGACGTCGGTGTACGAGCGCAGCCCGGGTGCGGGGTGCGCGTGCTCGGACAGCACCGGTCCCTTGAATGTCACCCACGGCAGCTCGCCAAGGGTGTGGCCGAGGTCGTCCAGAACGACCGACGCGGTGAGATGGCGGATCATCGCGGCGTCGCGGTCGCCCTTCAGCTCCGCGGCGACCACGGGGTCGGCCTCGCGCAGCAGGACGTGCGCGAGCGGCGCGACCCGGTGGTGGCGGACGGCGGCGACGAACGCGTCGCGGACCGCGTCGTTGCCCGCCAGGACCGGGCTCTGAGCTCGGCAGACGTCGACCACCGCGGCCGAGACGGCGGCGCGGTGGCGTGCGGACGCGGTGTTCTTCCGGACGGTCGAGGCGTCAACCGACCCCGCCATGTGGCCCCCCACGGATCAGCTCGCCGGGTCGAACCCCCTCATGCCCGGCGGATGACTCATGGTAGACCGCTCTCGACATTCGGGACAGTCGAAGCCGTACGATCTCTCCCGTGCGCTGGCCAGGGGGGAAGCCGCGCCGCGTCGCGGTGGTGTGCGTGCTGCTGCTCGCGGCGGCCGTCGCCGCGGAGTTGCGGTTGTTCGTGTTCCCGCCCGCGGACGAGCCGGTGCGGGCCGACGCCGTCGTCGTCCTCGGCGGGCCCGGCGACCGGATGGGCCTGGGCTGGGACCTGGCCCGCGAGGGCCTCGCGCCCGCCGTCGTCGTGTTCGTCCCCGACCCGCGGCTGTGCGAGCCGCTGGCCGCGGTCCCGGAGGAGATCTGCCTGACGCCGGAGCCGCCGACGACGCGCGGCGAGGCGCGCATGGTGGCCGAGCTGGCGAGCGAGCGGGGCTGGGACCATCTCGTCGTCGTGACGGCGGCCAGCCAGGCGGTCCGTGCGCGGATCCGGCTGGAGCGCTGCTTCGACGGGCGCCTGGAGCTGGTGACGGTGCGCGAGGACGGGCTGGCCCAGCAGCTCTACCGGGTGTTCTACGAGAACGGCGCGATGATCAAGGCGCTGGCCTTCGAACGCGACTGCTGATCTACGGGTCGACGTGTCCGGAACCGCCCGGTAGGCTCCGTTCCGAGGTGTATTCCGAGCGGGGGGCTCGGAACGCCGCGACGGGCCTGTGGGCCTGGGGGGCAATATGCGTGTGCTCGTGACGGGCGACCGTGGCTACATCGGCGCCGTCCTGGTTCCCTTTCTCCGCCGCCACGGTCACGACGTCGTGGGGCTCGACGCCGGCTGGTACGACGGCTGCGACTTCGGCACGTATGCGCCGGGCGAGTCGTGGTCGGGCGACGTCCGCGACGCCATGCCCGGCGACCTGGCCGGCTTCGACGCCGTCATCCATCTCGCGGCCATCTCCAACGACCCGATCGGCCACCTGAACCCGGCGGCGACGCTGGCGGTGAACGCGTCGGCGCCGGTGTACCTGGCCCGCACGGCGAAGCAGGCCGGTGTCCCGCGGTTCCTGTTCTCGTCGTCCTGCTCGCTGTACGGCGCCGCCGGCAGCGCGCCGGTCGCCGAGGACGCGCCGTTCAACCCGGTGACGCCCTACGGCGAGAGCAAGGTGGTCGCCGAGGCGCAGCTGTCGGAGCTGGCCGACGACGACTTCAGCCCGACGTACCTGCGCAACGCGACGGCGTACGGCTCGTCCCCCCGCCTGCGCGCCGACATCGTCGTCAACAACCTCACCGGCACCGCGCACACCCGGGGTGAGGTGCGGCTGCAGAGCGACGGCACGCCGTGGCGGCCGCTGGTGCACGTCGAGGACATCTCCCGGGCCTTCCTGGCCGCGCTCGAGGCGCCCCGCGAGGTCGTGCACGACCAGGCGTTCAACGTCGGCCGCGACGAGGACGTCATGCAGATCCGCGACATCGCCGAGCAGGTGTCCGAGATCGTCGGCGTGCCCGTGACGTTCGCCAAGGACGCCGGCCCCGACCAGCGCGACTACCGCGTCGACTTCTCCAAGATCCGCGAGCTGCTGCCGGCGTTCGCGCCGCGGTGGACGGTGCCCGACGGCATCCGCGAGCTGTCCGCGGACTTCCAGCGCATCGGCATCGCCGCCGAGGACTTCGAGGGCGCCCGCTACGTGCGGCTGGCCCGGGTGCGCGAGCTGATCGAGGCCGGCCGGCTCGACGACGAGCTGCGGCTGCGGGTCGCGGAGGTGGCGCGATGAGCCTGCCGACCTGCCGGCTCTGCGGCGCGGAGCTCACCCACACGTTCGTCGACCTGGGCATGTCGCCGCCGTGCGAGGCGATCCTCGAGGCCGGCCAGATCGACCAGGGCGAGACGTTCTACCCGCTGCACGTCCGGGTCTGCCCGCAGTGCCTGCTGGTGCAGCTGCCGGCCTACATCCCGGCCGAGGAGATCTTCACGCACTACGCGTACTTCTCCTCCTACAGCGACTCCTGGGTGGCGCACGCGAAGGCGTTCGTCGACGGCGCCGCCGACCGCCTCGGGCTCGGCCCCGGCTCCTTCGTCGTCGAGGTGGCCAGCAACGACGGCTACCTGCTGCAGCACGTGGTCGCCCGCGGCATCCGCTGCCTGGGCATCGAGCCGGCGGCCAACGTCGCGCAGGCGGCGCTGGACAAGGGCATCCCCACCGAGGTGCGGTTCCTCGGCGAGCAGAGCGGCGCCGAGGTGGCCGGGGCGAACGGCCGCGCGAACCTCGTCGTCGCCAACAACGTGTTCGCGCACGTGCCCGACATCGTCGACTTCGCCAAGGGGCTGCGGGCGCTGGTGGCCGACGATGGCTACGTCAGCATCGAGATCCCGCACCTGCTCCGGCTGGTCGAGGGCCGCGAGTACGACACCATCTACCACGAGCACTACTCCTACCTGTCGCTGCTGACGACGCAGCGGGTGCTGGCCGCGGCCGGGCTCACCGTCGTCGACGTCGAGGAACTGCCGACGCACGGCGGCTCGCTGCGCACGTGGTCGACGCCGGCCGGGAACGCCGGGGCGCCCGGCGCGGCCATCGAGAAGGTGCTCGCCGACGAGGCGGCCGCCGGCCTGCACACGCTGGAGGGACACGCCGGCTTCAGCGTCGCCGTCGCCGACGTCCGCAACGACCTCGTCGAGTTCCTCATCGAGTGCTCCCGCAAGGGCGCCACGGTGGCCGGGTACGGCGCGCCCGGCAAGGGCAACACACTGCTCAACCACTGCGGGATCCGGCAGGACCTGCTCGCGTTCACCGTCGACCGCAACCCGTTCAAGCACGGGAAGTTCCTGCCCGGCACGCACATCCCGGTGCACCCGGTCGAACGACTGGCCGAGGAGAAGCCGGACTACGTGCTGATCCTGCCGTGGAACCTGAGGACCGAGATCGCCGCCCAGCTCGAGTACGTGCGCGAGTGGGGCGGCCGGCTGGTGGTCCCGTTGCCGGCGTTGGAGATCTTCTGATGCCGGGCATCCGGAACGAGTCTCTGGGGCGGATGACTCTTGAACGGTCGGCAGGGCTGGTTCGACGTGTGGCAGGCGAAGGGTAAGCGGGCCCTGGCCGAGGGGCGGTCACCGGGTCTGCGTGACCTGGTGGCTTTGTCGGGCTACGACTCTCCGACGTCGGCGCTGGACCTGAACCAGTACGACCGGCAGTTGCGGCACATCGTCGATTCGCTGGCGATCGGTCCCGACGATCACGTCTACGAGGTGGGCTGCGGAGCCGGCGCGCTGCTGTGGTCGTTGCAGAACCTCTGCGCCGGCGTGGGCGGCTCGGACTACGCGCCGGCGCTGGTCGAGATCGCCGCCATGGTGCTCGACACCGACGACCTGGCCGTGCTCGAGGCGCGCGAGGTCCCAGTCGAGCCACGCTACGACGTCGTCGTCAGCAACGGCGTGTTCGTCTACTTCCCCGACGCCGAGTACGCCTGGGACGTCACGGAGCGGATGGCGGCGAAGGCGCGCCGCGCCGTCGGCATCTTCGACGTGAACGACCTCGCGACCCGCGAGGAGCATCGGGCGGTCCGCGGGGCCGCCTACGGCCACAACGCGGTCCGCACCGAGATCGGCCAGCTCTACCTCGACCGGGCGGGCTTCGTGGAACTGGCCGGCCGCCTGGGCATGACGTGCGTGATCGAGGACTCGGTGATGACCGGCTCGGCCAACGCGCGGTTCCGCTACAACGTCTTGATGTTCCACACCGGGGGGAGACCACGATGAAGGTCGTGCTGTTCTGCGGCGGTTACGGCATGCGCATGCGCAGCGGCCAGGACACCGCACCGAAACCGATGATGACGGTCGGTGACCGGCCGGTCCTGTGGCACGTGATGCGCTACTACGCGCACTTCGGCCACACCGAGTTCATCCTGTGCCTCGGCTACGGCGCGCAGTCGGTGAAGAACTACTTCCTCGACTACCGCGAGACGGCGTCGAACGACTTCGTGCTCAGCGACGGCGGCCGGCGGGTGGAGCTGCTGGACTCCGACATCAGCGACTGGCGCATCACCTTCGCCGACACCGGCATGGACTCCGAGATCGGCGAGCGGCTGCGTCGCGTGCGTCACCACCTCGGCGACGACGAGGTGTTCCTGGCCAACTACGGCGACGTGCTCACCGACGCGCCGATGGACCAGATCGTCGACCGTTTCCTCGCCACCGACGACGTCGGCAGCATGCTCACCGTCCGGCCGCACCACTCCTTCCACGTGGTCGACGTCGACGCGAACTCGAAGATCGTCGGGTTCCTGCCGGCCGAGGAGATGGACGTGCGCATCAACGGCGGGTTCTTCGTCCTGCGGCAGACCATCTTCGACTACCTCGAGCCCGGCGACGACCTGGTGATGCACGGCTGTGCCCGGGCGGCCAAGGACGGCAAGATGCTGGCCGTCCCGTACGACGGCTTCTGGGCGCCGATGGACACGCTGAAGGAGCGGGCGATGCTGGAGGAGATGCACAAGCGGGGCACGGCGCCCTGGGAGCTGTGGCGGACCGCGCCGTGACGCCGCTGACGCTGCCGCCCGGTGCGCTGGACGTCCTGTGCCTCGGCGCGCACCCGGACGACATCGAGATCGGCTGCGGCGGCACGCTGCTGACCCTGGCGGCCGCCCGCGACGTGCGGGCGACCGCCGTCGTGCTGACCGGTGCGGGTGAACGGCGCGACGAGGCACTGAAGGCGACCGGGCGCTTCCTGCCCGGCGCCGCGGTCGACGTCCGCGTCGCCGGCCTGCGCGACGGCCGGCTCCCGGCCGCCTGGGACGAGGTGAAGGACACCCTGGAGGGCGTCGCCGGCGGGCTCCGCCGCCCCGACGTCGTCTTCGCCCCGCGCCGCGACGACGCCCACCAGGACCACCGCCTGATCGCCGAGCTCGTCCCCACCGTCTGGCGCGACTCCCTCGTGCTCGGGTACGAGATCCCCAAGTGGGACGGCGACCTCGGCTCCGTCACCCACTACGTCCCGCTCTCGGACGCGGTGGCCCGCCACAAGGTCGAGCTGCTGGACGACTGCTTCCCGTCCCAGACCGGCCGCGACTGGTGGGACGAGGAGATGTTCCTCGGCCTGCTCCGGCTGCGCGGCATGGAGTGCCGCAGCCGCTACGCCGAGGCCTTCACCGTGTCGAAGGCGACGCTGGCCTTCTGACGTCGTCGCGCCGCCAGTACGCCATCAACGGCGTCGCGACGTACTTGTCGCCGGGCGCGGCGATCTGCAGCACACGTTCGTGCGGCGACTCGTGATCCAGCCGCCACAGCGCGCCGATGGCGCCGACGGCGATGAACAGCACGCCCACGAACGTCGCGAACGAGAACGAGTCGAACGTCGCGCTCACCATGAGACTGACCGGCATGATCACGCTCAGCGCCTGGGCCAGGTGCCGCGTCTCCTGGTCGGCGCCGCGCAGCCGGATGCTCCGGGCGACGAAGTACGGCGCCAGGAAGAAGATCACCAGGCCGGCCAGCCCGATGACGCCGCCGACGAGCAGGGTGCCATAGAGCTGGTTGTCGAGCAGGATGTACTCGTCCGGGATGAGCGTTCCGGCGCCCCGGCCGATCCAGGGCCGCTGGCCCCAGAGGTTCATGACGTACTCGGTGTCGGAGAGCCGGTTCTGGATGCTCGGGTCGTCGTTGGCATTGGTGAACAGCGACCGGATGGTGCCGAGGACCCCGGGCTGCACGACCGTGAACGTGGCGGTGGCGCAGACGCCGATGACCGCGGCGTTGTATCGCTGCCGCCACGGCCACACCGTCGCGAGCAGGACGAGCCCGAGCGTCACCGCGAGAGTCGCGGACCGCGAGAGTGAGAACGGAATGGCGGAGCCGATCAACACGACCGCGAACCAGCGCAGCCGCCGCTCTCGTGTCGTCGTCGCGAACAGCGCGTAGTGGATCGCCAGCGGGAGCACCATGGAGAGGACGACGCCGAACTCGATGTAGTGCGTCGCCGTCGACGCCACCCGGGCGAAGCCCGGACCTCCGCGTTCGCCGATGCCGATGAGGTCGGCGTTGTTGCGCAGCCCGGGCAGTCGCAGGTACTGCGTGAGATCGGCGACGCCGAGGAACTGCAGGATGCCGATGAAGGCCATGACGGCGGTGAACCCGACCAGCACGAGGAGGAACCGGTCCAGCTGAGCGCGCGTGGGCAGGCCGTCGGCGATGGCCAGGCTGAGGCCGGCCATCGCGATGGTGAGGATGAGCCAGCGATCGGCGCTGCTCGCCTCGATGCCGGGCAGCCCACGGTCGAAGCCGACCGCGTACCCGAACAGCTGCACCGCCACGTACAGGCCGACGATCCACCGGATCGGCTGCCACCCCGCGGGCAGCTGGCCGCGGCCGCGCAGCACCGAGAGCACCCACAGGAAGGTCAGGAGGATGCCGATGGCGACCGTCGGGCGCCCGATGGCACCCATGCCCCCGATGACCAGCCGGGCCGGGATCATGAACTGCAGGGCCACGAAGACGACCAGGACGGTCAGGGTGCTGGGCGCCTTGACGACGGCGGGAGCCCAGGTGGTGCGGGCCTCGATGAGACCACCGGGTTCCCGCAGAAGGGCCGGCTGCCAGGCCGGCCGCTTGGCGCGCCGGGCGCGGGCCTGAGCCGGACTCGGCGGTGCGACGCTCATGGGCGCCGTGCGGCGCCCGAGGACGTCGTGGTGCCGGACGTGGACTCGTCCTCGGCGGACGCCGGCGGGTCCGTCCGCTTGGACTTCTTCTGCAACTGCCGCTTCGTGAACTCCGGGTCGAAGAACGGGTTGCGCCGCCGCCGCGGCTCCTCCGCGGCCTCGAGCGCCTCCTCGAGGCCCTGGTCGCCGGGCCACACCCATTCGTTGGTGTTGATGAGCGCACTGTTGATGCTCGGGCTGGCGGTCGTCAGGCCGGCGTGGTCGGTGTGCCCGTTGCCGTTCCCCTTCGGCCCATGGGGTCCGGCAGCCGCCGGTTCGGACCTGCGGCGCGGCAGATCGCGCGGGCGCGGCGTCTCGGGCTCGTCCGTGGCGGGCACGTGCTCGTCGACGGTGCTGCTGCTCGGCTGCGCCGGATCCTCGACGGCGGCCTCGGTGGCGGCCTCGGTGGCCTCGGCGGTGTCCTTCTCCTCGCGCGCCCGCTTGGCGCTGCGTCGCGCGCCCTTGGCACGGGCCCGTTTCCACAGCCCGACGATGTCGTCGAACAGGACGGCCACCAGCAGCGAGAGACCCGCGCCGAGGATGCCGACGACCGCCTGGACCCGGACCGACCCGGTGTTGACGATGGCGGTGACGGCGGGCGGGTCGAGGATCGCCAGCGTGTACTGCGCCTCCGGCGGCAGGCCCGCTTCGGTCTGCCGGGTCGCGAGTTCCTGCGCGGCGAGGTCCAGCACCGCCTGACCGGTGGCGACGGCCACCTCGGGGCTGTCGGCGCGGACGGACACCTGCAGGATGGTGCTGCGCGAGGCCACACCGATCTCGTAGGACGCCGAGAGTCCTTGCTCCACGATGGTGCGGCGGCTGTCGACGCTGTTGAGGACGATGCCCAGCGCCTCGTTGGCGTTCGTGATGCTGCCGTACGGGTTGGCCACCTCGCCCTGAACCCGCTCCGGGGTGATCATGGCACCGGCCTGTCCCTCGTACTCCGGAGCCACCCGGTCGCCGGCCTGCAGGGCCAGGACGCCGGTGAGTGCGAGCAGCGGCAGCAGGACATACCAGCGGCGCAACGCCGCAAGAGTGATTCGCCAGACGTCCACGTATTGCCCCCCAGCACGTGCCGCCTCGTCACGAGGCCTGCTCCATGGTAGGCGGGTATCACGAGCGCGGCAAAGCGGAACAGTCGCGTCATTCGACGATGTCGGACATACTTGCACTGTCGTTCACTGTGGGGGGGCCACGTGGGGGGAATACGACTCTGTCTTGCCGGCGCGTCGATCGGCAACGGCAACAGAGGCGTCGAAGCACTCGGACGGTCGGTCCTGGACGTCATCGATGCGGTCGCACCGGGCGGACAGGTGACGGCGTTCGACGACGGCTGGGGCGTGCGGCCCGACACCTCGGGGCGGTATCCGTCCACGAGGGTGGAGTTCGCCGGCGTGCGCATGTCGCGGCGCTGGCATCGGCCGGAGAGCTGGGCGCAGGTCAGGCTCGCGCAGACATTCGGCGGTCGGGGCAACCCGGTCGCCAGGCGCATCGCTCGCGCCGACGCCGTCGCCGACATCAGCGGCGGTGACAGCTTCACCGACCTGTACGGGCCGACCCGGCTGCACTCGGTCGCGGCGCCGAAGCTGGCGGCCCTGCGGGCCGGCCGTCCGCTGGTGCTGCTGCCGCAGACGTACGGCCCGTTCGACACCCCCGAGGGTCGTGTGCTCGCCCAGCGGCTGATCCGGTCGTCGTCGCTGGCCTACGCCCGCGACCCGCACAGCTTCCAGCGGCTGCTCGAGCTGGCCGGCCCGATGGCCGACGCCTCGCGGCTGCGCGACGGCGTCGACGTCGCGTTCGCGCTGCGGCCGCGCCGGCCGGCGCCGCACGTCGCCGACGTCGTCGAGGCCTGGGCCACTGACGAGGTGGTCGCGGGCGTCAACGTCAGCGGGCTGCTGCGCGACGCCGCCGGACGCGAACGGTTCGGGCTGGCCGGCGACTACGTCGCGACGATGACCGACGTCGTCCGCTCCCTCGTCAAGGCCGGCGCGCGCGTGCTGCTGGTGCCGCACGTCCAGGTGCCCGGCGGTCAGGGCGAGAGCGACATCGCCGCCATCGACCAGGTGCTGGGCGAGCTGACCCCCGCCGAGCGCGACCGCGCCACCGTCGTGCCGGCCGAGCTCGACGCCGCCGAGCTGAAGTGGTGCATCGCGCAGTGCGACTGGTTCACCGGCAGTCGCATGCACGCCACCATCGGCGCGCTGTCGTCGCGGGTGCCCGCGTTCGGCTACGCCTACAGCCTCAAGACGCAGGGGGTGTTCGAGACCTGCGGCATGGGCGAGCATGTCGCCGACGCGCGCGAGGTCGCCGGCGAGGCCGCGGTCGAGGCGATGACGGCGTCGTTCGATGCGCGGGGCGAGAGCCGCGAGCGGCTCGCCGCCACCGTGCCCGGCGTGGTCGACCGCGCCCGCGGGCAGCTCGCGGACATCGTCGCCGACGTGCTCAGCTGGCGCCACGACGCCGACCGGCGGGGAGCGATCGCGTGACGACGCGGCCGGGCTCGATCCAGGAGGTCGTCGACGCGCACCTGTGCAGCGGCTGCGGCACGTGCGCGTTCCTCGAGCCTGACGCGCTGCGCATGGCCGACGTGCCCGAGGCCGGGCGCCGGCCGCTGCCGATCGCGAGCATCAACGGCCGGGTCGCCGGCGCCGCCCTGGCGGCCTGTCCCGGTGCCCGGCTCCAGCACGAGGACGGTGTGCTGGACGGCGCGCCGCTGGGCGGCAGCTGGGGGCCGATCCTGGCGCTCTACGAGTGCTGGGCCACCGACCCCGTGGTGCGGCACAAGGGTTCCTCCGGTGGCGTCATCAGCGCGCTCGCCGCGCACGCCGTCACGTCCGGTGCGGCCGTCGGCGCCCTGCAGGTGCAGGCCCGCAAGGACGCCCCGCTGGAGAACGAGACCGTCCTCAACCGCAGCTACGCGGACATCGTCGGCGCGGCCGGGTCACGCTACTCCCCGGCCAGCCCGGGCGAGCGGCTGGACCTCGTCGAGGCCGCCGAGGGCCGCAGCGTCGTCGTCGGCAAGCCTTGCGACATCGCCGCCACCCGGCGCGCCGCGCAGTTGCGGCCGTCGCTAGGGGAGAAGGTCGGGCTCACCATCGGCATCTTCTGCGCCGGCACGCCGACCACCCGGGGGACCGAGGAGGTCGTCCGCCGGCTCGGCGTCGAGCCCGGGGACGTCGCCAGGCTGGACTACCGCGGCGAGGGCTGGCCGGGCCGGTTCCGGCTGCGCACGCGCGACGGGCGGACGCCGTCGTTCAGCTACGAGGAGTCGTGGGGCGAGACGCTGCAGAAGCACCGGCAGTGGCGCTGCATGATCTGCCCCGACCACACCAGCGAGTTCGCCGACCTTGCCGTCGGCGACCCCTGGTACCGGGAACTGCGCGACGGCGAGCCGGGCCGCTCGCTGGTGGTCGTCCGCACCGAGGCCGGCCGGGCCGCGCTGGAGGCGGCGCTGCGTGACGGAGCCGTCGCGGGCGGCCCCATACCGCTGGAGCGGCTGCCGCAGTCGCAGCCGAACCTGGCCGCGACCCGCGGTGCGGTCTGGGCGCGGGTCCGGACGATGCGGCTGGCCGGGCTGCCCGCGCCGGAGTACACCGGGCTGCCGTCCTTCCGGCTCTGGCTGCGGCTGGGCTGGCGCGACAAGGTGCGGTCCACCGCGGGGACGCTGCGGCGGATCAAGGCGAAGCGGCTGCGCGAGCCGGAGCCGCGCCCGATGCAGGAGGTGGCGTGAATGGGGCACCGCGCCGACATCGTCATGATCACCTACAAGAGCGCCGGCTACCTGCACCTCAGCCTGCCGCGGCTGCTGGAGACCTGCGGCCCGGACGACCGCGTCTGGCTGTGGCACAACGGCGACGACGAGGCGACCATCGAGGCGCTGCGGCCCTACCGCGACGACCCGCGGGTGTTCCGCTACCACCACAGCCGCGAGAACGTCCGGCTGCGCCCGCCGACCTGCTGGCTGTGGACCGAGTCCGAGGCGCGATTCGTCTCGAAGGTCGACGACGACTGCCTGGTCGCGCCCGGCTGGCTGGACACCTTCACCGCGGCGCACGACGCCAACCCCGACTTCGGCGTCATCGGCAGCTGGCGGCACCCCGACGAGGACTTCCGGCCCGAGCTCGCGCGCCGCAAGATCCAGACCTTTCGCGACGGTCACCAGCTGATGCGCAACCTGTGGGTCCAGGGCAGCGGCTACCTGATGCCGCGTGCCTACGTCGAGCGGCTCGGCGTGCTCGGCGAGAGCGAGTCGTTCACCGGCTACTGCATGCGGGTGGCGCGCGCCGGCGGGATCAACGGGTACTACTTTCCGTTCGTCCCCGAGGACCACATGGACGACCCGCGCTCGCCGCACACGCTGGTCCGCACCGACGCGGAGCTGGCCGCGCGGATGCCGCTGTCGGCGCAGGCCAACGGCGTCCGGACGGTGGACGACTGGCTCACCCAGCTGCGGCAGAGCGCTTACGTCCTCCAGGCGGCGTCGCTGAACCCGAACGCCTACCGCGGCTGGCGGCGCAAGGCCAAGGCGGTCCGCAACCGGGTGAAGCGGCTGGCCGGAAAGCCGGCTACGTGGTGATGGCCCCGGTGCCCCGGCCGGCCGCCGTCCAGGACGGCGCGCCCGAGGCCGATGTCGTCCTGGTGACGGTCACGTACAACAGCGCCGCGATCGTCGAGAGGTTCCTGCGCGCGCTGCCCGACGCGCTGGACGGGATCGGCTCGGCCCAGGTGGTGGTGGTCGACAACGACTCCGCCGACGGAACCGTCGAGCGGGTGGTCGAGCTGGCCCCGTGGGCGGTCGCGGTGAAGGCCGGTGCGAACCTCGGCTACGGCGCGGGTCTCAACCTCGGCATCGGGCACGTGCGGGCCCGGCGCGGCGTCCTCGTGCTCAATCCGGATGCCGTCCTCGAGCCCGGCGCCGTCCGCCGGTTGCTCGACGCTGTCGAGGCCGACCATGCGGTGGGCATCGCGGTCCCACGCATCGTCGATGCGACGGGCAAGCTGAAGTTCTCCCTGCGCCGCGAGCCGACCATCTTGCGGGCGATCGGCGAGGCGCTGCTCGGTGGCCACCGGGCCGCCCGGTTCCCGCTGCTCGGCGACATGATCCGTGACCCCTCGTACTACGTCGATGGCGCGACCGCCGACTGGGCTACCGGAGCGGCGATGTTCCTCTCCCGCCGCGTCCTCGACGCCGTCGGGCCATGGTCGGAGGAGTTCTTCCTGTACTCCGAGGAAACCGACTACGCCCTGCGTGCTCGCGATGCCGGCTACCGCATCGGCTACGTCTGGGACGCCGTCGCGGCCCACCCCGGCGGGGCGATGAGCAAGTCACCGTGGCTCTGGAGCCTGGTCGCTGTCAACCGCACCAAGCTGTACCGCAAGCGGCACGGCGCCGTGCGGTCGGCGGTGTACTGGGGCGTGGTCGTGTTCAACGAGGGCGTGCGCGCCCTGCTCGGCCGGCCGACGCACCGGGCCGCAGTCAAGGCGCTGCTGTGCGGCAAAGTAGGTAGTCGACTCAGCTAGTCCGGTGCGGGCGTCATGGCGTAGGCAACTATTTCTGCTCAGGCATTGGCGTGGCGCTCCCAACTTCCTACTCTGCAGCCTCCACGAGGCTGGTCCTCGACTCGTTCATCCTGTAATGTATACCCCTTACTCTAGGGGGCAAATATGCAGATACGTGACGTCTTTATTCGGAATTTTCGGGGAGTTGCTAGCGCGCGGCTCGCACAATGCGGAGACTTGAATGTCCTGATCGGTAAGAACAATGCCGGAAAGTCTACTATCCTGGACGCGATCAATGGGTTCTTCCGAATGGTCGCCACTGGGTCCGCTGTTGACCTCGAGGGTCCGCTTAGCAAGGAGACCAACTTCCGACGGAGCGCGGATGACGAGCGTTTAGAAGTGGAGATCTGGTTCGGTCTTTCACCGGACGAATTCTCGCTGATTCATGAACTAATCGTGGATGAAGCGCCCCAAATGCGCAACGCGTTAGAAGGGCTCGACACGTCCCACGCACTTGCCGTTACGGTAGCCGCAGCCAAGGGCGACCCTCCCTACGTCTATATAAAGAGCATTGTGTTGGTCAGGAAGGACGAGGACCGCAGTGCCGACCAGATCCTGCTGGATGTAGGTGGCCCGGCTGCGGCAGAGCTACATAAGAAGGCGCGGGAGGCACAACGCTTCGCTGACCAAGCGCGGGATCTTGAGGCTATTGGTTCGCGGCTTGAGCGAAGCGACTTCTCCATGTATAGGGAAGGCCGGTACTCGCGCGAACTACTTACCTCGATCATTTCTCGATCCTCCTCATCCAGACCTAGGGTAGAGGTCGTCGAAGACGTAGAGCGGATTCTGCGTGAATCTTCGGACCTAGCTGAAGCGATTCAAGGAATCGAATCGCTAGCTAGCATAGCAAGGAAGAAGCAGGAAGATCTTGAGACCAGCGAGTTGGCTAATAGTGTGGACACATTCTCTGGCCAGTCTGCGCGCCTTCCTAATTATGCGCTCGCGATACTCCAATTCCTTGGTCGAACGAAGTACCTTCATCTTCGTGACCGACGAAGCCCCGTGGGCCGCGAAGAGGCCCAGCAGTTGCTCCGATTGAAGGTCCGTCGCGGGGGGACGGAGACGCTCAAGAACATTCAGGACACTGTTCAATCATTGATGGGTGTCGTGATTGACGCGTTCGAGAGTCAGCCGGAGGGTCGCGGAGTGCGTGGCCTAAACACGAACGCGGAAATGGACGTCGACGAAGTTCTTGTTGAGATGAACGGCGCCGGAATCAGAGAAGCCCTCAGGCTGGTACTGGACAATGAGTTGAAGGGCCCAGATGTACTGCTAGTTGAGGAGCCGGAGATACATCTCCATCCTGCTCTTGAGATGAGTATGCTCCGATACCTGCGTTCTGCAAGCACGCGCTCGCAGATATTTGTCACTACGCATTCGACAAACTTTCTCGACATTTACGATATGCGGAACGTTTATCTTGTAAGTCGAGACAATGATGTAGAGGCGAGGCTCATTGACTTCGTTGAGGCAGAGGAAGCCATTCCGCAGCAGCTTGGCCTACGCCTTAGCTCGCTCTTCATGTTTGACAGACTCATCTTCGTCGAGGGAGCCTCCGATGAGGCGGTGCTTCGGGAGATTGCCGCAAAGATCGGGCTGAACCTGGGGCGCGCGGGCGTTGGATTTGTCCATATGGGTGGTGCTCGAAACTTCACACACTACGCGACGGAATCCACGCTTGCATTTCTTAGCCGACGGCGCGTTCAGATGACGTTCCTTCTGGATCGCGATGAGTCGACCGATGAGGAGCGTCGAAAGCTGGAGGGGTTACTGGGTGACCGGGCGCGCCTGCATGTACTCCTCCGCAGGGAACTTGAGAACTATCTATCGATACCGGCTGCAATTGCTCGATTCATTGCGGGTAAGAAGGGTCGCGCCGCGGAGGGCGATAGCGTGACACCAGAGGAGGTTTCCGCCCAGTTGGACCAGGTGGCCGAGTTGCTCAAGACGAATACCTTGGAGAGGGCGTTGCTGCGGAAGTTCTGCAGGCCGCTCTACATAGACCGTGATCGGATCACGTCGGCGTCGCGAAGCGCGGATCTGATTGAGCTCGCGCAAGCCGAAGCGGCGCGAGCTGCTGCAGAGTTGGATGAGCGCATCGTGGAGCTAAGCGGAGATGCTGAAGCCGAGACAGCAAAATTTGAAGAGCGTTGGGCACGGGAAAAGTTGGCCTTGGTTCCGGGCCATGAATTGATCGATGGTGTTTGTCAGCAGTACGGGATTAGATTCAAGAAAGAGCGTGACGCGCAGCGCCTCGCAGGTCAGTTGGACCAAAGTGAAATACCTGAGGAACTGGCTCGGCTGCTGCGAGAGGTGACCAGATAGCATCAGGTCGGCTCGCCTAGGGGACTGGGGCCCCGGTGCTGGGCGGGCGGAGACCGGCTATGGCGGCGCCTGAGATCGGGTTAGAGGCGGGACCGATGTACGTCGCCCAGGGCGCGGGCCCGGTCGGCGGCGTCCGCGAGCCATTGGGCGGCGGTGGCGACGCGGGCGAGTGCGGCGGCGGAGCCGTCGAACCGCCCGGCCCGCAGGTCGGCAGCCGCCGCTTCGAGGGCGCCGGCGTCGAACAACGGGTGCACGGACCGCGCCGAGCCGACCAAGGCGGCCAGCCGGGCAGCGAACACCGGCCGGGTACGGCCCCAGAGCTCGATCGGGAAGACCGACGAGCGGCTGTCCCACCAGTCGGCCGGCCCGTGGACCGACAGGCTGCCGCGAAGCGCGTGCGTGCCGACCTCGACGGCGCGCCGAGCGGCCCGGCGGCCGGCGGACACCGGGTGCCTGCGGGCCAGCCCGGCCAGTTGGTCGAGGTAGGAGCGGTCGCCGGACCAATACACGTGGTCGAGATGGCGCGGGCTGTTGCCGTCGTCGCCGCGTCCGATTCCCGCGGTGGCCGGGAACAGCTCGCGGTGCACGCGAAGGTGCAGCCGGCCGTTGCGCCGCTGGTCGGCCGTGAGCCGCGCGGCGAACCGAAGGAAGCGCGAGTCGAGGAACGGCGCCTCCGTGCGCAGCCCCGACCGGCGCACGGCGTTGAGCAGCATGTTGCCCCAGCGCACCTGCCGGTTGGCCACCCGCCAGAACACCGTCATGTCGGCGCGCCTGCCCAGATCCCACGGCTCGAACGACGCCGCCAGCCCGCCACGGACCGTGGGCTCGAGCGCTGCCGAGGCATCGCCGGACAGAAACCGCCGGGCACCGGAGGCCGCGCCGCCGTACCGGCTCCACACCTTCGCCTCGGCCTCGGCGGCCGAACGGACCCCGAGTGTCTTCTCGTCGCCCCAGAGCGGCCCGCCGCCGGCGCCGTTGACCAGCACGTCCGCCGACTCGGCGAGCGCATCGGCGAACCAGAGCTCGAACATCTCGGCCGGGCTGTGCGCGCCGTCGAGCCGCTCTGCGATGGTGATCGCGGCAGGCAGCAGGAACTCGTCGGTGACGGGGTAGCGGGTGTGCGTGAAGCCGAGCGTTCTCGCGACCTTGCCGGCCACCCGCGTCTCGAACTGCCGGCCGGTGCCGTAGGCGAAGGTCAGGGGCGACTCGCCCAGGTTCGCCGTGGCGGCCGCGATGGCCCGGCTGTCGAGGCCACCGCTGAGCCCGAGCGCGACGCGCACGTTCCGGTTGCGCTCGTACATCGTCGCGATGACCTCGTTCCAGGCGGCGCGGAACGCGAGGATCGCCTCGTCGTCGCCCATCGGCGAGTCGTCCGGAACGAACAGCGGCTGCGCCGTGATCGTGGCCGGACCGCCGGCGCGCCACGTCAGCACGCCGCCCGGCGGCAGCAGGCGGGCGCCGCGCAGCACCGTCCGGTCCTGCAGCGGGTGCAGCATGACCAGGTACTCCAGGATGCCCTGCTCGTCCGCATCGGGCGCCAGGCCCAGGCTCACCAGGCTCGTGAGGTGCGTCGACACCAGGAGCTGGCCGTCGACCTCGGCCCAGAACGCGGGCACGGACGCCATGCCGTCCGTGCTCATGACCACAGAGCCGTCGGCCGCCGCCCGCACGGCGACGTGGCCGGCTTCGGCGCCGGCGAGGTGGCCGCCCTTCGCCGACGTCACCGCCTGCGGCAGCCCGGCCGTCGTCGCCGCGACCGCCGCCAGCGCCGCGCCGTCCGATGTCTCCAGCAGGTTCAGCGGAACGCCGACGTCGACCACCGCGAGTGCGGTGGTCGACGTCTCGGCGATCCGGGGTGCCCCAGCTCCGGGAACTCGCGCGGCGGCCTGCCGGATCAGCTGTGACCTGCGCGACCTCGCTCGCGGCTCGTCCGGGCCCGCGACGAGGAGGATCTCTCCAGACATCCTGCTCCAGTGGTGGGTGGCCGTCTCTCGCCGGCCAGTGTGGCGGTGATCGTCAGGACACCGACACCGACTCGCCTGAGTCGGCCCAGGTGTTGTTCTCCCAGATGAAACCCGGCCCGCCGTCGCTGTCACGGCCGGCGACCGGTCCATAGCGGCCGCAGGTGTCGAAGTACTTCCGGCCGAACTGGTTGTCGATGTAGCGAACGTTCTCGGCTACCGGGAACTCCTTGGTGTCCAGCGATCCCGCGTACGTGCAGTACGAGCCGGTGGTGTTGAACAGATTGTGCTCGACCAGCACGTTGCGGACCTGAGCGAAGTCGCCGTACATCACGAAGGCGCCGGAGCAGCCCGGACCCTCGCACTCGATGGTGTTGTTGGCGATCACGTGATCCGCGCCGCCGTTGAGGCCGATGCCGGACCGGTGGGTGCCGGAGCCCTCCTGGTAGTAGTTCGCGTGGATGTAGTTGCCCTCGATGGTCGCGCCGTTGGTGATGCGGATGGCCGAGCCGACGTCGTAGATGCGCGAGTTCCGCAGCGTGAACGGGCACGCGCCGTACACGGTCTTCGCGTCGTCGGCGAGGACGTCCGTGTCACCGACGATCTCGATGTGCTCGATGACGACGTTGCTCGGGCACTGTCCGTCGGCCTTCTCGGTGATGTGCAGCGCGTACTGGCCGCCTTCGCGAGCGACGTGGTTGATGCGCACGTCCCGGATGACGACGTCGTCGTTCACGACCTTGATGCGGCCCTCGACGTCCAGACCCTCGATGACCTGTCCGTCCTCCTCGGTCGTGATGGCGTCGCTCGGCGCGAGGTCCGAGGTGCGGGGTCCCGTGGTCTCCATGGTCGGGAAGTCCCCGTAGACGACGTCCTCGGCCGGCTGCTCCGGCTCGGGCGCCTGCGTCTCTTCCGGCTCCTCCGACTGCGTCGGCTCCGGCTGCGGCTCCTCCGTCGGCTCGGGCGTCGGCGTTGGCGTGGGCGTCGGCGTGGCCGTCGGCTTCGGCGTCCGGTGCCAGCCGCGCTTCCAGTGGTGGTGCCGCGCGGGCTTGGCCTCGGGAGCGCCGATCTGGCGGGCGGCGGAGATGGTGTCGTCGGCGATGGTCGATGTGGGCTCACTCGGCTGAAGTGCGTACGCCACCGCGCCGCCCCCGGCGAGGAGGGCGAAGATCAGCGTGATGACGACGATGTGGCGGCGCGTTCTGCGGCGCGCGGGGGAGCCACCGTACTTGGGCATCGAATCAGTCCCTGCGGGTTCTCGACTGTGCGGTCTCTTGGGCCCGTGACCGTCTCGTGACGGTGCCCAATGAAACATGGACACCAAACCGTTGCAAGCTCGTGACCTGCAGCAAGGGCCTCAGAATGGTCCGGACCACCGGGTCGAGCCCGGCCAGCATGGCCAGCGACACCATTGCGCCTAACAAGCCGCCGAGCACCGCTGCGACCAGCGGCGATGTAGCTAGCCACCAGGTGAGGGCGCTGGCGACGCCGGCCGCGGCCAGTCCGGCCACCACGGCGGGAAGAAAAATCATGAAAAACTTCGCGATCCGGATGTCGAAGGTGCGGGACGCGACCGCCAGGAGGAGGATCGCAGCCCCCGCGGAGGCCGCCACGATGGCCCAGCAGAGCACCGCCAGCCGGCTCAGCGCGGTGTCGTCGAGTGCCGCCGCGGTGAGGAGCGCGGCGGCGCCCAGCCCGCTCCAGATCCACAGCACCACCGCGAGCGTCCCCGGCTTGCCCCTGGCCTGCAACGCGGGCCCCAGCAGCAGGGTCAGTGCCGAGAGCGCCTGGCTCACGGCGAGGATTCTGATGGCCTGGGTTGTGCCGGCCCATTCGTCGCCGAGCAGCTGCTGGACGGCGGGCGCCACCCCGGTGACGATGCCCAGCACCGGCAGTGCCAGCGCCGCGGTCACGCGCTGCATGCGCAGGAGCCGGGCGTTGAAGGCGTCCTGGTCGTCCTGCAGGGCGGACAGGCCGGGCAGCGAGACCGCCTGCATCGAGCGCGCCGTGACGTCGACGACCATGCTGGTCAGGCGCTGCCCCATCCGGTACAGGCCGACCAGCACCGGACCGAACAGGGCACCTGCCAGGATGACGTCGAGACGGCCGCCGAGGAACAGCCCGAGGCTGGAGGCCGACGACCGCACGGAGTAGTGCCACAGATCCTTCGCCGCCCCGGTGTTGAACCGCAGCCGCGGCCGCCAGTGCGACACGCGCCACAACACCATGACCGTGGTGACCGTGGTGACCACCTGCTGCGTGACCAGCGCCCAGACTCCCCAGCCGGCGACCGCCGCGACGATGCCGGCCACGCCGCCGGCGAGCACGGACGACCAGCTGCGCACGGCCAGCTTCCGGAAGTCCAGGTGGCGGCGCAGGATCGCCTCGTGCACCACCACCGACGAGCTGAGCGGGACGCTCAGTGCCAGCACCTGGATCACCGGTGTGAGCTCGGGCAGCCCGTTGAGCGCCGCCCACCAGGGCGCGACGAGCAGCCCGAGGCCCGTGCAGACGACGCCGGCGCCGAGCACGAGCCAGAACGCGGTGTCGGCGTGCAGGTCCGAGAGCGTCTTGCGGGCGATGATCGCAGGCATCATGCCCTGCTGCTGGAGCATCTCGATGAAGTTGGTGAACACCAGGGCCATCGCGATGACGCCGAACGCGCGCGGGCCGAGCATGGCGGCGAGCGCCAGCGACAGGCCGGTCGTGATGGCCATCTTGCCGATGGTCAGCGAGTAGGACCAGATCGCGGCCGAGCGGAGCCTCGAATGACGTCTGGGCTTGGCCCGGCGCGCCTCGTAGCGCGCGGCGAGAGCCCCGTCCGCCGAGCGACGCGCCGGCGGACGCCGGGCCGGCCGCCGGCCCGCGGCGTGCCGTCCCGGTGCCTGACGCTCGATGGTCTCGGCGGTCATCGACGCACCACGTCCGGTCGTCCGCTCACGGCGACCCGGGGACGGGCGTGATCTGCACTGCCCCGAACGTCGCGTCGAGCTGGTGCGCGATCAGCACGATGGAGCCGTTGGCGACGCTGTCGAGGTCGTCGAGCGTCGCCGACCAGGCGGCCGGCTCGGCGGCACCGGTGGGCCACCACTTCATCGAGTACCGCGCGCCCTGGGCCAGGCTCTCGACCCGCACCTTCATCGTGTAGCTGGTGCCGAAGGCGATGCCGCTGCCTTCACGGGTGCCGCGCTTGACCGGCGAGTTGCCGTTGCCGCGCAGCTCCCACCGGGCACCGTCCTCGAAGAACCGGTACCAGCTGTAGGCGCCGGCGGGGAACCAGTCCCAGGCCGGCTGAGAGCTGTCGACGGCGGTGTGACCCTGCCAGCGCAGTCCCAGCCCGATCATCGGCGCGCCGGACAGATGCGTGTAGGCGCCCGGTCCGAAGCCGTGCACCGTCATCGGCACGGTCACCTCGTAGTCGGTCCACCGCAGGTCGCCGACCGCCACCAGCCGGTCGTACCCGGTCGTGGACGTCCGCAGCGTGCCGGGGCCCGTGACCCAGCGGCCGTCGACGACCTGGCCCTGGTGCTGCAAAGGCGTGGACACCGACCACGTCACCGTTCGCGGCAGCGAGAGCACACCCGGGTCGGCGACGCTGACGGTGACGTTCGCCGTGGCCTGGTGCCCGTTCTGGTAGGTCGCGTTGATCGCCACCGTGTGCTGGCCGGTCGACAGCGAGGAGCGCGGGATGTCGATGTTGAAGTCGCCGGGGTTCTGCAGCCGCCGGTTGTCCGGTCCGATGCTCAGCGCCTCGGCCGGCCCGCCGTCGACGCGGTAGGTCAGCGCCGTCACGTCGGCCGGGTCGGCCACCGAACCGAGGATGTTCACCCAGGGCTGGGTGTGGGCGGGCGTGCCGAACGACTGCTGCGCGCCGTACCAGACGTCGATCTCGTCACCGGAGCCGGTCGGTGCGGCCGTGGTGAACGACCCGGTGACCGGGGTGGCGGGATTGCCGGCGAGGTCGCTGCCCCGGACGCGGTAGCGGTAGGTGGTCTCGGGCTCCAGCCCGGTCAGCGTCACCGAGTGGTTGAGCGCCGCGCCGGACTCCGTGACGGTGGAGCCGTACGACGTCGTGAGGCCGTGGTCGACGGCGCCGCCCGCCGGCTCGTTCGTCGTCCACTGGACGGTCGCCGAGACCGCCGTGGCGGTCACGGTCGGCTGGCCGATCACCGGAGGTGTGGTGTCGGGCGGCAGCTCGTAGCCGTCCTCGGGGTCGACGGGATGCGCGGGGTCGAAGACGTAGTCGACCAGCGCGCTGTACGCCGGCGCCGCCGACCCGCCGGCGTTGCCCGCATGCGCTCCGGCCCGGGTCAGGTCGATGGCCTGGGTGAAGGTGACGGCGGTGGTCCACGACTGGCCGTCGGCCGACCAGCGCAGGGTCCAGGTGTCACCCGCACGCGACACCCGCAGCCGCACCGACGGCAGCGCCGGGAGCGACTGGTTCAGGCGGCTCTTCGGAGTGCCGTTGACGGTGCTCGACGCGAACAGCCGCGGGCCGGTGCCGTCGTGGAAGACGTCGAATCGCGTGAAGGTGCCGGGGTTCTGCTCGAACAGCAGGCCCTGGGTCTGGTTCTTCACGGTCGGCATCGAGTCGAACTTCGCCTCGAGCGTGACGTCGGCGTCGGCGACCGCCTGGACGAGGCGCAGCGAGTCGGCATTGCGCCACGGGTTGTGGTCGGAGCCGGCCGGGACCCCGAGAACCAGCCGGGCGTCTGCCGTGCCGGCGCCCGTCAATGACACGGTGCCGTCCCCGGCGGGGTCGACGACGCTCCAGCGCGAGGCCAACTCCCCGGTGGCGAAGTCGTCGGAGACGAAGCCGGAACCGGGAGCGGGCGTCGGAGTCGGCGTCGGGGTGGGGGTCGGCGTCGGCGTCGGCGTCGGGGTCGGCGTCGGCTCGGGCTCCGAGCCACCGCCGTCCTCCGGGCTGACCGGTGCCGCCGGGTCAAAGACGTAGTCGACGGCGGCGGTGAAGGCCGGTGACGACGTGCCGCCGGCGTTGCCCGCGTACGGTCCCACCCTCGTCAGGTCGATGGCCTGCGTGAAGGTGACCGCAGTCGTCCAGGACTGGCCGTCGGCGGACCAGCGCACGGTCCACGAGTCGCCCGCGCGGTCGACGCGCAGACGGATCGACGCCAGGTCCGGCAGCGCCTGGTTGGTCCGGGTCTTCGGCGTGCCGTTGACCGTGGTCGACGCGAACAGCCGCGGCCCCGTGCCGCCGTCGAACACGTCGACGCGCACGAACGTGGCCGCGCTCTGCTCGAACAGCAGGCCCACGTCCTGCGTGGCGGTGGTCGGGATGGTGTCGAACTTCGCCTCGACGGAGATGTCGGCATCGGCGACCGACTGCATCACCCGCGGCACGTCCGCGCTGCGCCACGCGTTGTGCTCAGTCCCGGCCGGTACGCCGATGGTCAGCCGTGCGTTCGCCGTGCCGCCGCCGGTGACGGCGACGGTACCGTCGCCGAGCGGGTCGACGACCGCCCAGGCGCTGCTCAGCGTCCCCGACGAGAAGTCGTCCGAGGTGATGCTGGTGGTCTCGGCCACGGCCGGCGGCGGGATGAGCAGTGCGGCGGCGGTGACACCGACGGCGATCAGGCCCAGCGCGCGGGCATGCTGTCCGGTGAGGTTCATCCGTCCTCCCTCGAAGCGTCCACGCCCGCGCGGCGCGTGGATCCGGACAGGGCGGGGGCGCGGTCGAGGACCGCGTGCTTCACCCGGCTGGCCTTCATGTGCGCCTTCCTCAAGCCCCAGACGGCGGCGAAGGCCGCGATGCAGCTCAACCGCTGCGACAGGGGTGCCGGCAGACCGGCGAGCGTTCCGGTGACCCTGCGCAT
Source organism: Jiangella rhizosphaerae (assembly GCF_003579925.1). Classification (GTDB taxonomy): domain Bacteria; phylum Actinomycetota; class Actinomycetes; order Jiangellales; family Jiangellaceae; genus Jiangella; species Jiangella rhizosphaerae. Next base: position 4,631 of record NZ_QUAL01000103.1, on the reverse strand, counting down.
GACCTGAATGCGTCGCGGCTTGGCCTGCGCCGCCCGCTTCGGGTCGAACCAGCTGGCGACGGCGGCCAGGCTCTTCGTGCCGCCCTGACGGCTCGACGCTTGGTGGATGCGCCGGAGGAACAACCGCTCGGGCACCTCGTGGAACCGGCCGAGTGCCGCGAGCTCGGCGAGCAGCACCACGTCCGACGACGGGTAGGGGCGGATCCGCCCGCTCGCTCGCAGCGCCTCCGTGCGGACGACGCCGAAGACCGCGTTGCACAGGCTCCAGTTGCGGGCGTACTGCGCGACTCGGCGGTACGCCCGCGGCGAGCGCAGATCGAGGCCGTCGCGGTACGGGCGGATGGGTGCGCCGTCGTCGTCGATGAGCATCGTCTGCGGGTAGGCCAGGATGGCCTCGGGGTCCGCGTCGAGCGCTTCGACGCAGCGTCGCAGCAGTGTCGGGGCGCAGACGTCGTCGTAGGCGACCCAGCGGAACAGCGGCCCGCGAGCGAGGTCGACCGTCCGGTTGTAGTTGTAGGCGGCACCGAGGTTCTCGGGGTTCCGGTACAACCGGATCCGCGGGTCGCGCCGCGCGTACTCCTCGCAGATCTCCCAGGTGCGGTCGGTCGAGGCGTTGTCGCTGACGATGATCTCGAAGTCGGCGAAGTCCTGGGCGAGCAGGCCGTCGAAGGCCTGCGCCACGTAGCGCTCGGCGTTGTAGAGCGGCATGCCGAGACTGAGCCGCGGCACGGCGCCCCCTGGCGGGCCGCCCGTCAGCGGGTGCATCGCGGTCGCGGACATCGTGGCCACCTCAGACCGCGACGACCTCGGCGGGGACGCCGAGCTCGCCGAGGTGGCCGGTGATCTCCCGCTCGTACGCGGGATTGGTGATGAGAACGGTGGTGACCTGCTGGCCGGGCAGGTCGTTGGGGGCGATGACGCGGTGCCCGGAGCCGGGCAGGTAGCGCTCCCACTTCCGCGGGTTGAGGTCGACGACGGTGAGCCGGCCCTCGGGGTCGACGGCGTTGAGGAAGCTCACGCCCTTGGAGCCCGCGCCCCAGAGCACCGTCCGCGCACCGTGCCGGGCGATGTCGTCGCGCCAGCGGGTGACGTGCTCGTGGTGCCGGTCGGCGAAGTCGGCGAGCAGCGCGAGGTGATCGGCCGGGTCGACGGCGGCCGGCTCGGTGCTGCCGGCGCGGACCTCGACCCACGCGTACTGGTCGGAGAACGACCGCCCGGACGCCACGACCTCGAAGCCGCAGCGGCGCATCAGCGCGTGCAGCGAGTCGGCGGAGAAGTAGGAGACGTGCGGGTAGATGAAGTCCCACATGCCGGTGGGCCCGAAGTCGAATTCGGCGGCCGGCACCTCGAAGTAGTGGACGGCGTCCGGCGGTGCGGCCGCGCGCAGCGAGCGCAGGATCGCCGCGGGGTCCTCCAGGTGCTCCAGCACGTGACGGCACACGAGCAGGTCGTACGGTTCGACGTCCTGGCCGGGCCGGTAGTAGTCGCTGACCAGCGTGACGCCGGGGATCTCGCGGTCGGGCATGGTGCTGGGGTCGTAGCCGATGCCGGTGCCGCCGGTGAGCTTGGTGATCGACTCCAGGAAGTCGCCCTTGCCGGAGCCGATCTCGACCACGACGCCGCCGCGCAGGTCGTAGGTGTCGACCAGCCGGGCCGCGAGGTCGTCGGCGTAGGCCTGGAACGTCGGGGAGAAGTGCAGCGAGTTGTCGTACTCGGCGTCGTAGTCGATCAGCGCGGGGTCGAACGCGACGTTGACGGCGTGACCGCAGTCGAGGCAGCCGGCGAGGTCCAGCCGGCCGAGCGACGCCGAGCGGGCTGCGCCGCGGTCGTCGAACATCACGCCGTTGAGCACCGGCGTCAGGCCGAGGTCGGCGATCGGCCGGAGCCGGTCGCTGCCACAGGCGAGGCACTGGCGGAAGGTCATAGCGTCTCCAAGGCGGTCTGGACGCCGCGGGCGTCCAGGTCGCGGCCGATCTCGCCGGCATAGGTGGGGTTCATGACGATCACGAGGTCGGGGGCGAGGTCGGGCACGGCGTCCGGCGGCACCACGCGGTGGCCGCTGCCGGCCAGGTGGCGGTTCTGCTTGTACGGGTTGATGTCGACGGCCGCCGCGACGTGCCGCGCGTCGTCGCCGAGGGTGGCGAGGAACGCGACGGCCTTCGAGCTGGCGCCCCACAGCAGCACCCGGCCGCCGTCCGCGGTGACCTTGCGGACCCGGCCGCGCCAGTGCGCCCGCGCCTCGTCCATGCGCGCGACGAACGTGTCGGCGGCGGCCAGCACGTCGTCGCGGTCGTCGCCGCCGGCGTCCGGGACGTCGCCCGCCAGCGGCCAGCTCCCGGCGACTGGCCGGGCCTCGATGACGAGGTACTGGTCGTCGTAGGTGCGCCGCACGTCCAGCGGCTCGAACCCGCAGCGGCGGAACAGCCCGGCCAGCGAGCCGGCGGAGAAGTACGAGCAGTGCTCGTAGTACACGTCCCAGAAGGCGCCCTCGCGCAGCACGCGCAGCACGTCGGGCAGCTCGAACAGCACGACGGTGTCCGTGCGCGGGCCGATCGCCGCGCGCACCGACCGCAGCCAGGCCCCGACCGGCGCGATGTGCTCCATCGTGTGCCGGCACACCACGGCGTCGGCGTCGATGGTCTCCATCGCCTCCGGGAACGGGCCGCGGACCCAGGCGGTGCGCGGTCGCAGGCCGGGATCGATGCGCTCGGTCCGGACCGCGGGGTCGACGCCGATGCCGTAGCCGACACCGGCGGCGATCATCGTGGCCAGGAACTCGCCCTTGCCGCAGCCAAGCTCGACGACGGTCTTGCCGACCAGCCCGTAGCGGCGCACCCAGCCGTCGGCCAGCTCCGCGGCGTAGTCGCGGAAGCGGGGCGAGCAGCCCTGCGACTCCTCGTAGTCGTCGTCGTATCGCGTGAGCGCCGGGTCGAACGCGGTGTTGGTGACGAAGCCGCAGCTCCCGCACGCCGCGATGCGCAGCTCACCGGCGGGGAACGCGCGCGCCGCCGCCTCGTCGTCGAGCATGAGGCAGCTCGCCGCCGGCACGCGGTCGACGGTGTAGAAGGTCCGGAGATCGCCCCCGAAGCAGGCGGGACAGGCGGTGGTCATCGCAGCGACCCGACCATGGCGACGTAGCGGCGGGCCTGGTCGCCCCACGCCAGCTCGGTCTCGATGCGCTGCCGGCCGGCGGTGCCCATCTGCGCGCGGCGGCGAGGGTCGTCCAGCAGCGTGGCGATGGTCTTGGCCATGACGACGGGGTCGCCGTCGGGCACGTACTCGGCGGCCGGCCCGGCGCACCGCATGGTCTCCCGCAGATCGGTGGCCACCACGGGCACCGCGTGGGCCATGTACTCGAGCGTCTTGTTCATCGTCGAGCGGTGGTTGAACTCGCACGGCGGGTCGGGGGTGACGCCGAGGTCGGCGGTCGACAGCCAGCGGCCCAGCTCCGCCTGGTCGACCCGGCCGGTGAACGTCACCCAGTCGTCCAGGCCCAGCCGGGTGCACTGGGCGCGCAGGTCGTCGAGGCTGTCGCCGTAGCCCAGCAGCCCGAACCGGGTGTCCTTGCGGCCGAGCACGTGCACGTAGTGGGCGACGGCGTCGAGCAGGCGGTCGACGCCGTCCTGCGGCCCCATGATGCCGATGTAGCAGACGAGGAACTCGCGGCCGCCACGCAGCTGCGGGTGCGGCTCGCCGCGCTTCATCAGCTCCGGGTCGGGTGAGCTCATGACGACGGTGGTGCGGCCGATCGGCAGCCTGCCGCGGGTGAGCGCGACCTCCTGGTACGACGGGTTCGGGCTCACCACGCGGTCGGCGGTGGCGTAGGTGGCCCGCTCGAGCAGCAGCAGGGCGCGGTAGAGGGCGCCCCGCTTGCCGAACCGCGCTTCGTACACCTCGGGGCACAGGTCGTGCTGGTCGTAGACGAACTTCTTGCCGCGCAGCTTCCACAGCAGGCCGAGCAGCCAGTAGGTGTCCGGCGGGTTGCACGCCTGCAGGATGTCGAAGCCCTCGGCGCGGGCCGTCCGCACCGAGAGCCGGGCGGTGCGCAGCCAGCAGACGATGAACTCGACGAGGTAGCTGACGAGGCCCGACGTGGCCGGCGGCGGCTGGTACGACCGGACGACGATGCCGTCGAGCTCGTGCCGGTCCGGTTCGTCCGGCGACTCCTTCGGGCAGATGACGGTGACGCCGTAGCCGGCGTCGAGCAACGCCCGGCACTCGTTGCGGACCCGGCGGTCGATGCGCACCGGAATGTTCTGCACGACGATCAGCACCCGCGGCGCCGTGCGCCGCCGGGCTCCACCCCAGACCCCCATGAACTGTGCCCCCCCAGGCCTCTAGTCGAGCGTGCCGGCCGTCAGGCGGTCGCTCCCGGCTGTGCGTCGCCCGGTTCGGGGGACTCCTTCCGCGACGCGACGTACATGGCCGCGCCGGCCGCGGTGAGCAGCCCGCCGACGCCCAGCGCCTGGGCGACGTCGCCCGGGCCGGTGTTCGGCAGCCCGCCGCCGGCAGTGGTGTCGTCGTCGCCGCCCATCGGCGGCGCGGCGCTGCCCGTCGGCTTCGGCGTCGGCTTCGGCGCCGGCGTGCCGGTCTCGCCGGGCGGCGGCTTCGGGGCGCCGGGGGAGCCGAGG
>NZ_QUAL01000110.1 GCF_003579925.1 Jiangella rhizosphaerae | reverse complement strand
TGATCCGGCCGCGCGGCAGCGTGCCGGCGGCGGCCGCCGTGCGCCAGTGGGCGTGCACGTCGTCGCGGCCGAGCGCGCCGGGCCGTGCCGCGGTGTCGAGCAGCCAGGTCAGCGTCCATGCCGCCCATTCCGCGTCGTCGCCGGGACCCAGCCGCAGCGGCGCCGTGGGCTGGTTGAGCGCGAACGGCACCGGCAGCGTCGTCACCTGCTCGGTCTCGGCGAACGCGTCGAGCTCGCGGTGCAGCCGGCGGGTCCACGGCGGCAGCAGCGCAGACCGGTGCCGGACGGCGGGCCAGCCGGCGGCGTCGCCGATGGCCAGCCCGAGCAGCGCCCCCGCGGTGCGGTCGCGACGATCGCTCACGTTCCCGCCTCCAGGTGGTCGGCCAGCCGGTCGGCGAGGTCGAGCGGGTGCAGGCCCGCCACCACCTCGCCCAGGCAGCGGCCCGTCACCGGCCCGATCTGCGCCTGCCAGTCCGGCGGCACCGCGCCAAGCCCGCCGTGCGCGCCGGCCAGCGCACCGGCGATGGCGGCGGTGGTGTCGGCGTCGCGGCCCATCGCGACGGCGCCCGTCACCGCGCGGGCGAACTCGCCGTCCGCCGCCAGGAAGGCACCGAACGCCAGCGCGACCGCCTCGGGCGCGAGGTCCGTCCACGGGTAGGGCCGGACGACGACGGCGTCCAGCAGCGCCGGCACGTCACCGGCATGCGTGACGCCGGCCCGCAGCGACCGCGCCGTCCACGAGTCGTCCGGCACGGCGGCCAGCGCGGCGGCCGCGATGTCGTGCGGCGTCGCCGTCCCCGTCATCGCGACGGCGACCGCGGCGGCCACCGCGACCCCGGCGTGCACGCCCTCTCCGTCATGGCTGACCGCGCCGTCGACGGCGGCCAGCCGGGCGGCGAGAGCCGGGTCGCCGGCCGCGTAGACGCCGTGCACCGCCGCCCGCATGGCCAGCCCGTCGCTCCACGAGTGCAGGTGCCGGCCGCTGGCCGGCGGCCGCAGTCCGGCGCGCAGGTTCTCGATGGTGCCGAGCTCGCTGAACCCGGCGCCGGAGAACCCACCCTCGCGGCCGGTCAGGTGCCTGATCCACGCGTCGGCGACGTGGTCGCTGGTCAGCGCGGCGCCGTGCTCGAGCAGCAGCAGTGCGCTGAACGCGGCGTACTCGGTGTCGTCGGTGCCCGACGGCCGGTCGGTGAGAAACCCGGTGACCGTGCCCCAGCGGGCGGCGATCTGCTCGGCCGTCAGGTTCTCCGCGGGGGCGCCCATGGCATCGCCGACGGCGAGCCCGAGCAGGCACCCCCGCGCGCGGTCCCTCATCAGCGCTGGTAGCGCTCGAGGACCGCGTTGCCCTCGTCGACCAGCTTGGTGCCCAGCTCCTCCAGCGAGATCTGGTCGCTGAAGTACTCCTGGAACGCCGGGTTCGCGATCCGCGACTTCCATTCCTCGAACCCCTTGACCTGCTGGAACGGCGCCATCTCCAGGTCGTCGGCGGTGGCCGTCGCGACGTCCCAGCCGGTGGCGGGGTCGTTGAGCTCCGGGCTCTGCGCCGCCTCCTGGCTGGTCGGCAGCAGCCAGTCGCCGGCGGCCAGCTGGACCTGGTTCTCGGCGTTGAGGAAGAACTCGATGAACTGGACCGCCTCCTCCGGGTGCTCGGTGCTCGCTGACACCGAGAGGGTCTGGCTGACCGCACCCTGCGCGCTGCTGTCGCCCTCGAGCGCGGGCAGCGTCACCCAGTCGAACCCGTCCGGCGCCTGCTCGACCAGCTGCTGGCGCAGCCAGATCGCGCCCGGCAGCATCGCGTACTGGCCGGCGAAGAAGCCGGGCAGCGCGTCGGCCGACGACATGCCGATGCCGTCGGGCGAGGCCGACCGGTCGGTGTAGAGCATCTCGTGGATGCGCCGCGGCACCTCCTGCTCGGCCGCGTCGAAGACCGCCTGTGCCTCCCCCGCCGGGTCGGTGAAGTAGTCGCCGCCGAAGTTGCGGGCCAGGTTCAGGATGCGGTTGGCCGGCGCGTTGAGCGGGATGACGGCGCCGAACTGGCCCTCGGTGGTCAGCTGCGCGGCGACGTCGGCGAACTCGTCCCACGTCCACGGGTCGTCGACGGTCGGCAGCGTGACGCCGGCCGCCTCGAGCAGCGTGCGGTTGGCGAACACGACCTGCGACTCCTGCAGGAACGGCACGCCGTAGACGGCGTCGCCGAACGTCGCGGTGTCCCAGGCGCCCTCGCGGATGTCGTCGCGGATCTCGTCGGACAGGTACTCCGAGAGGTCGAGGACGTTGCCGCGGTCGCCGAAGTCCTGCAGCACGGTGGACTCGTAGTGGAAGACGTCCGGCGCGGTGCCGCCCTCGAACGACGTCATCAGCTGGTCGTGGACGTTGTTCCAGTCGCCCTGGAGCAGCTCGACCTGGATGTCGGGGTTGGCCTCGTTCCAGGCATCGACGATGGCCTCGTTGGCCTCGACGGCCGCGGTCTGCCAGGCCAGCGTCTGGAAGGTCAGCTCGACCGGCTCGCCGCCGCTGCCGCCGTCGCCGCCGGTCTCGTCGTCACCGCCGCCGCAGGCCGCGAGCACCAGGCCCGTGGCCGCCGCGAGGGCGACGATTCGCATCGAACGCATGGGGTTCCTCCTCTTCGAGGTCCTGTGGTCAGGACTTGACGGCTCCGCCGAGCAGCCCGCCGGTGAGCCGGCGCTGCATGACGGCGAAGAAGATCAGGCTGGGGATGGTCGCGACCAGCGACGCCGCCGCCAGCGGGCCGAGCCGGGCCACCCCTTCGGCGCCGATGAACTTCACCAGCGTCAGCGAGAGCGTCTGCAGCTCCGGGTCGCGGATCAGCACGAGCGCGAACAGGAACTCGTTCCAGGCCGAGACGAACGCGAACAGCCCGGCCGCGACGACGCCCGGCGCCAGCAGCGGCGCGATGACGCTGCGCAGCGTCCGCACCTTGGTGGCGCCGTCCATGGCGGCGGCCTCCTCGAGCTCGATCGGGATCGTCTCGACGTAGCTGCGCAGCATCCAGAGCGCGAACGGCATGCTCCAGACGACGTAGACGGCGATCAGCCCGAGGTAGGTGTCGTACAGGCCGAGGTCGCGCAGCAGCAGGAACAGCGGGATGATCACCAGGATGAACGGGAAGATCTGGCTGAGCAGCACCCACACCAGCGTCATCCGGCTCAGCACCGACCGGTAGCGGGCCATCACGTAGGCCGCGGGGATCGACAGCACCACCGTCACCACGCACGACACCCCGGCGACCAGCAGCGTGTTGAGCATCGAGCGCACGATCGGCTGCTCGTCGAACGCGGCGCGGAAGTTGTCGAACGTGATGTCGTTCGGGATCCAGGTCGGATCGATCAGCGCCAGCTCCTGCGGCGTCTTCAGCGACGTCGAGATCAGCCAGAACAGCGGGAACGCCAGGAACACCAGGTAGGCGGCCAGCGCGACGTACTTCAGCGTCGTGCCGACGGGCGTCGAGCGGTTCATCGCGCGTTCGCCTCCCGGACCCGTTGGCGCAGATAGAACACGACGAACACCGCGATCACCACGACCATCGCGTTGCCCAGCGCCGCCGCGTAGCCGTAGTTGCCGTAGCGGAACGCCTCCTCGTAGGCGAACAGCAGCGGCAGCCGCGTCTCGCCGCCCGGCCCGCCCTGCGTCAGGACGTAGACCAGGCTGAACGAGTTGAAGTTCCAGATGAAGTCGAGCGTCGTCATGGCGACGACCACCGGCTTGATCGCCGGCCACGTCACGCTGCGGAACCGCTGCCAGACGTTGGCGCCGTCCATCGCGGCCGCCTCGTGCAGCTCCTTCGGGACGCTCTGCAGCCCGGCCAGCAGCACGACCGTCGTCTGCGGCATGCCCGCCCAGACGCCGACCACGATGACCGCGGGCAGCGCCACCGAGAACGACGACAGCCAGTCGACGTTCTCGTCGATGATGCGCAAGTCGAGCAGGACGTCGTTGAGGATGCCGGCGTTCGGGTGGTACACCAGCCGCCACATGATGCCGATGACGACCGGCGGCATCGCCCAGGGCACCAACGCCAGCGTGCGGGCCAGCCAGCGCAGCCGCAGCTTCTGGTTGAGCAGGAGCGCGAGGCCGAGGCTGGCGAAGAACTGGAGGATGGTGACCGAGAACGCCCAGATCAGGCCGATGCGGAACGAGTCCCAGAAGTAGGAGTCGTCGAGCAGGTTCCGGTAGTTCTCGAAGCCGGTGAAGGTCGTCTGGGCGTTCGCGCCGGCCTGGGCGTCGGTGAAGCCGAGGTAGATGCCGCGCAGCAGCGGGTAGACGCTGAACAGCACGACCGGGATCAGCGCCGGGACGGCCAGCATCAGGCCGTCGCGGTCCAGGCCGAGGAACGAGCGGCGCTTGCGTGGCTGCTGGGGCCGCGGCGTCGCCGGCGGCGCGGTGACGGTGGCGCTCATCGGCTGCTCTCCCGGACGGTCAGCGACGGGGGGACGGTGACCCGCTCGGGCGGCGCGTCGTCGCCGTCGAGCCGGCGCAGCAGCAGCTCGGCGGCGATGCGGCCGCGGTCGGCCGAGCCGAGCGAGACGCTGGACAGCGGCGGGAAGCTGGTGGCGGCCAGCGGGGTGTCGTCCATGCCGACCACCCGGACGTCGCCGGGGACGTCGCGGCCCAGTTCGCGCAGCGCGTGCAGGACGCCCGTCGCGATGAGGTCGTTGGCGCCCAGGACGGCGTCGACCTCGGGGTGCGCGGTGAGCAGCTCGCGCGCCGTCCGGCGGCCGGCCTCGAACTGGAAGTCGGTGAACCGGACCAGCTCGTCGGTCTGGTCGCTCAGGCCGGTGGCGGCGAGGCCGCGACGGTAGCCGTCGTAGCGGGCCCGGCCGGGGACGGTGTCGAGCGGGCCGTCGATGAACGCGATGCGCCGGGCGCCGGCCTCGGCCAGGTGCTCGACCGCCAGCTGCGCGCCGACCCGCGAGTCGGCCCGCACGTTGTCGACGGGGACGTCGTCGGGCAGCAGGCCGATCACCACCACCGGGACGGCGGTCTGCCGCAGCGCCTCGACGTGCCGGTCGGTGACGCGCAGCGGGCACAGGATCAGCCCGTCGACGTAGTTCTGGCTGAGGCTCGCGAGCACGCCGAGCTCGTCCTCGACGTCGGCGCCCGTGCTGTGCAGCAGCAGCCGGTAGCCCTCGTCGCGCAGCGTCGGCTGGATGCGGCGCACCATCTCGAGGTAGGCGGCGTTGCCGATGTCCTCCATGGCGAACGCGACCTGCCCGGTGTGCCGCGTCTTCAGCGACTGCGCGACGACGCTCGGGACGTAGCCGACCTGCCGCACGGCCGCGTTGACCCGGGCGACCATGTCGGCGTTGGAGGTGTTGCCGTTGAGCGCCCGCGACACCGAGGAGATCGAGACCCCGGCGACCTTCGCGACCTCGTGGATCGTCGGCCGACGGCGCTGCGTCACGTGCGTCCACCTCCTCGTGGCGTCGGGTCGGAACCGTTTCCGAGCTCTGGTACGGGAACGTGCGGGAAACGTTTCCGGGATGTGTCAGCCATCGAACCGCGCCCGACCCGGCCCCGTCAAGTCGCCGATACGAACCCGTGACCCACCCGCCCCGCCCCACACCTCCCCCGGCGCACCGTCAGCCCCCTCACCCCCTCATGCCGTTGATCTTGGAGTTGTTCGGCCATCTATCGGGCATATCGGACGCCAATGGCCGAACAACTCCAAGATCAACTTCGGTGGGGTGCGGAGTTGGCCCTCTTGACGGGTCGCCAGGGCGCGTGCTGGAGTAGCGCCGACTTCCCGGATTCGCCGCCACGGGCCTCGCCCGGCATAGCGCGGAAACGTTTCCGGAACCATCGGCGCAAAGGAGCGGCGCATGACGGGACGGAACCGGGCCACCGCGGTGGCGGCGGCATCGTTGCTGGTCGCGGCGGCACACGTCGCGACGACAGGGTCCTCGCCGGACCCGTCGCGCGCGGCCGCTCCCGCCGAGCCGGCCCAAGGGACCATCGTCACCGGGACCGCACCGGCTGGAGCCGCGGGCGTCCCTGTCGACTACGCCGCCTACCTGCCCGCCGGCTACGACGACGGCGACGAGGAGTACGCGACGGTCTACCTGCTGCACGGCCGCGGCGACACGATGGCGGCCTGGCAGCAGGTCAGCGCCGACCTCGACCAGCTGATCGCCGACGGCACCGTCCCGCCGCTGATCGCCGTCATGCCGGACGCGCCCTGGAGCGAGCGCGGCAACTGGTACGTCGACTCCCGGCACGTCGACGGCGCGGCCGTCGAGACCGCGCTGACCCAGGACCTCGTCGCGCACGTCGACGCCTCCTACCGCACGGTCGACGACCGCGACGCCCGCGCCGTCGGCGGCTACTCGATGGGCGGCTACGGCGCGCTGCGCTACGCCCTGGCCCACCAGGACGTCTTCGCCGCCGGCATGGTGCTCAGCCCCGCGGTCTACGTGCCGCTGCCGCCGGCGGACTCGTCGGCGCGCGAGTTCGGCGGGTTCGGCCTCGGCGAGGCGCTGTTCGACGACGACGTCTATACGTCGCTCAACTACCCGGCGCTGCTGGACGCCGTCGACCCGGAGCTGCCGACGCACCTGTTCATCGCGGTCGGCGACGACGAGTGGGCCAACCCCGCACCCGAGGACGCCCAGCACGACATCGACTTCGAGTCCGCCCGGCTGTACAACACCGCACGACGGGTCGACGGCGTCACCGCGGAGCTGCGCATCATGGACGGCGGGCACGACTGGGACGTCTGGCGCCCGGCGTTCCGCGAGGGCCTCGCCGACCTCGCCGGCCGGCTGCGCACGAGCGACCCGCTGCCGCTGCCCGGCATCGTCACCGGCACCGACGGCGACGACCGCGCCGGCGGCGTCGCGATGACCGGCGGCCTCACCGTCACGGCGGTCACCGAGGGCGGCGTCGACCCCGTCCTCACCGCGACCGGCGGCGACGGCGTCCAGAGGTGGGCCCTGCCGCTCGCCACGCCGGCCAACGACCGCCTCTACGGCCTGCACACCGGCGCGGACGGCGATCTGTACACGGCCGGCTATACCCGCGGCGACCTCGACGGCCAGCACCCCGGCAACGCCCGCGACGACGCGTTCGCCGCCCGCGTCACCGTCGCCGGCGAGCTCGCCTGGGTGACGCAGTTCGGCGACCCGGCCGCGGCCGACCGCGCCTACGCGAGCGTCCCGGCGCCGGACGGCGGCCTCTACGTCGCCGGCTACACCAGCGGCAGCGTCGGCGGCACGCCGAGCGCCGGCGACAAGGACGCGCTGCTCGCCCGGCTCGGGCCGGACGGCGAGCTGATCTGGACCCGTCAGCTCGGCGGCGCCGGCGAGGACAAGGCGCTGGCCGTCACGATCGGCGCCGACCGGCGCGTCTACGTCGCGGGTGTGACGTCGCAGGCGATGCCGGGCGCGACGGCACACGGCGGGCTCGACGCGTGGGTCGCGCGGTTCACCGCCGACGGCGCGCAGGACTGGCTGAGCCAGTTCGGCACCGCCGAGTCCGACCAGTTCACCGCGCTGGCGCCGTTGCCGGCGCAGGGCGTGGTCGCCGCCGGCCACACCGGCGGCGTGCTGGGCGCGGCGAGCGCCGGCGGCAACGACCAGCTCGCCGTCGCGGTGACGTCGGCGGGCCGGGCCCGCTGGATCACCCAGGACGGCACCGACGGCGACGACCGCGCCGCCGCCGTGCACGTGGGCACCGACGGCACGATCACCGTCGCCGGGCACACCGACGGCCGGGTGGGCGTGAGCGCCGGCGGCGTCGACGTCGTGGTCAGCACGCTCGGCAGCCGCGGGCAGGTGCGCGAGCGGACCCAGTTCGGCACCCCGGAACGCGACGGCGCCGACGAGTGGGACGAGTCGAACCTGTACCTCGGCGGCGACGGCCGGCTGATCACCGGTTTGACGTTCGGCGGCGGCCGCGGGCTCGGCGACGTGTTCGCCGGCCCGCTGCCGCCGTCGTCGTAGCGCCTAGAACAGCGCGCTGGCGAGCGCTGACCGCGCCTTGACGACGCGCGGGTCGGTGCTGCCGACGATGTCGAACAGCTCGACCACCCGGACGCGCACCCGCTCGCGGTCGTCGCCGAAGACCCGGCGGACGGTACCGATGAGACGATCGAACGCCTTCTCGACCTGGCCGGACACCACCTCGATGTCGGCGGCCAGCAGCTGGGTGTCGACGTCGGCCGGGTTGGCGTCGGCCGCGGCCACCGTGGCGGCGGCGTCGACGCCCGCCGTGCGGCGCAGTAGCTCGACCTGGGCCAGCCCGGCCTTCGCCTCGGCGTCGCCCGGTGACTCGGTCAGTACCTGCCGGTAGGCCTCGGCGGCCTTGTCGAAGTCGCCGGCGTTGATGGCGTCGTAGGCGGCCTCGAACCGCGGGTCGATCGGCTCCTCGGCCACCCCGTCCTCGGCCTCGGCCGACCCGCCGGCGCCCGGAATGGGGTCGGCGCGGCCGGCCACACCGTTGGCGACGGCCATCTGCAGCAGCTGGTCGATGACCTGCTTGGCCTGGGCCTCGGGGATGGCGCCCTGGAACAGCGGGACGAGCTGCCCACGCAGCACCGCGACGACGGTGGGGATGCTCTGCACCTGCGCGGCCTGCGCGATGGCCTGGTTGGCGTCGACGTCGATCTTGGCGAGGACGAACCGGCCCTCGTACTGCGCGGCCAGGCGCTCGAGGATGGGCGAGAGCGTCTTGCAGGGCTCGCACCACGTGGCCCAGAAGTCGATGACCACGGGCACCGACATGGAACGGGTGAGCACCTCGGACTGGAACGTCGCCTCGGTGACGTCGATGACGAAGCCACCGCCGGCGGCGCCCGGCGCGGACGGCCGCGGCTGCCCGCCGCCGTTCAGGGCGGACAGGTCGACGGCGCCGGGGCGGCTGAAACTCTGCGAGCTCATGCCCCTATCCTCCACCGATCATCCGCGCGTCTGCCACACGGGTCGTTCAGTGCCGTCTCAGAAATCGGGTCATGCAAAGAACACCAACTCTCTCCACTCCGCAATCACCCGGACCGAGGACTCAGGGAGACCTTCGGTCCCCCATCGCCCTCGGTTTTGCATGACCCTCCTCAGTCCCAATAGGCACTGTTCCAGTGGCGGGCGTCGACGGGGTGCGCGCGGGGCAGCGGGACGTGGCCGGCCGGGGCCTCCGCCCGGGCCGAGCGGTCCAGCCGGCCGAGCCGGTGCAGCGGATACGCGTGCAGGAGCAGGATCACGACCATGAGGACCAGCAGCGTCGGCACCAGCATTACGGCCTCCCTGGTCGGAGCGTCGTTGCCCGCATGGTGGCAGATGCCGGGCGCGCCGTCCACCCGTCGTCAGAACCGGGCGGGTTCGGAGTACACCCCCCATTCCGCCCGCAGCGCGTCGCAGATCTCGCCCAGCGTCGCCTCGGCCCGGACCGCGTCGAGCATGGCCGGGACGATGTTCTCGTCGGTCCGCGCGACGTCGACCATGGCGGCCAGCGCGGCCCGGACGGCGGCGTCGTCGCGCTCGGCGCGCCGCTTCGCCAGCACCTCCCGTTGGGCGTCCTCGACCTCGTGCGACACCCGGAGGATGTCCAGCTCGCCGGTGACGGTGTCGGTGTGGACGTTGACGCCGACGACGCGCTTCTCGCCCTTCTCGACCCGCTGCTGGTGCTGGAACGCCGACTCGGCGATCTCGCCGGTGAACCAGCCGTCCTCGATGCCGCGCAGGATGCCCGCCGTCATCGGGCCGTAGGTGTCGCGCCAGCGGTGGTCGCGCTCGCCCATGGTGCGGATGCGGTCGAAGATCGCCTCGGCCTCGGCCTCGAGCCGGTCGGTCAGGGCCTCGACGTACCACGAGCCGCCGAGCGGATCGGCGACGTTCGCGACCCCCGTCTCCTCCATGAGCACCTGCTGGGTGCGCAGCGCGATCTCCGCCGCGGACTCCGTCGGCAGCGCCAGCACCTCGTCCAGCGCGTTCGTGTGCAGCGAGTTCGTGCCGCCGAGCACGGCGGCCAGCGCCTCGACCGCGGTCCGGACGACGTTGTTGTACGGCTGCTGGCCCGTCAGCGAGACGCCGGCGGTCTGCGTGTGGAACCGCAGCCACTGGGCCTTCTCGGTCTTCGCGCCGTAGACGTCGCGCATCCACCGCGCCCAGATGCGGCGCGCGGCGCGGAACTTGGCGATCTCCTCGAAGAAGTCGACGTGTGCGTCGAAGAAGAACGACAGGCCGGGCGCGAACACGTCGACGTCGAGGCCGCGCGACAGCCCCAGCTCGACGTAGCCGAACCCGTCGGCCAGCGTGAAGGCCAGCTCCTGCGCGGCCGTCGAACCGGCCTCGCGGATGTGGTAGCCCGACACCGACAGCGGCTTGTAGTCGGGCACGTCGGCGGCGCAATATTCCATCAGGTCGCCGATGAGGCGCAGGTGCGGCTCGGGCTCGAACAGCCACTCCTTCTGCGCGATGTACTCCTTGAAGATGTCGGTCTGCAGCGTCCCGTTGAGGTCGCCGACGGCCACGCCCTGGCGCTCGGCCGCGACGACGTACATGCAGAAGATCGGCACCGCCGGTCCGCTGATCGTCATCGACGTGGTGACCTCGCCCAGCGGGATGCCGTCGAACAGCTCGTCCATGTCGGCCGCGGAGTCGATGGCGACGCCGCAGTGCCCCACCTCGCCGAGGCTGCGCGCGTCGTCGGAGTCGCGGCCCATCAGCGTCGGCATGTCGAACGCGACCGACAGCCCGCCGCCGCCGGAGCGCAGGATCATCTTGTAGCGCTCGTTCGTCTGCTTGGCGTTGCCGAACCCGGCGAACTGGCGGATCGTCCACGCCCGCCCGCGGTACCCCGTCGAGTAGAGGCCGCGGGTGAACGGGTACTCCCCCGGCCAGCCGATGCGCTCGAACCGGGGATCGTCGGTGTCCTCGGGCGGCCCGTACACGGGGTCGACCTCGGTGCCGGACAGCGTGGTGAAGTCGGCGTCGCGGACCTTGCCGGCGGCGATGGCGGCGTCGAGCCTGGCCTGCCAGCGTCGGCGGCCCTCCTCGATGGCGCGGGCATCCATGATGGGGTCTCCATTTAGTTGGACGTCCTAGCAACTGGCTCCATCGTACTCGCAGTGGAATGATCGGGGTCGTGCACATCACAGCGCGCGCCGACTACGCCGTCCGGGCGGTCGTGCAGCTCGCCTCGCAGCAGCCGGCGTCGGCCACCCGGCAGCAGCTGGCCGAGGCGCAGGACATCCCCGGCAAGTTCCTCGAGACCATCCTCGGCGACCTGCGCCGGGCCGGCATCCTCGACGCCCAGCGCGGCGCCACCGGCGGCTACCGCCTCACCCGGCCCCCGGCCGACATCACCATCGCCGACATCGTCCGGGCCACCGAGGGCCCGCTGGCCGCCGTGCGCGGCATGCCGCCGGAGGACACCATCTACCCCGGCCCCGCCCAGCCGCTCACCCGCGTCTGGGTCGCGGTCCGGGCCAGCCTGCGCGAGGTGCTCGAGCACACGACGGTGGCCGACGTCATCGCCGACCGCCTCCCCGAGCACGTCGTCGAGCTCCAGAACCGCCCCGACTCCTGGACCCGCCGCTGATCCCGTTCGTCCTCGTTCCGTACGTTGGGGGCAGACCGGGAACGACTCGACGTTGCCGCGCCCGTTTCGCCCCGTTCGTCGGGCTGTGGACAGCGATGATCATCCAGGATCGTGCACATCACGAGGATTGCCCGAGCTTCACCATGACTGTAGGGGTGTTGACGCTGGGGTAATCCTCGTGATGGCCCGCGAATCACGGCGAAATCTCACCAAGTGGACGCCCCACGACACCAACGCCACACAGAAACCGGGCCAGACGCGCCAGCCCCGTCGCCACACTCCCCCGTCCCCCCGATAGCTGCCCGTTCTCNCACACTCCCCCGTCCCCCCGATAGCTGCCCGTTCTCAGCCGCGGGCGCGCGGGTCAAGTCCAAGGCCCCCAACCAGAAGCGAACAGCACACAGTCAGAGGCCGCGGACTTGAGGCGCGCGCCCGCGGCCAAGACAATCGGGCAGCAGGGGGACGGGTCCAACGCGGCAAGCCAGACGCGCCGACGGATCGGGGTCGGCGGGGGCCCCGCGAACATCAGGCCCGGCCGAACGACACCTGCTCCACGTCACCTGACGTCGGCTCGGCCGGAGCAACCGGAGCGCGTCGCGCGCCGACGGCCGCCAGCACGAGGCCGAGCACGATCCACCCGCTCAGCACGAGCACCGGCTGACCCGCCGCCGCACCGTCGAAGAAGGCGGTCGACCGCAGCAGCGACCCGCCCGCCCCCGGCGGCAGGAGCTGGCCGAACGCCCCCCACCCGGACGGCAGCAGCTCCGGCGCCGACGTGATGCCCGACAGCGGGTTGCCCAGCAGCAGGAACGTCGCCGCGCCGAGGGCCGCACCGACGTGTCCCAACAGTGCGTGCAGGCCGATCAGCGTCACCGACGCGGCGGCCAGTGTCAGCGCATATGCGCCGGCGTTGGCCCACCAGTTCCCGTCCAGCACGCCGAGCCAGCTCTGCATGACGGCGACCGCGACGGCGCCGCCGCCCAGTGCGGCCACACTGGCGCCGACCAGCCGCCGGCCCACGCCGGAGACGACGAAGCTCATCGCGGCGCCGATGGCGATACCGCCGATGACCAGCGGCAGCGCGCCGGAGCTGAATCCGGTGCCGCGTGGGTCGTCCGACGGCGGCGGCGCGACGTCCTCGACCACGGGACCGGCGGCCTCCTCACCGGACGAGGCCGCCATCGACGTCGCCACGCCCTGCAGCAACTGGGCCACGACGGGGCTGGCCGACGATGCCGTCAGGACCGTCGGCGGGCCGGACGGCGACAGGACGACCGCGCCGTACACGTCCCGGTCGGCGATGGCGTCCCGCGCCTCCTGCTCCGACGCGACGGCGTCGACGGAGAAGCCGTCCGGAACGGCCTGCTCGAGCTGGTCCGACACCGCCGCGGCGGCCTCGGGCGGCCCGGCGACGGCGATGAGCACGTCGCGCGGGGCGATCTCGGAGCTCGGCCACACGAACGCGGTGACCAGCACCCCGATGACGACGGACAGGCCCAGCGCGATGCCGATGACCCTGCGCATGGTTCCTCCACACCTAAAACGAACGATCGTTCTCCAATACCCACTCTGCGCCCCCGCGCGTCGCGTGTCAAGAACGACCGTTCGTTTTATGATGAATCCATGCCCCGTGTCTCAGAAGCCCACCTCGCCGCCCGGCGGCAGCAGATCCTCGAGGCCGCTTGGCGGTGTTTCAGCCGCCAGGGCTTCCACGCGACGTCCATGCAGGACGTCTTCGCCGAGTCGGGGCTCTCGGCCGGCGCGGTCTACCGGTACTTCCCGAGCAAGGCCGACCTCGTCCGCACGACGGCGGAGGGCATCGCGGGCATCGCCGAGGACGCGTTCCAGGAGCTGATGTCCGAGGACCCGGTCCCGCGGCCCGCCGAGGCGCTGCGGCGCACCCTGGTGCAGATCACGCGGCACATCGCGTCCGGCGAGGTCGACCGGACGAAGATCGCGCTGCACGTGTGGTCGGAGGCGGTCCGCGACGAGGAGATCCGCGGCATCGTGACGGTCGTCGCCGACCGCATCATCAGCCGCTGGGCCGAGCTGGCCGAACGCTGGAGCGACGCCGGGTACCTCGCGGCCGACGCCGACCCGCGGAAGGTCGCGCACACCATGTACGGCGTCATGATCGGCTTCGTCGCGCAGCGGCACCTGCTCGACCTCGAGACCGACGACTACCTCGACGGCTTCGGCGCGATCAGTCGCTGAAGTCGCCCGCCGCCACCCGCAGCCCCCGCAGGATGTCGAACACCTGCTTGCGGTCGTCGCCGCCGAGCGCACGCAGGCCGAACTCGGCCTCCATCAGCTCGGTGGTGACCCGGCCGACGGCGTCGCGGCCGGACTGTGTGATGCGGGCCAGCGTGCCGCGGCCGTCGCGGGGGTTGGGCTCGCGGGTGACGAAGCCGGCGGTCTCGAGCCGCTGGATCGTGTTGGTGACGCTGGTCGGGTGCACCATCAGCCGCTCGCCGATCTTCGCCATGGGCAGCGCGCCCGTGCGGCTGAAGCTGAGCAGCACCAGCGCCTCGTAGCGGGCGAAGGTGAGCCCGTACGGGCGGCAGATGCGGTCGAACTCACCGATGAGCAGCTGCTGCACCCGCATGATCGACGTGGCCGCGGCCATGGCGTCGGACGGGCCGAACCGCTCCCGCCAGATCGACGCGGCGCGCTCGATCGGGTCGAAGTCCAGGTCCAGTGGCTCCGCCATGAAGGAAAACCTAGTAGACGCCCTGCCGGCGGCGAGCGCTGACCGGTCCCGGATTGCGCGGATGGTCCGGACGACGCGGGTTCTTCTTCTTGGGCTCCTCGGCCGCCGGGGCCGACGCGCCGGTGGCCTCGCGCCGCAGCGCGTGGATGACGCGGGCGACGTCGTTGGGCCGCGGGATGTAGTGGATGTCGCGCACGCCCTGTTCCTGCGCGGCGTTCTCGAGCACCAGGTGGCCGGAGAAGAACGGCCGGAGCCACCACGGCCGCACGACGGTGATGTCGAGCAGCCGGACGATCTCCATCTCGGCCTCGTTGAGCGAGAACAGCCCCCACACCCGGAACACCCGGGAGTCGGTGACGACGAACCGGTCGCGCGCGATGTACAGCGACTTGATCAGCGCGTACCCGAGCAGCCCGGCCGCACCGGCCAGCGGCAGCCAGGCCGTCCGGGCCTCCATGAACGGCGCCACGACGAGCAGCAGCAGGCCACCCAGTGCGGCGAGGGCGGGTAGTGCGTACAGGATGGCGCTGTGCTTGCACTCGGCGACGATCTCTTCGCCGGCGACGAGCTTCCGCTTGACCAGCCGGTGTCCGAACCACGAGGTGAAGTTGCGCCAGAACAGCCGGAGCAGGCCGTCCTCGGCGACGCGGTCGAGCCAGCGGACGAATCCGTCGGTCAGCCCGTCGAGCGTCCTCCTGGGCGTCCACATGGCGCGGGACTCAGAACAGCTCGGTGAAGAACGTCATCACGGCGTCGAAGAAGTCGGCGATGCCGTTGCCGATCTCACCGAGCAGATCGGCGAGACCCTCGGGCTCGGTGAGCACGAAGTACACCAGGAACGCGATACCCAGGATGATGAGCGCTTTCCTCACTGCATCATCCTTTCGTACCGGGGCGCGCGGACGAGGCCCGCCACGCGCGCTGCTTCCTGACTTTGTACCTCACGTTGGGCCGTAGACCCCAGCGCCACGCCGGATCATGACACAGCCGCGACGATCTTCTCCGCCGCGGCGTACGGATCGAGCTCTCCGGCCAGCACGTCGCGGGCGAGGTCGTCGAGCCGTTCGTCGCCGTGCAGCCCGGCGAACCGGCGGCGCAGATCGGTGACGGCGATCGCCTCGATCTCGTCGCGGGCGCGGCGGACGCGGCGGCGCTCGGCCTCGCCGCTGCCGGCGGCCCAGGTGCGGTGCGCGGCGATGGCCTCGACCAGCTCGTCGATGCCCTCGCCGCGGGCGGCGACGGTGCTGACGATCGGCTGGCGCCAGTCGCCCGGGCCCCGCTCGGCCAGCCGCACGGTACTGCGAAGGTCGCGGACGACCTGGTCGGCGCCGTCGCGGTCGGCCTTGTTGACGACGAACACGTCGCCGACCTCGAGGATGCCCGCCTTCGCCGCCTGGACGCCGTCGCCCATGCCGGGTGCGAGCAGCACCAGCGTGGTGTCGGCCAGCGCGGCGACGTCGACCTCGGACTGGCCGACACCGACGGTCTCGACGAGCACGACGTCGCAGCCGGCGGCGTCGAGCACCCGGACCGCCTGCGGCGTGGCCCACGCGAGTCCGCCGAGGTGCCCGCGCGTGGCCATGGACCGGATGAACACGCCGCGGTCGGTCGCGTGGTCCTGCATGCGGACGCGGTCGCCCAGCAGCGCGCCGCCGGTGAACGGCGAGGACGGGTCGACGGCCAGCACGCCGACCCGGAGGTCCTGCGCCCGGTAGGCGCTGACGAGGGCCGACGTGACGGTGGACTTGCCGACGCCGGGCGCGCCGGTGATGCCGACGACGGCCGCCGACCCCGCGTGCGCGACCAGCTCGGCGGTCAGCTCGCGCAGGCCGGGCGCGCCGTTCTCGACCAGCGTGACCAGCCGCGCGACGGCGCGCGGGTCGCCGTTCGCCGCCCGTTCGACCAGGCCGGAACCGGCCGCGGACACCGTCACCGTCACGGCACCCGCAGCACCAGCGCGTCGCCCTGGCCGCCGCCTCCGCACAGCCCCGCGGCGCCCACCCCGCCGCCGCGGCGACCCAGCTCCAGCGCCAGGTGCAGCACGAGCCGCGCACCCGACATGCCGATGGGGTGGCCCATGGCGATGGCGCCGCCGTTGACGTTGACCTTCCCGGGATCGAGGCCCAGCTCGCGGGTGCTGGCGATGCCGACGGCCGCGAACGCCTCGTTGATCTCGACGAGGTCGAGGTCCTGCGCGTGCAGGCCCTCCTTTGCGCAGGCGGCCTGAATGGCCCGGGCCGGCTGGCTCTGCAGCGTGGAGTCGGGGCCGGCGACGACGCCGTGCGCGCCGACGTGGGCGATGGGCGTGATGCCGAGCTCGGCGGCCTTCTGCTCGCTCATGACGACGACCGCGGCGGCGCCGTCGGACAGCTGCGACGCCGAGCCGGCGGTGATGGTGCCGTCTGGCCGGAAGCTGGGCTTGAGCCGGGCCAGCGACTCGGCGGTGGTGTCGGCGCGGATGCCCTCGTCGCGCTCGACGACCACGGGGTCGCCCTTGCGCTGCGGCACCTCGACGGGGACGACCTCGTCGGCGAACAGGCCGTTCTTCCAGGCGGCGGCCGCGCGCTGGTGCGACGCGGCGGCGAACTCGTCCTGCTCCTCGCGCGTGAGCGTGCGGTTCGCCGACTCCGTCAGCGCACCCATCGCCTGGTCGGTGAAGACGTCGTAGAGGCCGTCGTAGGACATGTGGTCCAGCAGCGTGACGTCGCCGAACTTGAAGCCCTGCCGCGACTTGGGCAGCAGGTGCGGCGCGTTGGTCATGGACTCCATGCCGCCGGCGACGACGACGTCGAACTCGCCGGCCCGGATCAACTGCGCGGCCAGCGCGATGGCGTCGAGCCCGGACAGGCACACCTTGTTGACGGTGAGCGCGGGCACCGTCATCGGGATGCCTGCCTTCACCGCGGCCTGGCGAGCGGGGATCTGGCCGGCGCCGGCCTGCAGCACCTGGCCCATGATCACGTACTCGACCTGGCCCGGTGCCACACCGGACCTCGCCAGCGCGGCCTGGATGGCGAACCCACCGAGGTCGGTGGCCGAGAAGCCGGACAGCGAGCCCAGCAGCTTCCCGATCGGGGTGCGTGCCCCACCGGCGATGACGGCCATGCGTCCTCCTCGACGTCTGTGCGGCTGGCTCTACGGTAACGCCGCGGTTCAGTGCTCCGCGGGCTGCACCAGCTCGACCAGCACGCCACCGGCGTCCTTCGGGTGCACGAAGTTCACCAGCGACCCCGCGGTGCCGCGGCGGGCGGTGTCGTAGAGCAGCCGCAGCCCCCGCTCGCGCAGCGTCGCGGCCGCCGCCTCGACGTCGTCGACGCGGTAGGCCAGCTGCTGAATGCCGGGCCCACGGGTGTCGAGGAACCGGGCGATCGCAGAGTCGGGACGCAGCGGCGCGAGCAGCTGCAGCCGCGCGCCGTCGTCGCCGTCGGACACCCGCAGCATCGCCTCGCGGACGCCCTGCTCCTCGTTGCGTTCCTCGTGCTCGAGCTCCATGCCGAAGTGCTCGCGGTACCACTCGACGGCGGCGTCGAGGTCGGCGACCGCCACCCCGACGTGGTCGATCGTCGTGAACAGCCCCATGTCCGAAACATTACGGCTGCGGAGCGTCCGGACGAGAATTCGGCGGATCTGTCCCAACCGGTGGTGAGTTCGCATTTGGACAACTAACGTGTGCACCTTGGAGGCCAGAGGTCGACCTCCGGAGGGATGCCCCAGCCCGACTCACCCAACCGAACCCCTCGACGCCGTCAGCCCGCGGTGTGCGGACGTCCACCGCCATCGGCACCGGCGCAGTATCGGAGTACTCTGCGTTGCTATCCGAGGGGCTCGGCGTCCGTGACGGGGAAGACCCGGGCAAGCACCTCGACGGATTTCGACTACACCAATGACGTGTGCCTGCCCTGACGGGGTGGCACCCCCGATGAGGGAGAACATGAGCGAGGTAAGGGAAGTGGCGGTCAGGGAGACGGGCGCGGACGGCCTGTCGATCTTCGACGGCTCGCCGACGGGCGGGTTCACCATCGCGATGCGTGGCTACGACCGCGTCCAGGTCGAGCAGCACGTGCGGCAACTGGAGGCGACGCTCGCGCAGACGCGCGGCCGCGCCAATGAGCTCGACAAGCAGGTCGTGCGGCTCCGCCAGGAGCTCGCCGAGGCCAGCACCGAGCTCCGCGAGGTCGAACGCCCGACCTACTCCGGCCTCGGGGCCCGCATCGAGCAGCTGCTGCGGCTGGCCGAGGAGCAGGCGAGCGAGCTCATCGCCCAGGCCGACGCCGAGGCCAGCGAGACCCGCGCCGAGGCGCAGGTCATCGCCACCGAGCTGCGCACCGCGGCCGAGAACGAGGCCAGCGAGCTGCAGGCGAACGCCAAGCGCGCCGCCGACGAGCTCATCGACGAGGCCCGCATCGAGGCCGAGGAGGTCCGCTCGGCCGCCAACCGCGAGGCGTCGAACCTGGTCGAGACGGCCAAGCGCGAGGCCGCCAAGGTCCGCTCGGCCATCGAGCACGAGACCAGCGAGCGCCGGGCGCAGGCCGAGCGCGAGCTGAGCCGGCTGCGCGCCGTCGCCGAGCGCGAGGTCACCGAGCTGCGCGCCACCGCCAAGCGCGAGGTCGACGACCTCCGGACGACGGCCAAGCGCGAGGCCGAGTCCATGCGCGCCAAGGCCCAGGCGATCCTCGACGAGGCGCAGCTGAAGGCCGAGAAGGAGAACACCGAGCACGAGCTGCGCCTGGTCGCCAAGCGCGAGGAGCTCGAGCGCGAGATCAACGAGCGCTACGAGGCCTCCGTCGCCGAGACGCAGAAGCTCGTCAACGACGCCGAGAACCGCGCCGCCGACGCCGAGGCCCGTGCGGCCGCCGCGCACGAGCGCGCCGAGAAGGTCCGCCGCGAGGCCGACGAGCAGGCCAAGGCGCTGGTCGCCGGCGCCAAGCGCAACGCCGAACAGCTGGTCGCCGAGGCCAAGGCGCACGCCGAGAACACCGTCTCCGAGGCCAAGGCCGAGGCGACGTCCACGCTGACCGCCGCCAAGCGCGAGGTCGCCGAGCTCAACCGCCAGCGCGACAGCATCACCGCGCACCTCAGCCAGCTGCGCAGCCTGCTGGGCGGCCTGGCCCCGGTCGACCCGACCCCGGCGGTCGGCGGCTCCAGCAAGTCCGACGACGTCGTCGACGCCGAACTGGTCGACGACCCCGGCTCGGACAAGTAACAGCACCGAAACCCGACGGCCGGGCACGTCCTCCTCGAGGCAGGACGCGCCCGGCCGTCGTGCGTCCGTCGCATTGACGCGCGGCGTTGGTCGTGGCGTTGGCCGTCGGCGATCGTGTACATCACGACGATTACGTGAGCTTCACCATGGCTGTAGGGGTGTTGACGCTGGGGTAATCCTCGTGATGGCTCCCGAATCACGGTGAAATCTCACCAG
>NZ_QUAL01000101.1 GCF_003579925.1 Jiangella rhizosphaerae | reverse complement strand
CGGCCAGCCGGCGGCGGACCGGCGTCCACCGCGCCGGCGCCGGCTCCGGAGCCGTCGGCAGCCGGTCGAGCACCGCGGTCGCGACGGCGGCCGGCGCGGGCGCGTCGTCGTCGATCGCGCTGGTGAGCGAGCGGCCGAGGGCGCGCAGCTCACGATCCAGGGCGTCATCCATGGTCCACCTCCTGGGCCTCGACGGGCGCCAGCTGGGTCCGCAGCCGGCGCAGCGCCCGGTGCAGCCGCGACTTCACCGTGCCGCGCGGCCAGCCGAGCACCGTCGCCGTCTCCTCCTCGTCCAGGTCGAGCAGGTACCGGCACGCGACGACCCGCCGCTGCGGCTCGGGGAGCGCGCGGAGCGCGTCCAGCAGCTCCGCCCGCCGCTCAGCCGTCAGCGCCGTCGCCGCGGGGTCGTCGACGACGGCCGCCGCCGTCGCGGCATCGAGGACGAACGACCGGTCCGCCGCTGCGCGGTACCGGCGGTCCGCCCGGGTGGCGTTGCGGGCCTCGTTGAGCACGATCCGCAGCAGCCACGGCCGGAACGGCGCGCCGTCGCGGAACGTGCCGATGGTCCGGTAGGCCTTGACGAACGCGACCTGGACGACGTCGTCGGCGTCCGGCCCGGCGCCCGCCACGACCGCGAGCCGGCGTGCGTCGGCGGCGTGCCGGCGCACGAGGACGGCGTACGCGTCGGCGTCCCCGGCGCGCACGCGGGCGATGGCGGCCTGCTCGGTCTCGTCGGCGATGGGTTCGGTCCTCGTTGTCGTCGTCCTGCCCTTCCTACACCGCGCGGGCTGCGCGGGTTCCCGGCTGTGCTAGAACGGCGCCGTGCAGCTACTTCACAAGGGCAAGGTCCGCGACGTCTACTCCGACCGGCCGGGCGAGGTGATCCTCGTGGCGTCCGACCGCGTCTCGGTCTACGACGTCGTGCTGCCGACGCCGATCCCCGACAAGGGGAAGGTGCTGACGGCGCTCTCGCTCTGGTGGTTCGACCAGCTCGCCGACGTCGTCCCGAACCACGTCATCTCCGCCGACGACGTGCCGGACGAGTGGCGCGGCCGGGCCATCCGCTGCCGTCAGGTCGAGATCGTCCCGGTGGAGTGCGTCGCCCGCGGCTACCTCGCCGGCTCCGGCTGGACGTCCTACCAGGAGTCCGGGACGGTGTCCGGGGTGGCGCTGCCCGACGGGCTGCTGGAAGGGTCGCGGCTGCCGGAGCCGGTCTTCACGCCGACCACCAAGACGCCGCCGGAGCTGGGTCACGACGAGCCGATGACGTACGACGAGGTCGTGGCGGCGGTCGGCGACCCGCTGGCGGAGCGGCTGCGCGACACGACGCTCACGCTGTACCGGCGGGCGGCGGAGGTCATGGAGCAGCGCGGCATCCTGCTCGTCGACACCAAGGTCGAGTTCGGCCTGGCGCCCGACGGCACCCTCGTCCTGGCCGACGAGGTCATCACGCCCGACTCCTCCCGCTTCTGGCTGGCGTCGCAGTGGGAGCCCGGCCGTCGCCAGGTCTCCTACGACAAGCAGGTCGTGCGGGACTGGGCGCAGGACCTCGGCACCTGGGACAAGACCCCGCCCGGACCGGCCATTCCCGAGGACGTGGTCGAGAGGACCCGCGCCGTCTACATCGAGATGTACGAGCGCATCACCGGCCAGTCCTGGTCCTAACGGCCGTAGTGGCGTCGCCGCGGGCGATGCGCGCGACCATGCGCCGCCGCTAGCGCAGCGCCCGGTAGTGCTCGCGCTGCGCCGGATCGAGGTGCTCGACGGCGTAACGGAGCATGACACGCGGCATCGCCGCGGCGTGCTCGTCGAGGAACGCCCGCAGCCGGTCGGGGTCCTTGTCGCCGGCCGCGCGCAGCCAGCCGCCGGTCGCCTTGTGGACGAGGTCCTCCGGGTCGTCCAGCAGCAGCTCGGCGATGGCGAACGTGTCGGCGACGTCGCCGTCCCTGATGAAGTACGCCGTCGCGGTGATCGCCGTCCGCCGCTCCCACCGGTTCGCCGACCTCGCCAGCTCGTACAGCACGTCGCGCGGCTTGTCCGCCAGGTACCCGCCGACGACGTACGGTGCCGCGAGGTCGACCAGGTCCCAGTTGTCGATGCGGTCGTGCCGGCGCAGGTAGAGCTCGTACAGCTCGCGGCGCCGGTCGGGCGGGGTGCGCTTGCGGCGGGCCTGCTTGTCCATGACGCTCAGCGCGCCGGCCCGCAGCTCGTGGACGTCGGACTCCAGCAGCCGCTCGAGCTCGGCCGGCGGCAGGTCGATGAACTCCTTGGCGAGCGCGAACACCGTCCCCATGCGCACGCCGATGAACTCGTCGCCGCCGTCCTTGAAGTAGCGCTGGAACTTGCGCCGCTCCTCGTCGGACCGGTGCTCGCGCAGCCGCCGCTCGAACTCCCCGGCGTCGATGTCGGCCATATCGCATCGTAACCATGGGTGAACGGGCAACCGCTTCGGCGGCTTCGCGGCACTAGCGGGCAAACTTCCGGGCTTATGCCCCGCGTCAGAGTGCAGGAGTTCTAGAACCCTGGTACTCTACGGAGGCGCAGTTGTGGCATGGGAGGTCTACCTCCTCGTCGAGGCCGATGATTGGTTACTCGCCCTCGACGAGCATGACCGCGATCGGATCACGGCAGCGATCGGACACCTGGCGGCGAAAGGGCCGGGACTCGGCCGGCCAATGGTCGCGGTGGTATCGGACCGCCGTGCCATTGGCCGATCGCAGATACGACGAGTGGCTGGCCGACCACGCAGGGAAGGAGGGCGACGATGGAGAGTGAGCCGAAGTGGGTGCGCTGGGAGGATTCCCAGGCGAGGCGCTCCACCACACCGGAGCGGAGAGAAGCGGCGCGGCGTTCCCTCGAGGCGGAGATCGCGGCCTACCGACTCGCCGAGATCCGCCGCGCCCAGCACCGCACCCAGGCGCAGATCGCCGAGATCATGGGCGTCGGGCAGCGGCGGGTCTCCGACATCGAGTCGGCGGAACTCCTGCGCACCGAGGTCTCGACCATCGACTCGTACGTCACGGCGCTGGGCGGCCGGCTCCGTCTGGTCGCCGATTTCGGCGACCACGTCATCCCGCTGCACTGACGCCGGCCGGTCGCCTTGCCGCCGCGCCGGCTCCGTCAGCCTCTGCTGCTCGCAGGTGACCAGCGCGGCAGCGCCGCCCGCGCCTTCGGGTCGGACGGCTCGGTGAACCGCAGGGTGTTCCCAAACGGGTCGGCGATGGTCATGACCGTGCCGAACGATGCCTCCTCGGGCGCCGGCGCCCACACCGCGGGGCTCCACACCGTCACCGTCTGACGGCGCTCGTTCAGCTCATGGTGCAGGTCGTGCACGCCGTCGAGCCAGACGAACACCGTCGCGCCGGGGTAGGGGTCATAGCTCGCCTCGGTGAGGTGCAGCGTGGTGCGGCCGCGGGAGACCTGCCCGTAGAACGGGGAGTCGCCGCCGCTGCTGGGCCCGCCGAAGTCGAGGGCGAAGCCGAGGAAGTCGACGTAGAACTCGCGCGCCTTCTCGACGGAGAAGATGCGCAGGACGGGGATGGTCGAGGCGCGGGCGCCCCATGCCCCGGCCGACCCGTCGCCGTCGATGCTGCTCAGCTCGGCCGTCTTCGCGGCCAGGACGTTCCAGTCGGTGACGCCGAACTGCCGGGCGACGATCTCGAGGCACTCGCTGTGCGTGAGCTCGACGCCGCGGCGCTCGGCGAGTTCGGTGCGGAGCGTCTTCGCCATGGTCTTGGCGTCGCGGAAGGTGCGCAAGCGGCGGGCTGCACCGGCCTCTGCGGCACATCGTAGGTGTTGCCGCAGCTCGCCGCGCGGATCGGCCGCGAGCCCGCACGGCCCGCTGGGTTGATGTCGGCATGTTGACGCTGATGCCAACTGTTGACACCAGCGTCAACACGCCGGATCGCATCACCCCCCGGGCGGCCCTTGGGAGCCGCCCCTCCGGTGTCGATCACGGCAGCACAGCGGTCGCCTCGATCTCGATCAGCTGACCCGGGAAGGCCAGCGCAGCGACCCCGACCAGCGTGGCCGCCGGCGGGCCGTCGGGCCGCACCGCGACGTCGGAGGCGGCGACCACGCCGGCGCGGACCTGCTCGAGGCTGTGCTCGTCGTAGCCGGCGACGTAGATGCCGAGCCGGACGACGTCGGCGAACGAGGCGCCGGCCGCCGCGAGCGCCGTCGCGACGTTGCGCAGCGCCTGCTCGGTCTGCGCGGCGAGGTCGCCGGCACCCACCAGGGCGCCGCCGGCGTCGCACGGCACCTGACCGGCGACGATGACCTGGCGCGAGCCCGTGGCGACGACGACCTGCGAGTACGTCGGCGCCTGGGGGAGACCGGGCGGGTTGATCAGCTGCATGGGCATGATCGCAGCCTACGGACGGCCACCGACAGGGTCTCGGGCGCCCGCTACGACGTGCTTGTGAGCTCGTAGATCGTCTCGAGGCCGTCCTCGTCGTCCCACTGCTCGCCGACCTCGACGAACCCGTACTGCTGCACGAGGTTGCGCGACACGAGGTTGGTGGGGCTGACGGTGGCGCGGACGACGCGCACCTGTGGGTCGTGGGCGGCGCGGTCGAGCATGAGCTCCAGTGCGGCCCGGGCGTACCCCCGGCGGCGGTGGGCGGGGTCGATGGCGTAGCCGACCTCGACCCGGCCCTCCCGGTCGGGCGGGCCGTGGAACCCCGCGCGCCCCACGGCCACCTTGCGTTCCTCGTCCCAGACGATGCCGGTGATCCAGGAGGCGCTCGCGGGGTCGGTGGCGACCTGCTCGCTGCGCATGCGCCACACGCTGCTCCAGTGCGGCCCCGCGCAGTACGGCGTCAGCTCGACCGGCGACTCCTGGTTGGCCGCGACGAGATCGCCGGCGGCGAGCGCCGTCAGGGCCGCCTCGTTCAGGTGCACGATGCTGACGTGCTTCGGTTCCGTCATCACTTCGGTCATCGGGGCACATCGTGCTCGCCGCGGCGCCGGAACACAAGAACGAGCGCCCTCAGCGTGGCGCACGCCACGGCGGTCAGGTCCCGGCAGGGAGCGGCTCGCCGGTCTCCAGCAGCGTCTTGAGGCTGGCGATCAGCGCCGGCCAGCCGCCGCTGACGTCCTGCAGCACCTGGCTGCCCGGCTGGAAGCCGTCGTGGATCACGGTGAGGCGCACCAGCTCGCCCTGCTGCTCGAGGTCGAAGGTGACCTTGGACCGCTGCTCCTTCGCCGAGGCCGCGACCTTGTCGGGATCGAGTCCGTGCGCGGCGGCGAACTCCGGCGTGAACGTGTGCCAGGTGTAGGAGAGCCGCCGGTAGGGGTCGGCCTCGAGCACCCGCTGCTCGTCGTCGGCGATCGTCGCGCCGGCCTCGTGCCAGACCATCGGCGAGCCGGCCTGCCAGTCGGTGTCGAACGTGGCGCCCCAGTAGCGGCTGGTGAAGGCGGGGTCGGTCAGCGCCTGCCACAGCTTCTCCGGGGTCGTGCGGATGTAGGTGGTGTAGGTGAACTCGGTGTCGCTCACGGGATCGGCCTCCAACGCCGTCTTGAGGTCGGCGAGCGCCTGGACGCGCCCGCGGTGGTACCGGCTGATCCAGCGGTCGGCGATCGCGTTGATCGGCTCGGCGTTGAGGAAGTGGTGCTTCTCGCGGCCGCGCTTCTCGGTGGTCACCAGACCGGCCGCTTCGAGGACGGCGAGGTGCTTGCTGACCGACTGACGGGCCATGTCCAGACCCGCGCACAACTGGCGCAGCGTCTGGCCGTTGTCGCCGTTCAGGCTGTCCAGCAGTGCCCGTCGGCTGGGGTCGGCCAGCGCCCTGAACACGTCGTCGTCCATCGCGGTGTCCTCATCCGGAGATTAGCAGCCATTTGGCTGCCTTTCCTTCACGAGATTAGGCAGCCGTTCGGCTGCATGTCAAGGGAGGCCTTCGGTCCGTCGAAATTCGGGTGCGATGCTGAGGCCGGGGAGGCAGCATGGGCGGCGATGACCTCGTCCCTGCTCGATCCGCCGCCTGGCGCGCTCGTCGTCACCGGGCTGCCGGGCGCCGGCAAGACCACCGTGACGCGGTTGGTGGCCGCTCACTACACCCGCTCCGCACGCCTCGACGGCGACGTCATGGCCGACTTCATCGCGAACGGGCGGGTCAGCGTCATCGGCGAGCCGCGCGACGAGTCGCAGCGTCAGCTGCTGCTCCGGGCCCGGAACCTGTGCTCGCTGGCCGGCAACTTCGCCGCCGCCGGGTTCCTGCCCGTCATCGACCACGTGGTGCCGAACCGGGACGTGCTCGACTCCATGGTGGCGTGGCTCGCGCCACTCCCCGTCATGTTCGTCGTCCTGGCCCCGTCACTGGAGGTCTGCCGGCGACGCAACGCCGCACGGGCCGTGGAGGAGCAGGTCCACTACGACTACAGCGGCCTCGCCCACGAGATGGCGCGGTCGCTCGGCGGGACCGGCTGGTGGCTCGACAGCGCGGAGCAGACCCCGGACGAGACCGCCGCCGACGTCGTCGCCCACGCTCCGTCGAAGGCGGTCGTCGCCTGACTCAGGCGTCGAACTCGTACCTCAGCACGTAGGCGGTCGCGTCGAGGGTCATCTCGTTCACCTCCACGGCGCGACCGTCCGCGGTGAAGGCGGTGCGGACGACCGTGAACAGCGGAGCTCCGCCGTCCACGTCCAGCAGTTCGGCGTCGTCGGCACGGGACATCCGGGCACGGACGTCCTCGCGGAAGTGCACGGGCTCGTGCCCGAGCTCGGCCAGGCGGGCGTAGACGCCGCCCGGGCCGGTCTCGTCGCGGGCGATGGGCGTATCGCGGGCGATCGCGGCCGGGAAGGACGACGTCGCGGCCATGACGGGACGGCCGTCGAGGAGGTAGCGGCGACGCCTCACGACGATGGTGTCGCCGTCGTCGAGACCCAATGCGATCGAAACGTGCCCGTCGGCCTCCTCCTCGGTCACGGAGACGGCGTCGACGGTGAGCGTTCGCTGCTCGCTCTCCGTGTCCCAGACGCCCCGGCCGCTGCCCCACGTCTCCTTGGACAACCTGGAGATTCCCGCACGTACGATCGGCCGGAAATCCCGGACGTGGTCGTCGATCGCAGCACGGAGATCACGGTGTGGGCCCGCCTCGCTGGTCATGGCGTCACCGTAGCCGTCGGCCGGGACATCACGTCGCGATCGGCGTCATGCACGCGTGGTCGGGTCAGGTGCGCGGCTGGGTGGCGATGTGCTGAGCCACGACGGTGTTGGTGCTCAGCACGTGCTTGACGACCTCGCGGAACTCGTCGAGGCGGGGGTGGCGCTCGGCCTCCTCGCGCGACAGCTTGCGGCCGAACAGCGCCGCGGCGTCGAAGGAGGAGGCCGCGGGCACCAGCTGGACGGCCGGGCCGGGCCGGCCGGGCACCGGCCCGATGCGGCAGCCGAACGTGACGTGGTCGCTGTGGTCGTCGCGCTCCCACGTGCCGAACACCGCGTCGAGCAACACGTCGTTGCCGTCGTGGTGGAGGCAGCTGGCGTAGAAGACGGCCTAGGGCGCGCCGTCGCGGTGGACGAAGCCGGTGACGCGCCGGAACGGGCGGGCGCAGTCGGGGCACGAGTGCTCGGCGATCTGCAGGTTGGGCGCGGTGGTCAGCGTCACCGCCGCATCCTCGCACCCGAAGGTGAACGGACGCCGTCGGCTACTGGAGGTGGCTGGTGTCGTTGAGCTGAGTGATCTCGTGGGAGTGGTAGCGGTCGTCCTTGCGCAGCAGGCTGATGCCGCCGGAGGCGAACCGGAAGTGGATCCGGCCGGCGGCGTCGATGGGCATGCCGATCCACGCCGCCAGGAGGAACGTGGCGGTGCCGCCGTGCGTCACGAGCACGTGGTTCGCGGCGGCGGAGTCCTGGACGCGCTTCATCGCGGCGTAGGCCCGTACGGCGAGGTCCATCCGGGTCTCGGCGCCCGCTACGCCCTCGTCGTTGGCACAGGCGGTCGCCGACCTCCGGCGGTGGGACGAAGCGTTCGTCCAGCCACGCCTGCGGCCGGCCGCCCGCCTCGCCGTAGGACTTCTCCCGCAGGTCGGGGTCGATCGTCAGGTTCACGCCGAGCCTCCGGGCGATGACGTCCGCGGCGCGCCGGGCACGGAGCAGATCGGACGAGCGCACCTCGACGGCGGCGGCGCCCAGCCGGTCCGCCAGGGCGCCTGCGATCGCTTCGGCGTGAGCGGCACCGCGAGCGGTGAGATCGGAGTCGAACCACCCGCCGACCAGGCCGTCGACATGGTGGGTGGCCTCAGGATGGGTGACGACGTAGATGTTCTTCATCGTGGAGCGGGTGACGGGAATCGAACCCGCATGACCAGCTTGGAAGGCTGGGGCTCTGCCATTGAGCTACACCCGCGCTGGGCCAGGAGGCCCGTGGGACAGAGTACCCTGTGATCTGGCCTAGACTTGTCCGGGCACCCGGGGCGTAGCGTAGTGGCTAGCGCGCCTGCTTTGGGAGCAGGAGATCGCAGGTTCGAGTCCTGTCGCCCCGACCAGCCCGCGTACGCAACACCGCACAGCAAGAGCCGTTGCGTTCGTGCCCGCACACCATCCCACACAGGAGACACGTCAGCGTGAAGAGCGTCGTCGAGACCCTCAACCCGACCAGGGTCCGGCTCGCGGTCGAGGTTCCCTTCGCCGAGCTTGAGTCGAACATCCAGTCCGCCTACAAGCGGATCGCCGCCCAGGTGACGGTGCCGGGGTTCCGCAAGGGCAAGGTGCCGCCGATGGTCATCGACCAGCGCATCGGCCGGCCGGTGGTGCTGGAGGAGGCCGTCAACGAGGCGATCCCGCAGATCTACCAGAACGCGATGCGCGAGAACGAGCTGACGCCGCTGGCGCAGCCCGACATCGACCAGCCGCAGTTCGGTGAGGGCGAGGACCTCAAGTTCACCGCCGAGGTGACGGTCAAGCCGAAGATCGAGCTGCCGGAGTGGGAGGGCCTGGAGGTCCAGGTCGACGACATCGCGGTGGGCGACGACGACATCAACGAGCGGCTCGACGTGCTGCGGGCGCGCTTCGGCACGCTGGTGACGGTCGAGCGGGCGGCCGCCGACGGCGACTTCGTGCAGATCGACCTCAACGCCACCAACGACGGCGAGCCGGTCGAGGGCGGCCAGGCCAGCGGCGTGTCGTACCAGATCGGCCGCGGCGGCATGGTCGAAGGGCTGGACGAGGCCCTGGTCGGGCTGTCGGCGGGCGAGTCGAAGACGTTCCGGACGACGCTGGTCGGCACGCACGAGGGCGAAGAGGTCGACGTCGAGGTGACGGTCAACGCCGTCAAGGAGCAGCAGCTGCCCGATCTCGACGACGAGTTCGCCCAGCTCGCCAGCGAGTTCGACACCCTCGACGAGCTGCGCGACGACATCCGGCAGCAGGCGCTGAACAGCAAGCGCATCGAGCAGGCCATGTCGGCCCGCGACAAGGTGCTCGAGCAGGTCATCGCGAACGCCGGCGACGTCCCGCTGCCCGAGGAGCTCATCGCCCAGCAGGTCGAGGACCACCTGGCCGACGGCCACGGCGACGACGACCACCGGGCGGAGTTCGAGAAGCAGCTGCGCGACAACCTCAAGCAGCAGTTCGTCCTCGACGAGCTGGTGAAGGCCGAGAGCATCGAGGTCTCGCAGGACGAGCTCAGCTCCTACATCATCCAGCAGGCCATGCGCTCGCGGATCGACCCGAACCAGCTCGCCCAGCAGCTGGTCGACCAGGGCAACCTGCCGGCGGTCGTCGCCGACGTCGCGCGCGGCAAGGCGCTGGCGCTCGCCGTCGAGAAGGCCAAGGTCACCGACGCCTCCGGCAACGCCGTCGAGCTGAACCGGCTGCGCGAGGACGGCACTCTCGCCGACCCGGGCGAGGTCGAGGGCGTCGCCGCTCCGGCGGTCGACGGCTCGTTCGAGTTCGCCGAGCTGGACGAGAACGCGACGGACGAGGCGCCGGCCGACGCCGAGGCGACGGCTGACACCGACGCCGAGGCCGCCGACGAGGCCGCCACCGACGAGGCCGACGAGAAGAAGGCCTGACGGCCCGAGCCCCACAGCACGACCAGGCAGATCAGGTGACCATGCCCACGGCTGGTCACCTGATCGCGTTTGCGCACCATATCGGCCCGCCGCGCACGCCGTCAGCGAACACCGGCCATGCGGCGGATGGTCGCCGCGCCCTTTGTGGTTAGTGTCGTTGGCACCACGAAGAACCAAGAAGTCTCATACGGTCTCGACGACCAGAAGTAGCCCCAAGGAGATCACGGTGAGCACACGCCCCGAGACGTCGGGCCCGTCCCTCATTCAGGCCCACACCCCGGCGCCCAGCATCGGCGGTGGTCTGGACGACCACATCTACAACCGCCTGCTGCGAGAGCGCATCATCTTCCTCGGCTCCGAGGTCCGCGACGAGAACGCCAACGCCATCTGCGCGCAGCTGCTGCTGCTGGCGGCCGAGGACCCCGACCGCGACATCAACCTCTACATCAACTCGCCCGGCGGCTCGGTGTCGGCCGGCATGGCCATCTACGACACCATGCAGTACGTGAAGCCCGACGTCGTCACGGTGGCGATGGGCTTCGCGGCCTCCATGGGCCAGTTCCTGCTCTGCGCCGGCGCGCCCGGCAAGCGGTACGCGCTCCCGCACGCCCGCATCCTCATGCACCAGCCGTCCGGCGGCATGGGCGGCTCGGCCAGCGACATCCGCATCCAGGCCGAGGCGATGCTGCGCACCAAGCGCGAGATGGCCGAGCTGATCGCGCACCACACCGGCCAGCCGGTCGAGCGCATCGAGGCCGACTCCGACCGCGACCGCTATTTCACGCCGCAGGAGGCGCTCGAGTACGGCTTCGTCGACCACGTGGTCGAGAGCGCCTCGCAGGTCTCCCAGGGCGGCGGCACGGCCTGACGCCGTCCACGACACCACGAGCGACCACCCCGACAGAGGAGACCCAGTGAACTACTACATCCCGCAGTGGGAGGAGCGCACGTCCTACGGCTTCCGGCGGATCGACCCGTACGGCAAGCTGTTCGAGGAGCGCATCATCTTCCTCGGCACCCCCATCACCGACGACGTCGCCAACGCCGTCATGGCGCAGCTGATCTGCCTGGAGTCGATGGAGCCCGACCGCGACATCGAGATCTACATCAACTCGCCCGGCGGCTCGTTCACGGCGATGACGACCATCTACGACACGATGCAGTTCATCAAGCCGGACGTCCGGACGGTGTGCATGGGTCAGGCGGCGTCCGCGGCGGCCGTGCTGCTCGCGGCCGGCGCCCCCGGCAAGCGGCTGGCGGTGCCGAACGCGCGCATCCTCATCCACCAGCCCTACACCGAGGGCACCTACGGCCAGGCCAGCGACATCGAGATCCAGGCGAACGAGATCCTGCGGATGCGGGCGCTGCTGGAGAAGATGCTCTCCGACCACTCCGGCCGCAGCCTCGAGCAGGTGCGTCAGGACATCGAGCGCGACAAGATCCTGACCACCCAGGAGGCCATCGACTACGGCCTGGTGGACAACTTCACCGCCTCGCGCAAGGCCAGCCTGGTCGGCTGACCTCGCACAGATCGGGCCCGGCGGCGACGCGCCGGGCCCGATCGGCTCTCCGGGTGCCCGTTTGCCCGCCGGACGTTGTACCGTCGAAGGCAACGCAGGGCTCGCGAGGGCCGGCGATACGCACGACGTCGATCCGCGACGAGGGCCCCGTACCAACGGCTCGGTCCGTGGATCCTCGGCCGCACGGCCGAGATCGCAGCTGTAGACGGAAGGACGTACCGCGTGGCACGCATCGGCGACGCTGACCACCTGCTCAAGTGCTCGTTCTGCGGTAAGAGCCAGAAGCAGGTCAAGAAGCTCATCGCAGGCCCCGGGGTCTACATCTGCGACGAGTGCATCGACCTCTGCAACGAGATCATCGAAGAGGAGCTCAGCGAGACCGCCGAGGCCGGCGGGCTCTCCGAGCTGCCGAAGCCGCGCGAGATCTACGAGTTCCTCGAGCAGTACGTCATCGGCCAGGACGTCGCCAAGAAGGCGCTGTCCGTCGCCGTCTACAACCACTACAAGCGGGTCCAGGCGCGCCAGTCCGCGGCCGCCCGCGGCCACGGCAAGGACGACGCCGTCGAGCTGTCGAAGTCGAACATTCTGCTCATCGGCCCGACGGGGTGCGGCAAGACCTATTTGGCGCAGACGCTGGCGAAGATGCTGAACGTGCCGTTCGCCATCGCCGACGCCACCGCGCTGACCGAGGCCGGCTACGTGGGC
>NZ_QUAL01000099.1 GCF_003579925.1 Jiangella rhizosphaerae | reverse complement strand
CGCTGAAGCGTCGCCGCCGGCGGCCGGCCTTCCTGGCGGGAGGCCGGCCGCCGGCGGGATCGGCCGCTACGAGGTCCGCAGCGACGGCAGCGCCGAGGTGATGTCGGCCTGCAGGCTCGCCCACTCGATGAAGTCCGCGCGCACCTCCTCGACGCCGTCGTTGAAGGCGAGCGCCATCATCAGCAGCAACCGCGCGTGCTGGGCGTTGAGCGAGTCGGCCGGAAAGACCGCGCCGCTGCCGCCGTACACGCTGCCCGACCCGGTCCGGGTGGTCGACGCGAACATCACGCCGGCCTGCACCGCCCGGTTGCGGGCCTGGCTGGCCGCACCGGAGATGCCGCCGGCACCCGTCCCGGCGGTGACGATGCCCTCGACACCGGCGGCCGCCCACGCATCGATCGCCTCGCCGCCGGCCTCCTGCGCGTTGTAGAAGATCTCGACCCGCGGCAACTCCGCCTTGTCGATCGTCGTGAGGTCGAACGGCGTGCGCCAGTTGCGCAGCGCGTTCGCCGTCGTCACCACGCTCCCCCGGGTCTCGAACACCCGCAGCGCCCGGGCCGGCATGCGCATGATCCGCACCTTGAGGTCGTCGACGTAACCGAGGATGCCGAGCTCCGGCGTCTGGAACGTGTCCATCCGGTACGACGACGTCTTCGTCACGTCACGCACGGCGTGGATCTCGTCGTTGAGCATGAGGACGGTGCCGAACCACGCCGTCTTGCCGCTGGCCGCCGTCACGATCGCGTTGAACAGGTTGGCCTGCGCGTCGGACCCGATGACCGTCCACGGCCGCATGGCACCGGTGATGACGACCGGCTTCGGGCTCTGGACCGTGAGGTCGAGGAAGTAGCCGATCTCCTCCATCGTGTCCGTGCCGGTCGTGACCACGACGCCGTCCGACGTCTTCAGCGCGTTGTCGACGGCCAGCGACAGGTCGTACAGCTCGGCGATCGTGTAGCCGCCGGAGCCCTTGTTGCCGAACTGCAGGCTGTTCACGTTCGCCACCTCGTCGAGGTTGGGTACCTCGGCGAGCATGTCCTCCATCAGCAGGGTGCCGGCGCGGTAGCGCTGGAAGCTCGTCGGGGTGTCCGACAGCCCGGCCATGGTGCCGCCCGTGGCGACGACGGTGACCGTCGGCAGCGCCTCGTCCGCGGCGCGGACGACCGACTTCGGCACCGTCTGCACGGCCTGCGGAGGATGCGCCGGCGCACCGTCGGCGCCGGGCAGGAACACGAGCATCAACGCGACGGCGGCCGCGACCGCCAGCGGGACACGACCACGCATCGCCGCGACGTTCCGGTGGAACGACATCTGAGGGCACCTCCGGCTCACAGGACCAGGGACGCCCACAACGAATCAATGATCCGTTACAGGGACGAACCACCCCATTTTCCGCCGCGTTACGGATGCCGGCGCAGTGACGGCGACCGGCCGGGCGTCGATTTCGAGGTCCCGCCGCTCTCCCGATACCCTGAGCCTTCGCACGTCGACGGGGCGCATAGCTCAGCGGTAGAGCACTGGTCTTACAAACCAGGGGTCGTAGGTTCGAACCCTACTGCGCCCACCTCTCGATACGGCGGCGGGCGCCTCGACGTGCCATCATGGGGCGCCGTGCCGCAGCCTCGATCGAACTCGCCACGCCGCCGGCCCCCGTCGAGCCGGTTCGCCGGCGGTGCCGTCGCCGCGCTGGCCCTGCTGCTGGCTGGCTGCGGCAACGACGATCCCCGGTCCGGCGAGGGATCCACCCCGGCGGGGACCTCGGCCTCGCCCGCGCCGACGGCCACGGACCCGGCCTCCGAGCCACCGGCCGCGACGACGACCGCACCCGCCGACCAGAGTCCGCTCGAGGCGCTGCGGCCGTGCGAGGTGGTGGACGCCGCCGGGCTCGCGTCGCTCGGGCTCACCGGTGGCGAGGAGAAGAGCATCGGCCAGGCGCGGGTCTGCCGCTACCGGTTCGAGGGCCCGACGCTCAACGAGACCTTCACCGTGTCCGTCGAGCTCTTCGACACGTACGGCCTCGCCGACATCGTCACCACCGACTCCGAGATCCAGCCGCTGCCCCCGATCGGCGGCCACGAGGCGCGGACGTTCACCGAGGCGACCGGCGGGTGCGTGGTCAGCCTCGGCGTCACCGACAGCTCGCGCGTCGACGCGACGGCGGTCGGCGGCGACACCGAGCTGGCCTGCGAGCAAGCGACGGCCCTCGCCGCGGTCGTCGAGCCCGTGCTGCCCTAGAGCGCAATGGCGGCGGCCGGCCAGGCCGAACACCCAGCCGTCACGACGCCCGACGACGGTTCCACCTACTTCGGCGCCGTCCTCGCTAGCGCACCCCGGCCGGCCGGAACTGGACGCTGATGCGCGGCCCCACCGGCTTCGCCGTCTTGGGAACCGCGTGCTCCCAGGTCCGCTGGCAGGACCCGCCCATGACCAGCAGATCGCCGTGGCCGACGGCGAAACGCAGGGTGGCGCTGCCGCCGCCGCGCTGGCGCAGCAGCAGCGCTCGCGGGGCGCCGAGCGACACGATGGCGACCATGGTGTCCTCGGTGCTGCTGCGTCCGATGGTGTCGCCGTGCCAGGCCACGCTGTCGCGGCCGTCGCGGTAGAAGCACATGCCGGCGGTGGTGAACGGCTCACCGAGCTCGGCCGCGTAGTGCCGGCTCAGCGCCTCGCGCGCCTCGACCAGCAGGGGGTCGGGCAGCGGCTCGCCCTGGCCGTAGAAGCGGACCAGCCTCGGCACGTCGACCACCCGCTCGTACATGGTGCGCCGCTCGGCCCGCCACGGCACCGACTCCACCAGCGCGGTGAACAGCTGGTCGGACCCGCTGACCCAGCCGCGCCGGACGTCGACCCAGGCGCCACGGGTGAGGACGGTCCGCTCGACGGTGCCGCCGAGCGGCCCGAGCACGGCGCCGCCGCTGACGCCGTCGTCGAGCAGGGAGGCTTGGAACGCTACGGTCATGCCTCCACAATACCCGCTTTCGAACGGACGTTCTACCCGTCCGGGTCGGCAGGGAGAGGCATGAAGCACGGATGAAGCAGCCCGATGCTTCGGTGGGACGGCCGATGAGCCGAGATCGAGGAGAGGTCATGCGCAACGTCATTCTGTACATGTCGATGTCACTGGACGGGTTCGTCGACAGCGACCGCGAACACCCCGGGGTCGCGATCCCCGAGGGCGCCGATCTCAAGCAGTGGAAGCTCGACCGCATCAGCACGGCCGGCGCCCACCTCATGGGCCGCGTCACCTACCAGCAGATGTCGTCGTTGTGGCCGCACTCGGACGACCCGTACGCGGCCCCGATGAACGACATCCCCAAGGTCGTGTTCTCCAAGACGCTCAGCGACGCCGAGGCGAGCTGGCCGGTCACTCAGGTCGCGCGCGGTGACCTCGCGGACGAGATCGCCGCGATCAAGGCCGCGCCCGGCCCGGACGTCATCGCCTGGGGCGGCGGACGGTTCGCCGGCGCTCTGGCCGCGGCGAACCTGATCGACGAGTACCGCCTCTTCGTCCAGCCGCTGGTGCTGGGTCAGGGACGGGCGCTGTTCGACCAGCTGCCCGAATCCCGGCACCTGGACCTCGTCGAGGCCGTGCCGTTCCCCAGCGGCGTCGTGGTGCACGTCTACCGGCCGCAGCACACCTGAGGAGCGGACGCACCGCGGGTACGGTGGTGGCGCAGTACGAACCGTCCACCCCGTACGGAGCGCCCATGAGCCACGACGTCGTCTGGTGGGAGATCGAGACACCCGACCCGGCCGGGGCGCGGGCGTTCTACGGCGCGCTCTTCGGCTGGACGTTCGAGCGCGCCTTCGACGGGCCCGAGTCCGAGCTCGGAGGCGACTACTGGCTCATCCGGCGAGGCGGTGACGGCGCGGGCGCGAGCATCGGCGGGCTGCAGGCCGCGCTTCCGGGACGGCCGCCGCCGAGCGCGGGCGTCCGCCTGTACGTCGAGGTCGACGACCTCGAGGCGACGGTGGAGCGGGCGGCCGCCCTGGGCGCGACGGTGGAACGCGGCCGGACGCTTCTCGGCGGCGACGACTTCTGGTTCGCCACCGTCCGCGACCCGCAGGGCGTCTCCGTGGGGCTCTGGACGTCACGACCGCCGGCGTAGCCAACCCTTCGTCTTCGGCTCGGTCAACCGGAGGTTCTGCGCGGCCTCGGCCGCGACCACCGGGTGCCGCGAGTCGACCACCGACTGCCACAACCGGCGGGCGAGCTCGACGTCGCCGCCCTCGTACTCGTACAGCAGTTTGCCCAGGCGCGCGGCCGACCGCGGCCCGTAGTCCCGATGCCCCGACGCCGCCGCGTACTTCCACGCCTCGTAGGCGCGCTGGGGGTCGCGGACGGTGTAGAGCAGTTCGAGCCCGAGGTCGTGCGCCGCCCTCGGCGCGTACTCCACATGGCCGGAGTCGATGACCTGCTGTAACGCCGCCCGCGCTCCCTCGGCGTCGTCGCGCGCGCCCAGCAGGCCGGCCAGCTCGAGGCCGGCTTCGGGCGCCCGGTCGGGATGCCCCGACGACGCAGCCGCGCGCAGCGCCTTCGACTCCGATACCGCCGCCGGAACGCCGGACGCGATG
This sequence comes from Jiangella rhizosphaerae, assembly GCF_003579925.1. Taxonomy (GTDB): domain Bacteria; phylum Actinomycetota; class Actinomycetes; order Jiangellales; family Jiangellaceae; genus Jiangella; species Jiangella rhizosphaerae. The sequence goes on along the minus strand of NZ_QUAL01000099.1, from coordinate 12,942 downwards.
GCTCGTTCGAACAGCGCTCGCGCCGCCTCCTCGCGGCCCTCCCCGGCCAGCCGGTCGGCGTCACCGACCAGGGTCATCGGGTCCAGATCACCTGTCACAGCGCCGAGCCAACCCGACGAAGGCGAACTCCGGGCGAACGACCGGCGACCTCCACGGCTCGATCGCCTCTGGACGCGGCCCCTCGGCGCCGGTCAGGATGAGCCGTCCCGGACCGCAGCGCGAAGGAGCCGACATGACCGTTCTCGCCGACCTGCTCGACGCCGTCGCCGGCGGCCGCATCGAGGTGCTCGACCTCACCGCGCCGCTGAGCGAGCAGACGCCGATCCTGCGGCTGCCCGAGCCGTTCGGCCAGACGGTCCCGTTCCAGCTGCACGAGATCAGCCGCTACGACGACCGTGGCCCCGGCTGGTATTGGAACAACATCACCACCGGCGAACACACCGGCACCCACTTCGACGCACCCGTCCACTGGGTCACCGGGCAGGACGGCGGCGACGTCGCTCAGGTGCCGCTCCCCCGGCTGATCGCGCCGGCCGCCGTCGTCGACGTGACGGAGCGGGCGGCGGCCGACCCCGACTTCCTGCTGGAGATCGACGACGTCAAGGCGTGGGAGGCCGAGCACGGCCCGCTGCCCGACGGCGGCTGGCTGCTGCTGCGCACCGGGTGGGACGCGCGGTCGCACGACCAGGAGGCGTTCCTCAACGCGAACGAGACCGGCCCGCACACGCCGGGCGTCAGCGTCGAGTGCGCCCGCTGGCTGGCCGACGAGGCGCCGGTCATCGGGCTCGGGGTCGAGACCGTCGGCACCGACGCCGGCGCGGCGCACTCGTTCGATCCCGCGTTCCCGTGCCACTCGTTCCTGCTCGGCGCCGGCAAGTACGGCCTGACCCAGCTGCAGAACCTCGCCCAGCTGCCGCCGACCGGCGCGGTCGTCGTCGCGGCACCGCTGCCGATCGTCGGCGGGTCGGGCAGCCCTGCGCGGGTCCTGGCTCTGGTCGAGCGGGCCTGACGGCCGTGCTGGTCGGCGAGGCGGTCGGCCGGGCGCTGGCGCGGCTGGGCGTCCGGCAAGCGTTCGGCGTGGTCGGCAGCGGCAACTTCCACGTCACGAATGCGCTGGTCGACGGCGGTGCGCGGTTCGTCGCGGCGCGGCACGAGGGCGGCGCGGCGACCATGGCCGACGCCTACGCGCGGATGAGTGGCGAGGTCGCCGCCGTCACCGTCCACCAGGGCTGCGGGCTCACCAACGCGCTGACCGGCATCGCCGAGGCCGCCAAGAGCCGCACGCCGCTGCTGGTGCTGGCCGCGGAGGCGACCGCACCCGGCTCCAACTTCCACGTCGACCAGCCGGCCATCGCCACCGCCGTCAGCGCGGCACAGGTCCGGGTCGCGTCCGCCGAGACCGCCCTCGACGACGTCGCGCGGGCGTACGCGCTGGCCCGGCACGAGCGGCGCACCGTCGTCGTCAACCTCCCGCTCGACGTGCAGGGCCTGCCGGTCGACGACGGCGCCCACGTGCGGCCCGCGGCACCACCGCCTCCCCCGCCGCCGCCGGACGTGTCGGAGGTGGCCGGGCTGCTCGCGGCGGCCCGGCGTCCGGTGCTGATCGCCGGACGGGGTGCGCGGCACGCCCGCGCCGACCTGCTGGCGCTGGCCGACGCGTGCGGCGCGCTGGTCGCGACGTCCGCCGTCGCCCGCGGGCTGTTCCACGGCAGCCCGTGGTCGCTGGACGTGTCCGGCGGGTTCGCCTCGCCGCTGGCCGCCGCGCTGATCACCGAGGCCGACGTCGTCGTCGGGTTCGGCTGCGCGCTGAACATGTGGACCATGCGGCACGGCCGGCTGATCGGGCCGGGTGCCCGCGTCGCCCAGGTCGACGTCGAGGCCGACGCCATCGGACGGCACCGCCCCGTGGACGTGGGGGTCGTCGGCGACAGCGCGCAGGTGGCGCGGGCCGTCACCGCCGCGCTCCATGGCCGGCAGGGCCCCGGGTATCGCAGCGACGAGCTCCGCGACCGGATCGCTCGCGAGCTGCGCTGGCGCGACGTCCCGTACGACGACTGGGGCGGCGGGTCCGGTGCGTCGGCGCGGATCGACCCCCGCACCCTGACGATCGCCCTCGACGACCTGCTGCCGGCCGAGCGCGTCGTCGCCGTCGACTCCGGCAACTTCATGGGCTACCCGAGCATGTTCCTCTCCGTCCCGGACGAGTTCGGCTTCTGCTTCACGCAGGCGTTCCAGTCGATCGGGCTCGGCCTGGCGACGGCGATCGGCGCGGCGCTGGCCCGCCCGGACCGGCTCCCCGTCGCCGCCCTGGGCGACGGCGGCGCGCTGATGGCCGCCGCCGAGCTGGACACCGTCCGGCGGCTGGGCCTGCCCATGGTCGTCGTGGTCTACAACGACGACGCGTACGGCGCGGAAGTGCACCACTTCGCCGACGGCTCGCCGCTGGACACCGTCACGTTCCCCGACACCGACATCGCCGCCATCGGGGCCGGCTACGGCTTCGACGCGGTGACCGTGCGGTCCGTGGACGACCTCGGCGGGGTCCGCTCCTGGCTCGACGGCGATCGCGCCCGCCCGCTGCTCGTCGACGCCAAGGTCGCCGCGCCGCAGGGCTCGTGGTGGCTGGAGGAGGCCTTCCGCGGCCACTGACCGGCCCACCCGAAGTTGATCTTGGAGTTGTGCGGCCATCTATCGGACATTTCACCCCGCATTTGCCGAACAACTCCAAGATCAACGGGGGTCGGCCCCACAGTGACGGAGGCCACGGCGCCGCCGGGTTCAATTACGAGACTGCCGGGTCTAGTATCAGCGATATACGGAACCCAACAGTCTCGGAAGTGGTCATGACCCTCGCACCGCCCGACACCGAGTCCGCCACGCTGTCCGAGCGCGCCCACCGGCGCCGCTGGGCGACGCTGGCCGTGCTGTCGCTGAGCCTCGTCCTCATCGGCATGGACACCACCGTCCTCAACACCGCCATCCCGACCATGCAGCGCGACCTCGGGGCGACCGCCAGCGAGCTGCAGTGGATCATCGACGCCTATACGCTGGCCTTCGCCGGGCTGCTGCTGACCGCCGGCGCGTGGGGCGACAAGTACGGCCGCAAGCTCGCGCTCGCCGCGGGCCTGGTCGTCTTCGGCGCCGCCAGCGTCTGGGGCGCGACGGCGAACGACCCCGGCACCGTCATCGCGGCCCGGACGGTGATGGGTCTCGGCGGCGCGCTGATCATGCCGAGCACGCTGTCGATCCTCATCGACGTGTTCCGTGACCCGGCGGAGCGCAAGCGGGCCATCGGCGTGTGGGCGGCGATGGCCGGCATCGGCATCGCCGGCGGACCGGCGGTCGGCGGCTGGCTGCTGGAGCACTTCTGGTGGGGCTCGGCGCTGATGATCAACGTCCCGGTCGTCGCGGCCGCGCTGCTGCTCGGGTTCTGGCTGGTGCCGGAGTCGCGCGACCGGAAGGCGCCGCGGCTGGACCTGGTCGGCGCCGTACTGTCGTGCGCCGGGCTGGTCGCGCTGGTGTGGGCGCTGATCGAGGCGCCGGACCGCGGCTGGACCGACGCCGTCACGCTGGGCGCCATCGCGGCCTCGCTGGCGGTCCTGGCCGGCTTCGTGCTGTGGGAGCGCCGCCACCCGCACCCGATGCTGCCGGTGGGGTTCTTCCTGAACCGCCGCTTCAGCGTGCCCGCGATCTCGATCACGCTGGTGTTCTTCGCCATGATGGGCGCGGCGTTCTTCCTCTCCGTCTACCTGCAGACGGTGCTCGGCTACACCCCGCTCGAGGCCGGCATCAGGATCCTGCCGCTGGCGATCGGCCTGGTCGTCGGCGGCCCGGCGGCGATGGCCGTGGCCCAGCGGGTCGGCGAGAAGTGGCCGACGGTGTTCGGGCTGGCGCTGCTGGCGGCGTCGTTCTGGATCTTCACCGGGACGACGGTCGACAGCGGCTACGCGCCGCGCGGCCTCACCGCGACCATCGTCATGGGGTTCGGCATGGCGTTCGCGATGGGCCCGGCGACGGAGTCGGTCATGGGTGCTGTGCCGCGCGCCAAGGCCGGCGTCGGCTCGGCCGTCAACGACACCGTCCGCCAGGTCGGCGGCGCGCTGGGCGTCGCGGTGCTGATCTCGGTGCTGAACTCGGTCTACGCTGCGCAGGTGGACGACGCCGCTGCCCAGCTGCCCGCGGAGGCTGCGCACGCCGCCGAGGACAGCATCCAGGGCGCCTACGCCGTCGCCGGCGAGCTGCCCGCCGAGCCCGCGACGGCCCTCGTCCACGCCGCGAACACCGCGTTCGTCGACGCCATGACCACGACGACGGCCGTCGCCGGCGTCGTCGTCCTGGTCGGCGCGCTGGTCGCGCTGCTCTGGCTGCCCAGCCACGCCCGCGATGAGCAATCCGGCTGAGCCGCGTCGTGGCCGGCCGCGCGACCCGGAGGCGGACCGCCGCATCCAGGAGGCCGCGGCCGGCCTGCTGCTCGAACGCGGCATCGACGGCATGACGGTCGACGCCGTCGCGGAGCGGGCCGGGGTCGGCAAGGCGACGCTGTACCGGCGCTGGGCCAGCAAGGACGAGCTGGCCCTCGCCGCCGCCGAGGCGCTGTTCGGGCTGGAGGTGCGCGTCCCCGACACCGGCACGCTGCTCGGCGACCTCACCGAGGTCTACACCGACCTGCTCCGGCTGGCCGGCAGCGCCGAAGGCCGGGCGTTCTTCCAGCGGGCCGCCACGGAGGCCGGCCGCGACCCGCGGATCGGCGAGCTGTACCGGCTCTCGCTGGCCCACCGGCTGGCCGAGGTCGATGCCATCTTCGACCGCGCGATCGCCCGCGGCGAGCTGCCCCCCGACGTCGACCGCCAGCTCATGTTCGACTGGCCGGCCGGCGTGATCATCATGCGCATCCTCACCGGCGTGCCCCTCCCCGGCGTGGACGAGGCGGCGACGCTCGCGCGCGCGACGATCTACGGGTTCGGCGCCCGCAGCTGACCGGCGGCCGCGGCCACGACGGCGGACGTGAGCTCGTCGAGCAGTGGCGAGGCCAGCTTCCAGCGCTGCCAGTACAGCGGGACGTCGAGGTGGCGGCCCGGCGCGATCTCGACCAGCCGCCCATCCGCCAGCGCGGGCCGCGCCATGGTGTCCGGGATCATCGCCCAGGCCAGCCCGAGGACCGCCGCGTCGGCGAAGCCCACCGACGACGGCAGAACGGTGACGGGCGGGTCGGTCCGGCGCCCGGAGACCTCGCGGGCGAACCGCGCCTGCAGGGCGTCCTTCCGGTTGAAGATCAGCATCGGGGCGGCAGCGAACGCCGTCGCCGTCGGCCCCTCGGCGAACCAGCGGCGCACGAAGCCGGGTGAGGCGACGCCGAGGTAGCGCATCGACCCGAGCGGACGGACGCTGCAGCCCTGGACGGCGCGCGGATCGGCGGTGACCGCGGCCATGACGGCGCCCTCGCGCAGCAGCGTCGCCGAATGGTCCTGGTCCTCCTGGTGGATCTCGAAGCACGCCGCCCGCTGCGTCGCCAGCCCGGTGAGCGCCGGCAGGAACCACGTCGCCAGCGAGTCGGCGTTGACCGCCACCGGCAGCCGCACCTCGACGCCGCCGGGGTCGCCCGACAGCGCCGCGAGCGCCTCGCCCTCCAGCAGCCGCACCTGCCCCGCGTACCGCGCCAGCACCTGTCCCGCGGGCGTGGCGCCGGCCGGGCGGGTCCGCGTGACGAGGATCTGGCCCATCCGCGCCTCGAGCGCCTTGACCCGCTGGCTCACCGCCGACGGCGTCACGTGCAGCCGGCGGGCGGCGGCCTCGAAGCTGCCCTCGTCGACGACGGCGGCGAATGCGCTCAGCTGCGCGAGATCGATCCGCATCATGAAGCCATGCTAATGAAGGCTTAGAAACATTAGCTGGCCTTCGGCACGCTCCCGCCCTACCGTCGAGGGCGTGTCCAGTGCCGCCATCGGGTTCGCCACGTCGCTGTCGCTGATCGTCGCCATCGGCGCGCAGAACGCGTTCGTGCTGCGCCAGGGCATCGCGCGGCGCCACGTGGTGCCGGTGGTGCTGGTCTGCGCCGCCGCCGACGCGCTGCTCATCGGCGCCGGCATCGCGGGGCTGGGCGCGCTGCTCACCGCGCACCCGTGGGCGCTGGACGTCGCGCGGTACGGGGGCGCCGCGTTCGTGTTCGGCTACGGTGCCCTCGCCGCGCGCCGGGCGCTGCGCCCGTCGTCGCTGACGGCCGCCGGCCGCTCGGCCACGACGGCGCGCGCCGCCGTGCTCACCTGCCTGGCGTTCACCTTCCTCAACCCGCACGTGTACCTCGACACCGTCGTGCTGCTCGGCTCGCTGGCCAACCAGCACGGCGACGACGGCCGCTGGCTGTACGGCGCCGGCGCCGCGGCGGCGTCGATCGGGTGGTTCACGGCGCTGGGATTCGGCGCCCGCGGCCTGAGCCGGGTGTTCGAGCGGCCGCGCGCCTGGCAGGTCCTGGACGGGATCATCGCCCTGGTGATGGCCGCGATCGGCCTCGGCCTCCTGCTCAGCTGAGCGTTGTAGTAGCGCGCTGGGTATACTCGTGGGTATGACGGCGACCACCACCATCAAGGTGCCGCGGGCCCTCCACCAGCGCCTGGCCGAGCGAGCCCGGCGGGAACGAGTGACGCTGGCGACCGCCATCGAGCACGCGCTCGACGAGGCGGACGAACGATCGTTCTGGCTCGCCGTCCGGGCCGAGCACGCAGCGATGAGCGACGAGGAACGTGCCGAGTACGAGTCGAGCGCCACGCTCGGCGACAACCTCGATGACGGTGATGACGACGACCTGACCGCGGAGCACGGCTGGTGAACCGCGGCGACATCTACCTCGCCGATCTCGGTGAGCCCATCGGACACGAGCAGGCTCTGAAGCGGCCGGTGCTCATCGTGAGCGCCCAACCGTGGCTGGAGTCGCATCCACCTGTCGTGACCGTTCTGCCCTTGACCCGCACCTACCGGCAACGATCGACCCACGTCGAGGTCGAGCCCGGGAGCTCCGGGCTGAAGGCCACCAGCTACGTCAAGTGCGAGGACATTCGCGCCATCTCGCCACGGCGGCTCGGTCGATACTTCGGCCGGGCGGACGACGCGACCCTCGTCACGATCGAGACCATCCTGCGGCGTCTGCTCGCTCTGTAAGGCCTCGATGAGGCGCACGCCGGGCGCGACCGCGGGACGCCGATCGCCGGCCGTCTTCGTCAAGGTCGAGTTACTGCTGCTCTAGCGGTAGCAAGTCGACCTCGACGCAGGACGACATCAGGTCGCGGGGCGGGCGCTGACCAGTCCGGTCTGGTAGGCGATGACGACGAGCTGTGCGCGGTCGCGGGCGCCGAGCTTGATCATCGCCCGGCTGACGTGCGTCTTGGCCGTCGCCGGGCTGAGCGAGAGCGCCGCGCCGATCTCGGCGTTGGACAGGCCGGTGCCGACCAGCGCCAGCACCTCGCGCTCGCGCTGGGTGAGCACGCCCAGGCGGTCCTCGGCGACCTGGTGTGCCGCCCGGGCCGCGGTGAACTGGGCGATCAGGCGCCGGGTGATCTTCGGGGCGAGCAGCGCCTCGCCGGCGGCGACGACGCGGATGGCGTGCAGCAGTTCCTGCGGTCCGGCGTCCTTGAGCAGGAAACCGCTGGCGCCGGCATCGAGCGCGTCGAACACGTACTCCTCGGTGTCGTACGTGGTGAGGATCAGCACCTTGACCCGCTCGAGGCCCGGGATGGCGGCGATGCGGCGGGTCGCCTCGATGCCGTCGAGGCCGGGCATCCGGATGTCCATGAGCACGACGTCGGGACGCGACTCGCGGCAGCGCTCGATCGCCTCGGCGCCGGTGGCGGCCTCGCCGACGACCTCGATGTCGTCCTCGACGTCGAGCAGTACCCGGAATCCGGTGCGGACGAGCACCTGGTCGTCGGCGAGGACGACCCGCACGGTGGGGTTCGTCATCGGGCGGCGGCCTCGACGCGGTGCAGCGGCAGCCGGGCGCGGACCCGGAAGCCGTCGCCGTCGGGACCGGCCTCGAATGCGCCGCCGAGCAGCTCGCACCGTTCCCGCATGCCGGCCAGGCCGCGGCCGGGCTCGACGGGCGGGCCGGCGGGCGCGCTGAGCCCGCCGCCGTCGTCGGCGACCTCGATCCGCAGCTCGCCGTCGCGCAGTTCGAGGCCGACGGTGACCCGGGCCGGCCCCGCGTGCCGGATGACGTTGGTGATGGCCTCCTGGACGATGCGGTACGCGGCGCGGTCGACGGCATCGGGCAGCGTCTCGGCGGGCACCGAGCCGGCGACCGTGACGTCGAGCCCGGCCCGCCGGGCCACCGAGAGCAGCTCGTCGAGCGCGCCGAGGCTCGGGCCGGGCGAGCCGTCGTCGTCGCCGCGCAGCACGCCGAGGACGGAGCGCATCTCGCGCAACGCCCGGGCGCTGGTCTGCTCGATGGTGAGCAGCGTCTCGCGGGCGCGTTCGGGCCGCTTGTCCAGCACGTGCGCCGTCACCCCCGCCTGCACGTTGATGATCGCGATGGCGTGCGCCACGGTGTCGTGCACCTCGCGGGCGATGCGCAGCCGCTCGGCGTCGACCCGGCGGCGGGCCTCCTCGTCGCGGGTGCGCTCGGCCTCCTCCGCCCGGCGCAGCGCGTCGGCGGCGATGACGCGGCGCGACCGCACCGACTCCCCCAGCGCCGCGGCCATGATGGTCGCGCCGATGCGGAAGGCCAGCCAGCCGATGCGCTCGCGCTCGTCGAAGTCGGTGGTGCCGATCCAGACGACCGTCAGCAGGGCGAGGCCGTTCGCGACGACGACCAGGGAGCGGCGGCCGTCGCCGTGCGCCGTCACCGTGTAGATGGCCACGAACAGCGAGATCCAGCCCGGCCCATCCGGGTAGCCGGCCGCGAAGTAGACGACGCTGATGAGGGCGGTCGCCACGAAGACGGGGACCGGCCAGCGCCGCCGCACCAGCAGGGCCAGGCCGCTGAGGACGAGCAGCCCGTTGCCCGCGACGCCGAGGACGTCGAACGGGGCGCCGGGGTCCGGGTCGGCCAGGATCGCCGAGTGCGTGCCCTGCACCTGCAACAGCGTGACGAAGCCGGCGATCAGCACGTCCTGCGTCCGCGCCGACAGTGCCGGCAGGCGCCGTACCAACCGCTCCATGGGAAGGATCGTAGCCACACGCGCCGAGGCGGGGCGTCGTCCGCGCGTCGCATCGGCCTACTCCGCCGGGCGTAGACGCCGGCGGGAGGACGCGCTCCGCAGCCGACGACGGCGCCCGGGCCGGGCTTCCAGGATGCGAGTATGACGACTACACCGACACAGAGCAGGCCGGGGCCGCTGGGGCGGCTGGCCGGCGTGGCGTTCCGGCACCGCTGGCGGGTGCTGCTCGGCTGGGCGGCGGCGCTGGCCGTCGCCGCGGGGCTGACCGCCGCGTTCGGTGGTGACTACGAGGTCGACTACTCCAGTCCCGGCAGCGACTCGCAACAGGCGCAGCGGCTGCTCCTCGACGGGTTCCCCGCCCAGGCCGGCGAGCCGGTGGACGTGGTGGTGCGCTCCGACGAGCCGGTGACCGACCCGGGCGTCCAGGCCGACGTCACCGTGCTGCTGGACGAGCTGCGCACGCTGCCGCACGTCGTCGCCGTCGACGACCCGTACACGGCGGCCGGCGGGCTGGCGCCGGACGGGCAGACGCTGGTGGCGCGGCTGAGCCTCGACGTCGACGCGCCGGAGGACATGCCGGTCGAGGACACCGAGCGGCTGCTGGCGGCCGCCGAGGAGGCATCGCGGCCGGGGCTCGAGGTCGCACTGGGCGGCGACGCGATCCGGCTGGCCGAGTCCGGCGAGTTCGGCGGGGAGATGGTCGGGCTGGTCGCCGCGGCCGTGATCCTGCTGGTGACGTTCGGCACGGTGGTCGCGGCCGGACTGCCGATCGGCGTCGCCGTGGCCGGGCTGGCGGTGAGCTCGACGCTGGCCGGGCTGGTCGCGGCGGTCATGGACGTGCCGGACTGGGCGCCGATCCTGGCGTCGCTGATGGGCATCGCGCTGGGCATCGACTACGTGCTGCTCATGGTCACGCGATTCCGCGAGTGGCGCGCGGCCGGGCTGGACCCCGAGCGGGCCGCCGTCGCGACGCTGGACACCGCCGGGCGCGCGGTCATGGTGGCCGGCAGCACGGTGATGGTCAGCATGTTCGGCCTGTTCGCGATGGGCCTGTCGTTCATGCGCGGCGCGGCCGTGGTGACGATGGTCGCCGTCCTCGTCGTCATGGCCGCCGCGGCGACGCTGTTCCCGGCGCTGCTCGGGTTCTTCGGGCACCGGATCGAGCGATGGCGGCTGCCGGTCGGGCGGCGGCGCGGCACGGTGGCGGTGGCCGAGGGCGGGCACCTGGCGCCGTCGCCCGGCTGGCTGCGGTGGAGCCGGCTGATCGAGCGCCGCAACATCCTCGCCGTCGTGCTGGGCGGCGGGCTGATGCTGGCGCTGGCCGCGCCGTTCCTCGGCGCCCGGTTCGGCTTCCCCGACGCGGGCAACGACCCGGCCGATCACTCCAGCCGGCAGGCCTACGACCTGCTCGCCGACGGGTTCGGCGCCGGCGCCAACGGCCCGCTGCTGCTGGTGACGTCGCTGGACGGCGACGACGCGGCCGCCGCGCTGCCGGCGCTGTCCGACGCCGTCGCGGCGACACCCGGGGTCGCGGCCGTCCTGCCGCCCGCCGTCGACCCGTCCGGCGCGACCGCGCTGCTCACCGTCCTGCCCGAGACCGGCCCGCAGGACGCCGCGACGGAAGACCTCGTGCACGCCCTGCGCGACGACGTGCTGCCCGCGGCCGGCGCCGATGCCGGGCTGGACGTGCACGTCGGTGGCGTGACGGCTGCGGCGATCGACGTCAACGAGTCGATGGCCGACGGCCTGCCGCTGCTCATCGGCGGCGTGGTGACGGTGTCGATGGTGCTGCTGCTGGTGTCGTTCCGCAGCGTCGTCGTCATGCTCACCGCCGCGCTGATGAACCTGCTCTCCGTCGCGGCTGCGTACGGCGTGGTGGCGCTGGTGCTGGAGGGCGGCTGGGCCGGACAGCTGGTCGGCATCGACACCGAGACGCCGATGCCGGCCTACGTGCCGGTGGTGATGTTCGCGGTGCTGTTCGGGCTGTCGATGGACTACGAGGTGTTCCTCATCAGCCGCATGCGCGAGTCGTGGATGCGCACCGGCGACAACGCACGGGCGATCGTCGACGGACTCGCCGGCACCGGGCGGGTCATCACGGCGGCGGCGGCGATCATGGTGACGGTGTTCGCCGCGCTGGTGCCCAGCCCGGACGTCGTGCTGAAGTCGCTCGGCGTCGGGATGGCCGCGGCGATCCTCATCGACGCGACCATCGTGCGCATGCTCCTGGTGCCGGCCGTCATGCACGTGCTCGGCCGGGCGAACTGGTGGTCGCCGCGGTGGCTGGACCGGCGGATCCCGCAGCTCTACGTCGAGGGCCGGCCGGAGCTGTTCCTGCCGGAGCGCGAGCCGGAACCGGCGCTCGTCCGCTGACGGCAGGATGGGTGAGGGATCTGTGCAGCCATGGCTACGCAGATCCCTCACCCATCTGCGTCGCCGAGGATGCCGTCGACGAAGGCCTCGGGGTCGAACGGCGCGAGGTCGTCGGGGCCCTCGCCGAGGCCGACCAGCTTGACCGGGACGCCGAGCTCGCGCTGGACGGCGACGACGATGCCGCCCTTGGCGGTGCCGTCGAGCTTCGTCAGGACGATGCCGGTGACGTCGACGACCTCGCCGAACACCCGGGCCTGCACCAGGCCGTTCTGGCCGGTGGTGGCGTCGAGGACGAGCAGCACCTCGTCGACCGGGCCGTGCTTCTCGATGACCCGCTTGACCTTGCCCAGCTCGTCCATGAGGCCGACCTTGGTCTGCAGCCGGCCGGCGGTGTCGACGAGGACGGTGTCGGCCTCCTGCTCGATGCCGGCCTTGACGGCGTCGAACGCGACGCTGGCGGGGTCGCCGCCCTCGGGCCCGCGGACGGTGACGACGCCGACGCGGTCGCCCCAGGTGGTGAGCTGGTCGGCGGCCGCGGCCCGGAACGTGTCGGCGGCGCCGAGGAGGACGTCGCGGTCCTCGGCGACCAGCACGCGGGCCAGCTTGCCGACCGTCGTCGTCTTGCCGGTGCCGTTGACGCCGACCACCAGGACGACCGCGGGCCGGCCGTCCTCGACGTGGCGGTCGGTACGCAGCATGCGGTCCAGCGAGGGGTCGACCAGGGCGAGCAGCTCCTCGCGCAGCAGCGTGCGGGCCGCCTCGGGGCTCTGGATGCCCTCGACCCGGGCCCGGGTGCGCAGCCGCTCGACCAGCTCCTGCGTCGGCGCGACGCCGAGGTCGGCGGTGAGGAGGGTGTCCTCGATCTCCTCCCACGTCTCGTCGTCGAGCCGCTCGCGGGACAGCAGGCTGAGCAGGCCCTTGCCGAGGCTGGTCTGCGAGCGGGCCAGGCGGGAGCGCAGCCGCACCAGCCGGCCGGCGGCGGGCTCGGGCCGCTCGATCGCCGGCGCCTCGGGCTCGACGGGCGCCTCCGGGGCCTCGGGCTCGGGCAGCTGGACGTCGCTGATCGGCGTGCGCTGTGCCTCGGCCGGTGCGGTGGCGTCGTCACCGACCCCGGGCTGGTAGTCGACGCCCGGCCGGGGCGGCGGCGCCTCGACCGTGCCCCGCCGTCGGCGGGGAACCAGGAACGCTGCCAGGGCGATGCCCAGAACGACCACGACGGCTGCGACGATGACGATGTACTCCACGGCCGCCATCCTCGCACGTTCTCAGCGGCTCGCCGGACCGCCGCCCGTCCGGACCGTGCGTCGGCGTACGGCGGTCAAGCGGCGCGGTGCGTCACCTCGGAGGCGGCGACCCGGGTCAGTGCGGCCGGCGGGCTCGCCGGACGGGCGGCGGCCGCCCGGCCGACACCCGGCCCGGCCTC
>NZ_QUAL01000007.1 GCF_003579925.1 Jiangella rhizosphaerae | reverse complement strand
GGCCGGCCGCGCCGGCGTCCGGGCGGAGCGGAGCCGGCGGCGGGCGGACGAGGCCAGCTGGCGGCAGGCCGCGGGCGTGCGGCCGACGATCCGTGCGACCTCGGCGAACGGGTAGCCGAAGACGTCGTGCAGGACGAACGCGACGCGCTCGGCCGGCGTCATCGACTCGAGGACGACGAGGAAGGCCATGCTGATCGACTCGTCGAGGGTGACGCGGTCGGCGGGATCGGCCGGGTCGCCCTCACCGCCCGCCGGCGCGCTGATCCACTCGCTCCGGTCGGGCAGCGGCTCCGGGATCCACTCGCCGACGTAACGCTCGCGCCGCGCCCGGGCCGAGCGCAGCAGGTCGAGGCAGATCCGGCTGGCGACGGTGGTCAGCCAGGCGGCGGGGGAGTCGATGGCGTCCCGCTGCTCCGTGGACATCGCGTACCAGCGGGCGTACGTCTCCTGCACGACGTCCTCGGCGTCGGCCAGCGAGCCGAGCAGCCGGTAGGCGACGTTGATCAGCTGCCGGCGCTCGGTCATGATCGCGGCGAGGTCAGGGTCGGTCATGGTCGTCGGCCTCCTCTCACCACTCCGACGAGACAGCGCTGTGAAGTGTGCGGCCTGACGTTCCGCCTCGCCGCGTCGTCGTACTGCTGTCCAGGCATCGCCACCAGAGTGACAGCAGGAGGAACACGATGACGACGAACGAGACGACCGCGCGGCGACGGGCCGTGCTGGCGGTCGCCGGGGCGACGGCGGCGGCGACGCTGCCGTGGGCGGTCGCGGTGATCGCGGGGGCCGATCTGGAGGTGACCACCGCCGGCGTGACGATGGACGTCGGGCTGGCGCTGGTGCTGAGCGGGGCGCTGACGATGTCGCTGGCCGGCTGGGGGCTCCTGGTGTGGCTGGGGCGGCGGACCGGCGACGCGCGGCGGGTGTGGACCGGCGTCGCGCTGACGGTCCTCGTGCTCTCGCTGAGCGGTCCGCTCATGGCCGACGCGGACGGCGACGCCAAGGTCTACCTCATGCTGATGCACCTCGCCGTCGGTGCCGTGCTGATCCCGGGACTGCGGGCGGCGCTCGGCCGGTCCGGCGCGTCGCGCACGTCCGTCACCGGGTAGCCGGTTCGATCGACGGCGGCGGAGTTCCGTCACGGCGTGGGTTGCGTTCGGTGCGCGATCCTGATCGGCTGGGACGATGGACGAGACTGGCTCGCGCACCTTCGCCTGGAGCCGGCAGCTCGCCGACGTGCACGCGACGCTCCGCGCCCGGCTGCGCGACCTGCGCGACGGTTCCGGCGACGACGGCGACCTGCTGACGCACTGCCTGGGCTTCTGCTCGGCGCTCACCATCCACCACGAGGGCGAGGACGGCGGCCTGTTCGCCGAGCTCGTCCGCGCCCGCCCCGACCTCGCCGCCACCGTCGCGGCGCTGCGCGAGGACCACCGGCTGATCGCGGACATCGTCGGCGCCGTCCGCGACCTCGCCGCGGAGTCGGCGGAGGCGACGGCGGACCGGCGGGCCGCGATCCGGCGCGAGCTCGACGGCCTGGCCGCGATCATGGAGTCGCACTTCCGCTACGAGGAACGCGCCATCGGCGCCGCCCTCGGCGACGGCGTCGAGGACACCGGCTGGAGCCGGCCGGTCTTCGGGCTGCGGCGGTGAGCGCGCCGCCGAGCACGGCTGACGATCGGTCGGCGACGACTCGAGGGTGCCCGACGTCCTGGGTCTGAGTCGCGCTTTCGAGCCGGATTCTGCCGTGAAGCGCGACTCAGACCCAGGACGCGACCCCGGGCGCCGGCCAGGCGAGCAGGTAGCGGCCCATGAGCAGCCGCGACAACCGCACTCCGGGCAGCACGGCTCGGGCACAGGCGCCCAGCTCGCGGTAGGTGTGCGGCGGCGGCCAGTGCTGCGGTGCGGAGTGCTCCCACTTGCGCCGCACGCGGTTCGCGACGCCCAGGGAGACGAACGCGGCGGCGGCCCAGGGCAGGTCACGCCGTTCGAACCGGGCGAAGCCGACGACGGCCAGCACGCCACCCGGGCGGACCAGCGCACCGAGCCGGCGCAGCGCCGCCGCGGCGTCCGGCAGGTGGTGCAGCGTCGCGTTCGAGACGACGGCGTCGAAGGAGCCGAGCTGGAACGGATACGTCAGCACGTCGCCGTGGCGCCAGTCCACCGCGGCGTCGGGGAACCGGGCCCGGGCACGCTCCAGTACCGGCGCGTCGGCATCCAGGGCGACCACGCGCCGCGCCGGCGCCGCGCCGCCGTCCGCCGGTGCGAACCCGCCGGCCAGCCGCGCCGCGAGGAAGCCATCGCCGCAGCCGACGTCCAGGACGGGGCCCGCGCCGGGCGGGACGCAGGCCGCCAGCCGGGCGTCGTAGTGGATGTTGGCGTTCCAGGGCTCACGCATCGAAGGCGTCCGGCTCGATGCCACCCAGCCGGTCGGGGTCGTTGAGGATGTCGATCGCGGCGATCCGGCCGTCGACGACGGTGAAGGCCATCACCGCGAACACCCGCCCGCCGATGACGGCCACCGCGCCGGCCGCGCCGTTGACCAGCGCCGGCCGCACGTGCTCGGCCAGCCGCCGGGCCAGCGTCGCCTGACCGGCGACCGTCTTGGCGCCGCGCAGCAGCACCGTCGGCCGGGCCGGGTGCGTGCCGCCGTCCGCGCGCAGCACGACGTCGGGATCGAGCACCGTCACCAGCGCGTCGAAGTCGCCGTCGCGGGCCGCGGCGTAGAACGCGTCGACGGCGGCCCGCTGCCGGGCGAGGTCGGCGTCGGGCGTGGGCGCGGCCTCCTGGACCCGGCGCCGGCCCCGGCTTGCCAGCTGCCGGGTCGCGGCCGGGCTCCGCTCGACCAGCGGCGCGATGTCGTCGAACGGGACGGCGAACAGGTCGTGCAGCACGAACGCCAGCCGCTCGGCCGGGCTCAGGGTGTCGAGGACGACCTGCAGGGCCAGCCCGACGGAGTCGGCCAGCAGCGCCTCCTGCTCCGGGTCGGGTCCGCTCAGCGGGCTGACCACCGGATCGGGCAGCCGCACCGCGGGGTCGCTCTCGTCCAGCGGCACCTCGCCCCGGGTGGTCCGCGACCGCAGCAGGTTCAGGCACACCCGGCCGGCGACCGTCGTCAGCCAGCCACCGAGGTTCTCGACGCCGGAGGTGTCGGTGCGCTGGTAGCGCAGCCACGTCTCCTGAATGACGTCCTCGGCATCGGCCAGCGAGCCGAGCATGCGGTACGCGACGGCGCGCAGGTGCGGCCGGTGCCGCTCGAAATCGTCGTCGGTCATCCGGTCACATTTCCCGATCGCCGCGGGTCAGGGCAGTGGAACCTCAACGGCTGAGAACTGGAGCTGACTGTGACCACACCCCTTCTGGTGACCGGCGGGACCGGCACCCTCGGACGTCTCATCGTGCCACGGCTGGTCGAGGCCGGCCGGACCGTCCGGGTGCTCAGCCGGACGCCGCGCGAGCCGGCCGACGGTGTCGAGTACGTGGCGGCCGACCTGCGTTCGGACGACGCCGAGCGGGCCGTCAGGGCTGCCGTCGACGGCGTCGGCACGGTCCTGCACCTGGCCGGCGGGCCCAAGGGCGACGACGAGGCGACGGCGCGCCTGGCCCGGGCAGCGGCGGACGCGGGCGTGCGGCATCTCGTGCACATCTCGGTGATCGGGGCCGACCGGGTGCCGCTCGCCTGGTTCCGCATGAAGCTCGCCGCCGAGCAGGCCGTGACCGGATCGGGCGTGCCGTGGACCGTCCTGCGCGCCGCCCAGTTCCACGACCTCGTGCTGAAGACCGCGACCGCGATGGCGAGGCTGCCGGTGATCCCGGTCCCCGGCGGCCTGCGCTTCCAGCCGGTCGACGCACGTGACGTGGCCGAGCGGCTGGCCGAGCTGACCCTCGGCGAGCCGGCCGGACTGGTCGCCGACCTCGCCGGTCCGCGGGTCGTGCCGATGGGCGAGCTGCTGCGCTCGTACCTGCGCGCCGCCGGCAAGCGGCGGGCGCTGCTCCCCGTACGGCTGCCCGGCCGGGTGGGTCGCGCCTACCGCGACGGCGACAACCTCACGCTCGACGGCGCCGACCGTGGGACACGGACGTGGGAGGACTACCTCACCGAGCGCCTCGGCCGGCGTTCGCCGTCGCTCTGACGGACGGGCGGGCGCCCACGCCCTCCTCACCGTTGATCTTGGAGTTCTTCGGGTATCAAACGGGCATTTCGGACCGTAATAGGCGAACAACTCCAAGATCAACTCGGTTGCCGGGGCGTGCGTCTCCGGAACCGCCGAGGGGCGCCGCGCCGTAGCCGTCAGGCCACGAAGATGCAGAACGGGTGGCCGGACGGATCGGCGTAGACGCGCAGCGGCTCGTCGGGGTCGTCGATGCGGTCGAGGATCATCCGGCCGCCCAGCTCGAGCACGCGGTCGTGCTGGAGCAGCAGCTCCTCCAGCGACGGGACCGTCATGTCCAGGTGCAGCTGCTGCGGGACGGCGCCGTCCGGCCACGTCGACGGCGTCAGTTCGTCGACCTGCTGGAAGGCGAGCCGGCGCCGGCCGTCGACGTCGAGCAGGACCAGCCAGTCGTCGCCCGCGGGGTCGGGGGTCTCGTCGCCGGGACGGTAGACGTAGCCGAGCAGCCGCCGGTAGAACTCCGCCAGTCCGCGCGCGTCGGTGGTGTCCAGCACGGTCTGCAGCACGCTGGGGTAGGTCGTCATGCCGGCGACCGTACCCGCCGGGTCCGACGTTCATCTCGCGGCGGCGCAGCATCGGCGCAACTGTCACCGGTACCCCCTACCGTTCGCCCATGAGCAGGCTCACCCGTCTTCTGGCCGCCGGCGCCGTCGCCGCGGCCCTCATCCCGACGACGACGGCGGGCGCCGCGGCCCCGGCCGCGGAGAACCCGTGGCTGGAGCGGCGCGTCCTCAACATCGCACACCAGGGCGGCGAGATCGAGGCGCCGTCTGACACCCTCTACGCGTTCAAGTCGGCGCTCGACAAGGGTGCCGACGTGCTCGAGCTGGACGTCCACGCGACGGCCGACGGCGAGCTGGTCGTGCTGCACGACACCACCGTCGACCGCACGACGAACGGCACCGGGCGGGTCGACCGGCTCACCCTGGAGCAGATCCGGACGCTGGACGCCGCGCACTGGTTCGTCCCGGGCTGCGGCACCTGCCACGACGGCGCGCCCGGCGACTACGTCTTCCGCGGCGTCGCGACGGGCGAGCGGCCGGCGCCCGACGGGTACACCGCTGCGGACTTCCGCATCCCGACGCTGCGGGAGGTGCTCGAGACGTTCCCCGGCGTGCTGCTCAACGTCGAGATCAAGCGCACCCGGCCCGAGACGTCGCCGTACGAGCGGACGGTGGCCGACGTGCTGCGCGAGTTCGGCCGCGGCACCGACACCATCGTGGCGTCGTTCTCCGACAGTGCCGTCACCCGGTTCGCGCTGTACAACCGCGACGTCAGCACCTCGCCGGGCACCGAGCAGACGACGGCGTTCTGGCTGAACTCGCTCGGCCCGCTCACCGGCATCACGCTGCACGGGCACCACGCGCTGCAGGTGCCGCCGTCGCAGGCGGGCATCCCGGTGGTGACGGCCGACTTCGTCGCCGACGCGCACCGCCGCGGCCTGGCCGTCCACGTCTGGACCATCAACGACCGCGCGCAGATGGAGCGGCTCATCGACCTCGGCGTCGACGGCATCATGACCGACCGGCCGACGCTGCTCGAGCAGGTGCTGGACGAGCGCGGCCGGTGATCAACAACCGGGTGTCGGCAGCAGCGGCAGCGGCATCGCGCTGACCTCGTCCAACGGCAACACGGTGCGCGAACGACCTCGACGTCAGCGGGCCGAACACCGCCGGCATCGAGCTGCAGAACGAGGCGTCGAACCGGACGGCGGCGGCAACCGGGCCAGCGGCAACGCCGAGGCGGCGCAGTGCTTCGGGGTGGTGTGCACGGCCTGATCACCGCGGTGTGAGCGGACCGGCCGTCGCGGCTCTGGTACGGCGGCGGCCGGTCGGGCATAGTTCGAGGCCGTGGGCGCTTGTACCAAGGCAGTCGCGACGAGGCGACTGGACGAGAGGACCCCGCGCCGATGAACACGCAGGCCCGCCGCATCCAAGGCATCTACATCACGTTGATGCTCGGCAACACGCTCGCCGCGTCGTTCATCTGGGGCATCAACACGCTGTTCCTGCTCGACGCCGGCCTCAGCAACCTGGAGGCGTTCGCCGCCAACGCGTTCTTCACCGTCGGCATGGTGCTGTTCGAGGTCCCGACGGGGGTCGTCGCCGACACCGTGGGGCGGCGGGCGTCGTACCTGCTCGGCACGGTGACGCTGTCGGTGACGACCGCGCTGTACTACCTGATGTGGCAGATCAGCGCGCCGTTCTGGGCGTGGGCCGTCGTGTCGGCGCTGCTCGGCCTGGGGTTCACGTTCTTCTCCGGCGCGGTGGAGGCCTGGCTGGTCGACGCGCTGCACTTCGCCGGCTACGAGGGCAGCCTCGAGGCGGTGTTCGGCCGCGGCCAGATGGTGTCCGGCGTCGCGATGCTGGGCGGCTCGGTCGCCGGCGGCGTCATCGCGCAGGCGACGACGCTGGGCGTGCCGTTCCTGTTCCGGGCCGGCGTGCTGGTGGCGATGTTCGTGGTCGCGTACGTGCTGATGAAGGACCTCGGCTTCACGCCCGACCGGTCGACCAGTACCGGGCGTGTGGTGCGCGGCATCTGGTCGGCGTCCATCGAGCACGGCCTGCGCAACCCGCCGGTGCGCTGGGTGATGCTGGCCGCGCCGTTCACGTCCGGCGTCAGCTTCTACACGTTCTACGCGCTGCAGCCGTACCTGCTCGAGCTGTACGGCGACCCCGACGCCTACTCGATCGCCGGGCTGGCCGCCGCCGTGGTGGCCGGCGCGCAGGTGGTCGGCGGGTACCTCGCGCCGCACTTCCGCCGGCTGGTCCACAAGCGGACGACGGCGCTGATCGGGGGGACGCTGGTCAGCGCGGTCGCGCTGGGGGTGCTCGGCCTGACCGAGGTGTTCTGGGTGGCGCTGGCGCTGCTGGTGGTGTGGGCGCTCATCGGGTCCGCGGAGATGCCGATCCGGCAGGCCTACCTCAACGACATGATCCCCTCCAAGCAGCGGGCGACGGTGCTGTCGTTCGACTCGCTGATGGGCAACACCGGGGGCGTGGTCATCCAGCCGGCGCTGGGCCGGGCCGCCGACGTCTACAGCTACGGCACGTCGCTGGCGCTGGGTGGCGCCATCCAGCTGATCGCCGCGCCGTTCCTGATCGGCAGCCGGCGGCAGCACTCGCCGGCCGATGTCGCCGTCACGGTTCCCGGCTCGCCGGCCGTGACCGCTCCACCGCCGGACGAAGAGCTACAGCGTTGACTTATATAAGTGGGAAGCGATAACGTATCGGTATGCATGCCTTCGACGTGCTCGGCGACCCGGTTCGCCGCCGCATCCTGGAGCTGCTCGCCGACGGCGAGCTGACCTCCGGCGCCGTCACGTCGGTCATCCAGCAGGAGTTCGGCATCTCGCAGCCGGCGGTCTCGCAGCACCTCAAGGTGCTGCGCGAGTCCGGGTTCGCCACCGTGCGGCCCGACGGCGCCCGCCGGCTGTACGCCGTCAGCACAGATCCGCTCCGCGACGTCGACGCATGGCTCGACCGCTTCCGGCGGTTCTGGACCCCTCCTCTGGACGCGCTGGCCACCGAGCTGGCCAGGGGCAAGCGCCAACGCCGGCTGCAGGAGCAGGCCGGCCACGACCCGGACCAGGAGAACGCCCCATGATCGACGTCGTCCAGCAGATCAACGCCGTGCGCCGCCAGGTCGGCTCGCGCACCATCGAGGCCGGCGAGGCCCGCACCGTCACCGTCAGCCAGACCTACCCGGCCGCCGTCGAGGACCTCTGGGACGCGGTGACCAACCAGGAGCGCATCCCGCGCTGGTTCTCGCCGGTCAGCGGCGAGCTGAAGCTCGGCGGCCGCTACCAGGTCGAGGGCAACGCCGGCGGCGTCGTCGAGCGGTGCGACCCGCCGAAGAGCTTCGCCGCCACGTGGGAGTTCAACGGGCAGGTCAGCTGGATCGAGGTCCGGCTCACCCCCGAGGGCGACGAGCGGACCCGGTTCGAGCTCGACCACATCGCCCTCGTGGACGACGAGGGCCTCGCCTTCTGGGAGCTCTACGGCCCCGGGGCGGTCGGCCTCGGCTGGGACCTCGCGTTCATCGGGCTCGCGCTGCACACCGCCGCGGGCGCCGACGTCGCCGTCGACCCGAAGGAGGTCGAGGCCTGGACCATGTCCGACGAGGGCAAGCGGTTCATCGGCCTGGCCAGCGAGCGCTGGCGCGACGCCAACGTCGACTCCGGGTTCGCCACCCCCGAGGGCGCCCAGGCCGCCGCCGACCGCACGACCGCCTTCTACACCGGCGCCGAAGCGCCCCAGCAGGGCTGACGCCCGTCCGGCTCCCGCCGCTGATCGCGCGGCCGGCGGACCTTGTCGGACCCTCGAACTAACGTTCGCCGACATGACGATCATGGCGGAGGCCGGCGAGGCGGTGCGCTGGCGCGGCGGCTACGGGCGCCTGTGGTCGGCCGCCGTGCTGTCCCGGTTCGGCGACGCGGTGCGCAACGTCGCGCTGCCGCTGGTCGCCGCCGGGCTGACGACGTCGCCGTTCCTGCTCTCGCTGGTGTCGGCCGCCGGCTATCTGCCCTGGCTGGTCTTCGGCCTGCTCGGCGGCGCCCTGGCCGACCGCGTCGACCGGCGCCGGGCCATGTGGACGGTCGACCTCGCGCGGGGGCTGCTGGTGGCGGCGTTCGCGACGGCGCTGGCGTTGGGGTATGCGCACCTCGCCGTGCTGGCGGTGCTGGCCTTCGCCCTGACGACGCTGCAGACGCTGTTCGACAACGCGGCGACGGCGATCCTGCCCACGCTGGTGCCCCGGTCGGCGCTGCCGTCGGCCAACGCCCGGCTGATGACCGGGCAGGCGCTGGCCGGGACCTTCCTCGGTGCGCCGGCGGCCGGTCTGCTGGTGACGGCGGGGGTGGCGCTGCCGTTCGCGGTCGACGCGGTGACGTATCTGGTGGCGGCGGCGCTGATCGCGTCGCTGCCGCGGCCGGCCCTGCCCGTGGCGAGTCGGCCGCCAGGGTCGACGTTGCGGTCGGAGATCGCGTCCGGCGTGCGGCGGCTCTGGCGCGACCGGCTGCTGCGCGGCGGCTGCCTGGCGAACCTGCTCGGCAACCTGGTGATCGGCGGACTCCAGGCGCTACTGGTGCTGATCATCACCCGCTGGGCCGGCGCCTCCGACGTCGTGTTCGGGCTGGTGCTCGCGGCGTACGGCGCCGGCGGGGTGGTGGGCGGGTTGGTCGCGACGCGGGTCGGGCGGTGGACCGGCGGCGGGGCGCGGGCCATGGTGCTGGCGATCGCCGCGCAGACCGGGTGCCTGCTCGTCATCGGCGGCGTCGCCCACCCGGCGGCGACGGCGGCGGCGCTGGCGGTCTTCGGGGTGGCGGGCATGGTGGTCAACGTCCACTTCGTCTCGTTGACGCAGCAGCGGACGCCCGACGAGCTGCTCGGCCGGGTCAGCTCCGCCGAGCGCACTCTGGGCATCGTCGGAGCGCCGGCCGGGGCACTGCTGTTCGGGGCGCTGGCGGAGGTCACGGAGGTCAATGTGCCGGCGCTCGCCGGGGCCGCGATCATGGCGCTCGCCGCGATCGTCGTCCACCGGGCGGCCCACGCCGAACGGCCGGACCGGATGTGAGTCTGCGCACGTCGGCTGGATTCTCCATCGGCGATGCAGGTACGCTCCTTGCAGCGAAGGGGAGTAGCCCCCAATGTCGCGGTCGACACACTGACGCTCCGGCGTCCGGCCGCGCGGCCTCGTTCTCGAGGCGGGCGAGACCTTCGACCACTGGCAGTAATGCCGGGGTCGGAGTCTCGCGTCTTCCGGTCCTGGCGCGACCGGAAGGGATCCGATGGCCGACCTGTGGGCCGCGTTCCTCGTGAGCTTCGGCGTCATCTTCGTCGCCGAGCTCGGCGACAAGTCCCAGCTGATGGCGTTGACGTTCGCCACGCGCTTCAAGGCGTGGCACGTCATCCTCGGCATCACCATCGCGACCACCGTCGTGCACCTGGCGTCGGTCGCGATCGGCTTCGGGCTCGGCGAGGCGCTCCCCACCGGCTGGATCAACGTCATCGCGGCGGTCGCCTTCTTCGGCTTCGCGGCGTGGACGTGGCGCGGCGACACCCTGACCGACGAGGAGCAGAGCAAGGCCGAGCGGACCACCCGGACCGCCGTCATCGCCGTCGGCACCGCGTTCTTCCTGGCCGAGCTGGGCGACAAGACCATGCTGGCCACCATCACGCTGGCCGCCGACAACGATTGGACGGGCGTCTGGATCGGGTCGACCGTCGGCATGGTCGCCGCCGACGCGCTGGCCATCGCCGTCGGCCGGTACCTCGGTCAGCGGCTGCCGGAGCGGCTGATCCAGGTCGGGGCCGCCGCGCTGTTCGTCCTGTTCGGCATCTGGCTGCTGGTCGAGGGGATCGCCGAGCTCACCTAGATCCAGCGGCTGAACCACATGCGCGAGCGCCACTCGTCGTACGAGATGAGCTGGTCGACGTGGATGGGGTAGAACCACGCGGCGACCGCGACGACGATCAGCACGTAGCCGCCGGCGATGGCCACCCCGACGGCGCGCCGGCGGGGTGAGGCGTCAGGTGGCCCGATGATCAGCCCCAGCGCGAACGTCACGGCCAGGACCAGGAACGGCGCGATGGCGACGGCGTAGAAGTAGAAGATCGTGCGGTCGGTGAAGAGCAGCCACGGCACCCAGGTCGCGATGACGCCGGCCAGGATCGCGCCGGCCCGCCAGTCGCGGCGGAAGAACCACCACCACAGACACACCAGCAGCGCCGCGCAGGCGCCCCACCACAGCGGCGGCGTGCCCAGCGCGAGCACCGCCTGGCTGCAGCGTTCGGCCTCGCAACCGGCCTGGCCGAGGTCGTAGCCCTCGTAGTCGAACGACACCGGCCGGCCGAGGATGAGCCACTGCCACGCGTCGGACTGGTAGTCGTGCGGGGTGTCGAGGTCGCGATGGAACACCCACATGTCCCAGTGGTAGTGCCAGAGGCTGCGCACCCAGCTCGGGAACAGCGAACCCAGCGTGGACGGGGCGTTCTCCGCCGCCCACTGCCGGCCCCAGCCGTTGTCGGAGAAGATCCAGCCCCACCACGACGCGACGTACACCACGAACGTCGTGCCGACCATCGTCAGGAACGCCACCGGGCCGTCGCGCAGCAGCGAGTTCAGCACCGGGCTCCGCAACTGCGCCGTGCGCCGCGCGCCGATCTCCCACAACACCGTCATCAGGCCGAACACCGCGACCGCGTACAGCCCGCTCCACTTCGTCCCGCAGGCCAGGCCCAGCATGACGCCGGCCGCCAGCCGCCACGGCCGCCACCAGAACAGCGGGCCGTCGCCCGGCTCCGTCAGGCCGCGGGCGAGCCGCGCCTCCGCCCAGTCGGCGTACCTCGCCCGCACCTGGTCGCGGTCGATGAGCAGGCAGCCGAACGCCGCGACGATGAACATCGCCAGGATGCCGTCCAGCACCGCGGTCCGGCTCATCACGATGGACAGGCCGTCGACGGCGAGCAGCAGGCCGGCCACGCAGCCGAGCAGCGTCGACCGGAACAGCCGCCGGCCGATGCGAGCGACCATGATCACCGTCGCGACGCCGCACAGCGCGACGGCGATGCGCCAGCCGAACGGGTCCATGCCGAAGACCCGAATGCCCTGGCCGATGAGGAACTTGCCGACCGGCGGGTGGACGACGAACGACGGCTCGTTCAGGAAGACGTCGAGGTCGCCGTTCAGGATCCGCTCGTTGGCGTCCTCGGTGAACTTGCGCGAGTAGCCGAACAGCAGCTGCGAGTAGGCGTCCTTGGCGTAGTACGTCTCATCGAAGATGATCTTGTTCGGCCGGCCGAGGTCGACCAGCCGGAGCACCGCCGCGACCACGCCCACCAGCAGCGGGCCGATCCAGCCCCAGATGCGGTCGGCAGGCATCGGCCGGACGAGGCGGGACCGGATCGCAGCCGCGGATCTCGCCGTGTCGGATGCCTCGGGGGCGTCAACCGTCTGGGTCACCGGGTCATCCTACGAGTGCTCGCTGTGAAGGGCGGCGCACTGTTGCGCGAGGATGGGCGGGTGGCGAACTCGACGGCGGACGGCATCCTGGTGCTGGCGGGCACCCCCATCGGGGACGTCGGCGACGCTCCGCCGCGGCTGGCGGCCGAGCTGGCCGGGGCCGACGTGGTGGCCGCCGAGGACACCCGGAGGCTGCTGCGGCTGGCGTCGTCGCTGGGCGTGACCATCGCCGGGCGGCTGGTGTCGTACTTCGAGGGCAACGAGTCCGCGCGGACGCCAGAGCTGCTGACGGCGTTGACGGACGGCGCGCGCGTCGTGCTGGTGACCGACGCCGGCATGCCGTCGGTGTCCGACCCCGGCTACCGGCTGGTCGCGGCGGCGGTCGAGGCGGGCGTGCGGGTGACGTCGGTGCCGGGACCGTCGGCGGTGCTGACGGCGCTGGCGGTCAGCGGGCTGCCCGTCGACCGGTTCTGCTTCGAGGGCTTCCCGCCGCGCCGCCCGGGGGAGCGATCGCGGGCCTTCGCGGCTCTGGCGGACGAGCCGCGTACGCTGGTCTTCTTCGAGTCGCGGCACCGGCTGGCCGACACGCTGACGGCGATGGCGGCCGCGTTCGGCGCCGACCGGGCAGCGGCCGTGTGCCGCGAGCTGACCAAGACCCATGAGGAGGTCAAGCGCGGGCCGCTGGGTTCGCTCGCGGAGTGGGCGGCCGAGGACGGGCCGCTCGGCGAGATCACCCTGGTGGTGCAGGGCGCACCGCCCCGCTCGGCGACCGTGACGGCCGCCGATGCGGTGGAGCTGGTGGCCGAGCGCGAGGCCGCCGGGGTGCGCCGCAAGGAGGCGATCGCCGACGTCGCGCGCGACCTGGGGTTGCCCAAACGGGAGGTCTACGCCGCCGTCGTGGCTGCCAAGGCGTCCGAGGGCGTCGTCGACTGAGCGTCGCCGGGCTGGGTTGTCGCGTTGACCGTCGTTGGTGAGTTGGGCCGTCCCCCTGCTGCCCGATTGTCTTGGCCGCGTGCGCGCGCCTCAAGTCCGCGGCCTCTGACTGTGTGCTCTTTGGCTGTGGTTGGGGGCCTTGGACTTGACCCGCGCGCACGCGGCTCAGAACGGGCAGCTATCAGGGGGACGGGGGAGTGTGGCGACGGCTGCCGGGGTCGTCGGCCCCGATACTGTGTGGCGTTGGTGTCGTTCGGCGTCCACTAGGCGAGAT